>JAGWAK010000015.1:0-18988 GCA_021296435.1 Acidimicrobiia bacterium
CACCCGATGCACGACCCGCTCGTCGATGTCGAACCCCAGCGTCCGGAAGCCGGCGCCGGAGAACGCCGTGACGACGGGCAGACCGACATAGCCGAGCCCGAGTACGCCCACCCGCGCCGTGCCCGACTCGATCTTCTTCCGGAGCGTTTCTCCGTGGTTCACGGCGTCCCCCGAATCCCCTGTATCCCCTGTAGCCGCGTCACTTCGCGTCCGCCGTCCAGGCGCCCGATCGTCCCCCGCGCTTCTCCAGGAGTCGAATCGGTCCCAGCGCCATGCCCCGGTCGATCGCCTTGCACATGTCGTACAGGGCGAGCAGGCCCGCCGCGACGCCGGCCATCGCCTCCATCTCGACGCCCGTGCGCCACTCCGCCGAGGCCCGCACGCTGAGCCGGTAGGCCGGCGGCGACTCCTCGGCCTCGAGGTCGACATCGACCGCGTCGAGGGGGATGGGATGGCAGAGCGGGATGAGCGTGGACGCCGCCTTGGCCCCCTGGATCGCCGCAAGGCGCGCCACGGCGAGCGCCTCTCCCTTCTCGACCTCGCCCGCCCGGATGGCATCGAGCGTCGCGCGGCGCATTCGGATCCGGCCCTCGGCCACGGCCACGCGTCGCGTGAGAGGTTTCTCTCCCACGTCCACCATTCGCACCCGCCCGTCCGGGTCCAGATGTGTGAGTCCGTCCACGAAGCTGCCTCCCGTCACAGACTTCTCAGTACCCCCGCAAACTGCGGTGTTCCCGCCGTCCGGCCAGTGGAGCGACCGGCGAAGGCCGCGCTCATCTCCTCCACCAGAAGGGCCGTCGTCGCCTGCGGATTCAGGTTGCGGCCCACCCCCTCCATGGCCGCATCGACGGCCCCGAGGGCTTCGAGGACCGCGCCTTCCCCCGGGCCGCCACGCGCTCCGCGGGCACCCTGGCCTCGCGCTCCGCCGGACCTCTTCATGCGATCCTTCATTCGATCCGGATCGAGCGCCGCATCGGCCGCGCCAGCGGCGACGCAGAGCATGTCCCGAAGCCGGATGCGCAGCGCCTCCAGCGCCGGCTCCAACTCTCCCCGCGCGCCACGCGCGGAGAAGCGGGACGCGGCGCGGTAGCGCGCCTGCGGCGTGCCGTCGAGGGCGGCGGCGAGCAGATCGTCCGCGGCCGCGCCGGATTCGCCGGCCCCGGACTCGCCGTCCTCGGAGTGGACGAGCGCGCGCGCCCGGTAGACGGCGCCGCCGGCCCGCCGGGCCACCCCCCGCGCCCGGTCGGCGTCGCGAACGCCGAGGTGCTCCGCCACGTAGGCCGCCACGCGTTCGGTCGGCAGCGGGGCGATGCGGAGCGGCACCATGCGGGACCGGATCGTCGGCAGAAGGGCGTCCGGACGGCCGCTCGTGAGCACGATGCACGCGAACGGCGGCGGTTCCTCCAGCAGCTTGAGAAAGGCGTTCGCCGCCTCGGGGCTGGCGCTCTGCGGCACCATCCGCTCCGCGTCCTCGATCACGAACACCGACTTGCGCGCCATCGAAGGACGCCGGGACGCCTGGTCCCGGATGTTCTCGACGGCGGCCACATAGAGTCCCGTGACCGCGTCCGGGTCCGGGCGCGCATGGAGATCCTCCCGCAGGAGCGCGAGACGCTCGTGCCGCTGCGCCTCGATGGCCTCCCGCAGCTTGGCCCGCGAGGCGGCCCGCTTCGGGCGCGGCATCGGAAAATGGACGTGAATGTCCGGGTGCTCCAGCCGCGCCGCCATGCGGCAGTTGCGGCACGCTTCGCAGGGCACCTCCGCGGTTTCCGCGGTCTCCACGGCCTCGCACTGGAGCGCGCGCGCGATCCACAGGGCCAGCGAGCGCTTGCCGACGCCCTCCGGGCCGTGGACGAGGAGCGACTGCGGCAGTCGCCGGCCCGCGACGGCGCCGGCCAGGCGCCGCAGGAGGTCTTCCTGTCCCCAGGGTCGCTCGCCCTTCACCGGCGATCCCTCAGCCACCGGACCGGATCCACCGCGCGGGGCCCCACCGCCCCCGGCTCGTAGATCTGGAACTCGATGTGCGGCCGGGTCGTGTCCCCGCCCACGTGCCCGATCGCCTGTCCCTCGCCGACCGGCTGCCCCTCGCGGACCGTGACGTCCAGGAGCTTCTGATAGGACGAGTAGAAACCTCCTCCGTGGTCGAGGATCACCGTCTGTCCAGAGGCGCGAGCCGCCACGGAGGCGACGGTGCCGCGATCCACCGCGTTCACGGGCGTGCCGCGCGGCGCCGCGATCCCGATCCCTTCGCGCGGGATCGTCGTGCGTCCCTCCCGCTCGGGCCCGAAGCGCCAGAGGATCTCCCCCTCGACCGGCCAGGCGAGACTCCCGAGATCGCCCGACGTCAGCGATGAGACCGACGCCGTGCCCGCCGCGCGTTCCGCCGAGCGGCGTCGTTCTTCGAGCCCCCCGATGAGCGCGCGCAGTTCGGCCTCTTCCCTCGCCAGCCGCGCCAGCGTCGACTGCGCCTCGTCGCGGCGGTCGGCGAATCGCCGCAGCCGCTCCTGTCGCTGCCGCTCCAACCCCGCCAACTCGTCGTACTCCCGGAGGTTCTCCGCCCGCACGCGGGCGATTCGGTCGCTTTCCCGACCCAATCCGCCGCGGAGGTCCGCGAGCGTGTCCTCGAGCTTCTTCACGTCCTCCAGGAGCATGCGGTCGAAGACGGCGATGTCGCGCAGATACCGGTAGCGATTGAGCAGGTCCGAGAACGACTGCGCGGAGAGGAGCACCTCGACGGCGCGGAGGGGGCCGCGCTTGTAGATGTCGCGGAGCCGTCCCCGGAGCACGACCTGGCGCGCCGTGAGGTCGTCGCGCGTGAGCAGCATCTGTCGCGTCATCGTCGTCAACCGCTCCGATAGCGCGCGCAGTTGAACGTCGAACTCGGCCAGGAGGCTCGACGAGGCGGCGATCTGTCGTTCGATGTTCAGGAGTTCGGCCGAATCGCCGCTGACCCGGCCGGCGATCCCCTCGAGTTCCCGCCGCAGCCGCTGCCGTTCTTCGCGGATGAGATCGAGCCGCGCCTGGCTCTCGTCGAGGCGCCGCCGCACATCCGGCGACTCCTGCGCGGTCGCGGGTGCGGTCCACGCCGGGCTCGCCGCGGCGGCGACGGTCACGGCCACCACGAGCCGCGCCATCCAGGCGCGACCTCGCGCGCCCCCGGTCGCGCGGTCAGGACGGGCCATACGCCCGTCCCACCTCACGGTGCACGGAGAATGCGGCGGCGAGCAGGCCGAGCGCGGCGGCCGTCGCGACGCCGGCCGCGGTCCAGAGGTGCGGGAGCCACGCGAGAGATTCGATGGCCGCGAAACGCGCCGGGAAGACGACGAACGCGAGTCGCGTGACGCCGAGCGCGAGCAGTCCGCCCACGAGCCCGGTGACCGCGCCCTCGAGGAGGAAAGGCCGCTGGATGTAGCCTTCGCGCGCGCCCACGATCTGCATGATCTCGATCTCTTCGCCGCGCGCGAGGATGGCCATGCGCACCGTCGTGACGATGAGCAGCATCGCGACCAGTGCGAACCCGCCGCCCAGGGCGAGGGCGATTCCCGTCGCCGCGCTCCGCAGGGCGAAGAGCCGCTCCACCCACTCATCCCCGAACCGCGCCTCCTCGATGAACGGATACGCCGCGAGCAGGCTCGCGGTCTCCGACACCGCTTCCGGAGTTCGGAAGCCCTCCCGGAGCCTGAGGTGAAACGAGGCGGGAAGCGGGTTCACCAGCAGTTCCCCGTAGACGTTCGAGAACTCGACGAGATCGCGCCGCGCCCGCTCCAGCGCCTCGTCCTTCGAGACGTACCGCACCGACTCCACCGCCGGCAGCGCCTCCAACTCCCGCCGGGCGGCCCGCACCTGTTCCGAGGCGGCGTCATCGAGCAGGTAGCCGACGACCTCCACGCGGCGTTCGACGTCGCCGATCGCGCCGCCGATATTGTGCGCAACGAGCCCGAAGAGACCGAGGATCACGAGGCTGAGCCCGATCGCTCCGATGGAGAGGGCGCACAGCAGGGGGGTGCGCCGGAAGCCGGCGAGCGCTTCGCGCAGGGCTCTCACGCGGCGGAATCGCGGACGAGTCGCCCGTCCTCCAGTTCGAGTCTGCGGATCTCCGCATGTCGGCGCACGAAATCCGCGTCGTGCGTCGCCATGAGCACGGCCGTGCCGAGGCGGTTCAGCATCCGGAACAGCTCGAACACCCCGCCCGCGGCGTCCGGATCGAGGTTGCCCGTGGGCTCGTCCGCGAGCAGGATCCGCGGTTCCGTGGCGAGGGCGCGCGCCACCGCCACGCGCTGCCGCTCCCCGCCCGACAGTTCCGAGGGTCTCGAGCGGGCGCGGGCGGCGAGGCCGACCTGGCTCAGCAGCCGCTGGACGCGCCCGGCGATCTCGCGTCGCGGCGTCCCGATGACCTCGAGCGCGAAGGCCACGTTTTCCGCGGCGGTCAGCCGTTCCAGCAGCTTGAAGTCCTGAAACACGAAACCCACCCGCCGCCGCAGCGCGGGAATGTCCCGGCGGCGGATCCGCTTCGAGTGATAGCGTGAGACCCGCACCTCGCCGTCGGTCGGCCGGGTCTGGAAGTGGATCAGCTCGAGCACCGTCGACTTGCCCGCCCCCGACGGCCCGGTGAGGAAGGCGAACTCCCCCTTACCGAGACGGAACGAAACTTCCCGCAGCGCGTCTCCGGAGCGCGGGTATGCCTTCGAGACGTTTCTCAGCGAGATCATCTCGCGACGGCCCGCGCCGCGCAAAACCGGGCACAGAGGTCGATCGCGGCGCGCATGGCCCCCGGGTCCGCGATCCCGCGCCCCGCGATATCCATGGCCGTGCCGTGATCCGGAGAAGTGCGCGGGAAGGGAAGCCCGGCCGTCACGTTCACGCCTTCGTTCATCGCGATCGTCTTCAGCACCGCGAGACCCACGTCGTGGTAGGGCGTCACGATGAGGTCCGCCTCCCCCGCCAGCGCCTTCAGGAAGATGGTGTCCCCGGGGAAGATTCCGAGGATGTCCACCTCGGGGTCGGAAGCGAGCCGGGCGAGCGCCGGCGCGAACACCTCGATCTCTTCGTCGCCGAAGAGCCCGCCCTCGCCCGCGTGCGGATTGAGCCCCGCGAAGGCGAGGCGGGGCCGTTCGATCCCCCACCAGACGCGCAGGGCTTCGATCGCGATCCGGGACCTGCGCGCGAAGAGATCCGCGTCGAGCACGGAGGGTACGTCGCGCAGGGGGAGATGCGCGGTGAGGAGCGCCAGGCGCAGCGATCCGCCGAGCGGCGTGCGCTCCGCGGCCATCATCATTGTGACCTCGTGCGCTCCGGCCAGTTCCTGGAGGAACTCCGTATGCCCGGGGTGCGGGTACCCGGCGGCCCGCAGGGCGGCCTTGCTGATCGGCGCCGTGACGATGCCGTCGATCTCTCCCGTCCGCGCCATCGCGACGGCCCGTTCGATCGCGCGCCCCGACAGCCTGCCCGCGAGCCTCTCGCCGCCCGCGGGGTGCCAGTCGCCCACCGTCTCCCGCGGCACCCCTTCCAGGCGGTCCTCTACTTCGCCGAGCGACCGCGGCCCCACGAGGACCGCTTCGATCCCGTCCGCCCGCGAGGTCGAGGAGAGCGCCGCCGCCGTCACCTCCGGGCCGATCCCGCGCGGATCGCCCAGCGTGATCCCGAGGCGCGGCATGTGGGTCATCCTCCTCAGAATCTCACATCGATGTACGTGTTGGCGCGCACCTCTTCGAGGATGATGTCGATCTGCTTGCGCGTACGGAGGCTCTGCCGGATCTGATCCCGCACGTCGCCGATCTCGATCGGGCCCTCGGGACGAAACGTCAGGATGTGGACGAGTCCGAACTCGGTGGGACCGCCGCGCTGCATCGGCAGCGGCCCGTACACCATCCCGGCCGTCGGGGCGGTGAGTCCGGATTCGGCGCCCCCGCCCGTGAACTGGCTGACCAGACTCCCGAGCGGGACATCGTCGAAGCGGATCGCCTCATCGGCCACCTGTCCACGGAACACGGCCAGGAGTCGTTCGGGGTCGGCCCCCGCCCGCAGGCTGTCCGCGATCTGAATCGCGAGCGTCCGGGCTTCCTCGATGTCTTCGTCCTTGATCTCGGGGCGCAGGAGGATGTGGCGCAGAAAACGCTCCGCCCCCCGCTGGCGCTCGACCTTGATGAAGTGGAGTCCGAACTGCGTCTGCACCGGACCCACCGTCTGGCCGGGGCGGGCCCCCCAGGCGGCGTCGCCGAACGGTTTCACAAGCAGTTCGCGGCCCATCCAGCCCAACTCGCCGCCCTGCTCCCTGGTCCCTTCATCGTCGGAATGGCGGCGGGCGAGGACCGAAAACTCCTCCTCGTTCGCGAAGTCGTTCTGGACGCGAATCGTGCGGGCCAGGACGCTGTCCCGCGCCGCACCGCTCGGCAACGGCGTGACCACGAGCCGGTTGAACGAGACGAGCGCCGGCCGAGGCGGCTGGTTCTGCGCGAACTCGTCGAAGGCCGCTTCGACCTCCTCCTCGCTGACGATGACGGGCGGCAGGTCGGTGCGTTGCTCGAGTTCGAACCGGTAGGCCTGGCGCATTCCCTCCGCTTCGGCCTGGGAGCGGAGCATCTGGCGGAACTGGAGCATGTTCATGCCCGTCTCCTCCACCGCCAGCATCATCTCCTCATCGGAGGAGAACTGGCCCCTCGTTTCCGCGAAGTAGGTGTCCGCCATCTCGGTCACGCGATCCTCGGGCACCGTGATTCCCGCGTTCTTCGCCTGCTGGAGATAGATGAGGTCGTCGATCATCGCCTCGAGCACTTCGCGGGCGAACTCCTCCCAGCGTTCGGTCCCTTCGGGCGGAACGCGGGCGCCGCGGGCCTGCAACTGGTAGAGCGTGATCTGGATGTCGGAGATCAGGATGGCCGTGTCGCCAACCACGGCCACGACCCGGTCGAGCGTTTCCACGCCGGCGGGGAACTCCGTCGCGACGACGGTGTCGGGCGCCGCGGGTTCGTTCTCCTGAAGCGCGGAGAGCGGGGCGCTGAAGGCGAGCGCCGCCGCGAGCAGGCAGGCGCCGGCCCGGAGGGCCTTCATTCCAGGATTGATATCGATCACGCTAGACTCCTCCCGCGGTCACCGGAACTCTCACTTCCTTCGCCTCCGTGCGCCCCGGCGCCGCCAGGATTCCCAGGGCTTCCACCAGCATCGGCAGGAGGGGCTCGGTTCCCGCCCGTCGCAGGACCAACGATAACGGTTCCAGCCGCCGTACTTCAACGTGCAGCTGGCGGTCCGCGAGCGCGTTCGTAAGCAGCCTGAGCTGAGGCGAGGCCGTGGCTTCGAACGAGATGCGGGCGTCGTCGTCGGAGGCCCGGATCCAGTCCGCGCCGATCATCGCCCCGAGAATCCGGAGTTCCGCCGCCGCGAGCAGCCGCGCCGCGGGGGGCGGAAGGCGACCGAAGCGATCCTCAAGCTCCCCACGAAACGCCTTCACCTCCTCCCATTTCGTGAGACGCGATAGACGGCGATAGAGATGCATCTTCACCGGAGACCCGGCGACGTAGGCATCGGGGAGGAACGATTCTCCGTCCACGGAGACCCGGGCGCGTGGCGCGGGGTCCGGGGACTCCCCCCTCAATCGCCGGAGGGTGCTCTCGACGAGCCGCTGCCAGGTCTCGATCCCGACCGCGGTGGCGAAGCCGCTCTGCTCCCCGCCCAGGAGGTTCCCCGCCCCCCGCAGCTCGAGGTCCTTGAGCGCGACCTGGTATCCCGAGCCCAGTTCCGTGTGGTGCTCGAGCACGCGCAACCGCTCCGCCGCATCCGGGGCGACATCGGAGGGGACGACGAGATAGCAGTAGGCCCGGCGGTGAGAGCGACCGACCCGCCCGCGCAGCTGGTAGAGCTGGGCGAGGCCGAAGTTGTGGGCGCGGTGGACGATCATCGTGTTTGCGGACGGGACGTCGAGTCCGTTCTCGATGATGGACGTGCAGATGAGCAGATCGATCTCGCCGTCGACGAACAGGTGCATGACGTCCTCGAGTTCGCGCTCCGGCATCTGGCCGTGCGCGATCGCGGCCCGCGCCTCGGGCATCAGTCTTTCGACCCGGCTCGCGACGGCGTGGATCGTCTCGACGCGGTCGTGGACGAAGAACACCTGGCCGCCGCGGTCGAACTCGCGCCGCAGAGCCTCCTCCAGGATCCCGTCATCCCAGGGCAGCACGTGCGTGATGATCGGCATGCGGTTGCGCGGCGGCGTGCGGATCGTGGAGAGGTCGCGCAGCCCGCCGACCGCCAGGTGGAGGGTCCGGGGGATGGGCGTCGCCGTGAGGGTGAGGACATCCACCGTCTCGCGGTACTCTTTCAGCCGCTCCTTCTGGCGAACGCCGAAACGCTGCTCCTCGTCGACGATGAGGAGGCCCAGGTCGCGGAATTCGACGTCGCGCGAGAGGAGCCGGTGCGTGCCGATGACGATGTCGATGGTCCCGGCTGCGAGCCCCGCGACGACCTCGCGCTGCTCGCGGGGGGTGCGGAAGCGCGACAGCCCTTCCACGTGCACGGGGAAGCCCGCGAGGCGCTCGCGGAAGGTGGTGAGGTGCTGGTCCGCGAGAATCGTGGTGGGGGCGAGCACGGCGACCTGCGCGCCGTCCTGTACCGCCTTGAACGCCGCGCGAATCGCGACCTCCGTCTTCCCGAAGCCGACGTCCCCGCACACGAGGCGATCCATCGGGACCGGCGCCTCGAGATCCCGGCGGACGGCGGCCCAGGCGCTGAGCTGATCCGGCGTCTCATCGTAGAGGAAGGCGGATTCCATCTCGCGCTGCCAGGCGGTCTCGGCCGGGAAAGCGCGGCCGGGCGACATCTTGCGCCGCGCGTAGAGTTGGAGGAGTTCGACCGCGGTGGCCTCGATCGCCGCGACGGTCCGGTTCCGGAGTTGCTTCCACTTCCGCCGGCCGAGCTTGTGGACGGTGGGCGGCCGGGCGTCGGAGCCGCCGGCGCTCCACCGCTCGATGAGGTCCAGCCGATAGTGGGGAAGTCTGAGGATTTCGCCGTCGGCGTACCGGATCTCCATCGTCTCGATCGTCTCGCCGCGCACCTCGACCCGCTCCAGGCCCATGTAGCGGCCGATCCCGTGCTCCATGTGAACCACGTAGTCGCCGGGTTCGATGGCCGCGATGGATTCGATGGTGGCGGCGCCGCGCAGCCGCACGCGGTGGCGGCGATACCGGCGCCGGAAGACCTCGTGATCCGTGAGGACGAGCAGGGTGCCGGGAACCCCGACCCTGAACCCGCCGCTGAGCGATCCGATGGCGAGGGCGACATCGCGGGCGAGCGCGGCGCCCCCGCGTTCGGTGAGGATCTCCTCCAGCCGTTCGACCTGCCCGTCGTTGTCGCAGAAGACGAGGAGTCGTTCGCCGCGGGCCCGCGCCGTTCCGATCTCCGCCACGAGCCGTTTCATGTCACGGTCTATGGAGGGTGGAGGCTCGATCGGCAGCCGAATCGCGCTCGGCGAAGTCTGCCCCGAACTCTGCTCCGAACTCTGCTCCGGGGCCGCGATCTCGAGGAGGCGGAACGCCGCGAGCCGCCGTTCCGCCTCGGCCGGCGGGAGGACGAGAGACTCGACCGGCTCCGCGGCGGCCCCGACGCGCTTCCTCGCGTCCCGGACCTCATCCCACAGGCGTTCGCGGGCCCGGACGCCCCCCTCCGGCTCGAGGATCAGAGCGAGCGCCGTCGGAGGCAGCGTCTCGAGCAGGGCGCGCCGCTCGACATCGCCCGCCGCTTCGGAGCCCCGAAGCGCGATCGGCAGGACATCCACGCTCGGCAGGGTTTCGGTCGAACGCTGCGTGAGCGCGTCGAAGCGGCGCACCGACTCCACGTCGTCGCCCCAGAGTTCGATCCGCAGCGGCGCCGGATGTCCGAACGGGAACAGATCCACGATCCCGCCGCGGATCGCGTAGTCCCCGACTTCACGCACCGTGTGGGTGCGGTCGAATCCCATCTGCCCCAGGCGTCCGTCGAGTTCGGCCAGGGGGTGCGTGGTCCCGCGCCGGATCGTGAGAGCGAGGCTCGTGCCCGGGCCGACCGGGATCGGCGCGCGCTCGGCGAGCGCGCGGGCCGTCGTCGCGAGGATGCGGCATCGACCGCCGAGCAGCGCCCCGATGGCGTCGACGCGCTGGGCCTCGATCTCGATGTGAGGGTCCGCATCCTCGTACGGGAGGGCCTCGCGCTGCGGATAGCAGCGGGCGCCGGTAGCGCCGAGCGTGCGGAGATCCTCGTGGAGCGCCTCGGCCCGCTCGGGCGTGTCGGCGACGAGGACGATGGGCGCGCCGACCGCCAGGTCGTCGAGCGCGAGCGCAAGGGCGGCGGATCCCGACCCCGGGAGCGGGTGGACGGACGCACGGGCATCACGCCGCGAGAGCGCCTCCGGGATTCCGGCGGCTCGCACGGTCTGGAGGAACGACGTTCGGATCAGTTCGACGCGCCCGATGTGACCTCGCTCCCTTCACCGTCCGCGCGCGGGCGGCGCGACCGGCCCGGCGTCGCCAGGTACAACTCGATTCCGATCAGCGCGAGCGCGAGCGCGATCAGCCAGGGGGCCATGTCCCGGCCCCGCCGCGCACGGAAGATACCATCCTGCCAGGCGCCCGCGTCGGGGCCCGCCGTGAATACCGGCCGGCCGGCGAACAGTTCCTCCAGTTCGCGCCGCGCCATCGGCGTGGGATCGGTCTCCTCCGCCGGCACGTTCGCCGCGAAGTGCGTTTCCGCGGCCGCCCCGTCGCTGCCCGTGCCCCGGACCGCATACACCCCCGCCCTGAGCGGCGTGAACCGCGCTCCGCCCTCCACGCCCCGGATCGTCCCGTCGGGGGATTCGACCTCGCTCGCCCACTCCGGGAGGGTCAGCGGCCGCCCCGCCCCGAAATCGGCGAAGGGCCAGGTGGCGAGGTGGGACCAGTGCACGAGGAGCGCTTCGAGGAAGGGGACCATGGCCGGATGCGCGGGGAGGTCGCTGGCGCCGGCGGTGAGCGGCGAAGCGAGGATCAGCGCCAGCCGATCGTCCGACTCCGTGCGGATGAGCCACGGTTCTCCGTCCTCCGTGCGGAGCAGGGCCGTGTCCGCGGCCGACCCGCCGCCGGTCGCGCGCAGGAGGTAGCGCTGCCGGACCCGAACCCCCGAGAGCGAGAACGCGGCCTCCGGCTCCGTGAGTCCGAGGTCGCCCGATGCCGCATCGACGCGTGCCTGCCAGCCGATCCCCGCGGAAGCGAGCCCCTGATTGAAAGCCGCGAGATCCACCGGGTCCGTGGGCGGAACGAAGATGACGGTCCCCGCTCCCTCCCACGGCGCGCCGACGCTCACATCCCCGTCCACGACCGCTACAGCCCCGTTTCCTCCCGCTCCCAGCCGCCCTCCGTCGCGGAGCGTTTCGATGCCGAGCCCGACGAAGCTGGTTGGGTTGCCGTGGAAGCGGACCGCGGGGGGAGGCACGACCCGGATCGCGAAGTAGCGCAGGTCGTCGGCCCGCGCGCCGCCGGGGTCCACCTCAAGCCGTCCCTCGTGCAGCCCCGGTGCGAGTTCGGGGAGGCCGAGGATGGCGCTGGCTCCCCACGGAGCCCGGGCCGCGCCGGCGAGTCGCCCGTCGAGTTCCAGACGGATGTCGGCTTCGGCCGCGCCCGGGTCTGACAGGTCCGGCGAGGCGCCCGGCCCGGTGCGCGCGCTCCGCACGATGACGCCGTGCCCCGTCCCCGACGGCGCGGTCGTGCCCCCGGTGAGTTCGACATCGACGAGCGCGCCGTTCGGCTCGGTCGGCGGCGGCGGCGCGTAGGCCACGAGAGGGGCGGCGTCGCCCGACGCCGTCGGGGCGGTCCGCAGAGCCGACGCCTGGAGGTCCGACAGCAACTGGACTTCGCGCCGCCGCTCGCCGTCGGCGGGGAGCGCCGCGGCCGCGCGGGCCACAGCGGCGGCGAGGTCGGCCGCACCGTCCGTCGGCCGGAGTTGCCCGAGAGCCGGCGCGGCGCGCCCCGCGGAGACGCCGGCCGCGAGCGGTTCTCCCACAGTGGGGAAGAGCCACACGCGATCTTCGGGACGGGCCGCGGCGAGCGCCGACCGGGCGAGCTCCACGAGCGACTCGAACAGGAGGCGGTCTTCGTCCAGCCGCCCGACGCTCGCCGAGTTGTCCACGATGAGCGCGAGGTCCGTCGGCTCGTGGTCGTGGGCGCCGCCCCGTCCGATGAGCGGACCCGCCGCGGCGAGCGCGAGTGCGATCAGGAGACCGATCCGCACGGCGAGCAGCAGCAGGTCCGAGGCCGCGAGCGACCTCGAGCGCGCGTCTTCCGCGCGGCTCAGGTAGCGGAGCGCGGGAAAGGACACGCGCCGGTCCGTCTGGCGCCGCCGCAGGTGGAGGATGAGCGGCACGATGGCGCTCAGCCCGAGCGCGACCGCCCACAGGTAGAGGAAGCTCAAGCCACTTCGGCTCCCGTCATCTCGGCTCTCGTCATCCGCCGGCACGGCGGCGCATGAACTGCCGCAGCGCGAGTCCGAGGGGGGTGTCCGTCGTGAGGAGCGCATAGTCGGCTCCCCAGCGGAGCGCTTCCTTGCGCCAGCCGTCGATCGCCGCCTCGACCGCCTCCCGGTACTGCCTGCGGAGCGCCGCGGAGTTGGCGCCCAGTTCCTCGCCCGTCTCGGGGTCGAAGAAGATCGCCTCCCCCTCCGCGGGAAGTTCCCGCTCGCCGGGGTCCATGATGTGGAACAGGATCACTTCATGGCCGCGATGCCGGAGATAGCGCAGGGACATCCGCGTCGTCTCCGGATCCACCAGCAGGTCCGAGATGAGCACGACGAGACCCCGCCGCTGGAGCCGGCCGGCGATCTCCTTGAGCGCGGAACCCGCATCGGTCCGGCCATCGGCGGAGAGGCGCGTGAGTTCGCCCAGCAGCCGGCGCCAGTGGCGGCGCGTGGTGCGCGGCGCGATGTGCGCCCGCAGCGTCTCGTCGAAGGCGATGAGTCCCGTCGCGTCCCCCTGCTGTACGAGGAGCAGCGAGAGCGAGGCCGCGAGCAGCCGCGCGTAGGCGAGCTTGGTCGGAAAGCGCTCCTCGTCCGACACCCACCCCATCGACCGGCTCACGTCGACGAGAAGGTAGGCCCGCAGGTTCGTCTCTTCCTCGTACTGCTTGATGAAGAGGCGGTCCGTCCGCGCGTAGGCCTTCCAGTCCAGGTAGCGGAGGTCGTCGCCGTGGTTGTAGGGGCGATCCTCGGCGAACTCGGCGGAAAAGCCGCGCTTCGGCGAGTCGTGGAGCCCGATGAGAAACCCTTCGACGATATGGCGCGCCACGAGTTCGAGGTGCGAAAGGCCCACGATCTCGCGCGGACTCGCGAGGTCGAGGCGCTGTCGGGAAGCTTCGAGAGCGGGGGTGAGAGTTGCGGTGCCTTCGGTCATCGGAAAAGACTAGCAGCCCGTGGCGGAGCCCCGCCACACGTCGCGGACTCGCCTTCGATCGAACGTCTCTCCGGGAAGGAAGCGAATGAAAAGGAAGCTGCCGGGAATCAGGCCGACCCTGCCGGGCGCGAGGCCCGCCGCGATGCGGGTTCCGGTGCGGGTCCCGGTGCGGGTCCCGCTGCGGGTCCCGCTGTGGGTCCCGCTGCTGGCACTCGCGGCCTCCCCCGCGGGCATCTCCGCGCAGGCCGGGACCGGGGCCGCAGCGGCGACCATCACCGCGGACGACCTGCGTTTTCGCATCGGCGCCCTGGCGCACGATTCGATGCGCGGCCGGGCGACGCCGAGCCCGGAACTGGACAAGGCGGCGCGGCACATCGCCCGCCGTTTCGAGGAGTTCGGCCTCCAGCCGGCGGACGGGAACAGCTATCTGCAGGAGTATCCGCTGACCGCTTCCCGAGCCGGCTCCCCCGGGCGGCAGTCGCTCGAGATCGACGGTCCGGGCGGCGGGACGATCGACGTGTCCGACTACCTCTCCGTTCCCGGCGGGCGCGGCCAGGCCACAGGTCCGCTCGCGGTCGTGACGCCCGGCGGCGCGGACCCCCCCTCGGGCGCTGTCGCGATCATGCGGGTGCCGTCCGATGACATCCGGCGGGGCCTCGAATCCGTCCGCGGCATCCTCGATGGCGGCGCCGTTGCCGTCCTGCTCGCGCTCGATGCGCCGGACGACTACTTCGACGGCATCCGGCGCTTCTACGCGCGGGAGCGGCTTTCCGTCGGCATGCCGGAGGAACTCGGCGCCCCGGTGGCGCTCGTCCGGACGCACGCGCTCCCCGAGGCGCTGCGTGCGGCCCTCGCTTCCGGCGCGGGCACGAGCGTTTGGGAGGCGACGGTGCGCACGCACTCCGAATTCCGCGAGGAGAGGGCCTACAACACGATCGGCTGGATCGAGGGTTCGGATCCCGACCTGCGCGGCGAGTTCGTCGTCTTCACCGCCCACATGGATCACGTGGGCGTGGGGCGGCCCGTCGACGGCGACTCCATCTACAACGGCGCCGATGACGACGCCTCGGGAACCGCGGCGATCATCGAACTCGCCCAGGCGTTCGCGTCGCTGGAAACGCCGCCTCGCCGTTCCCTCGTGTTCATGACCGTGAGCGGGGAGGAGCGCGGCCTTCTCGGTTCCGCGTGGTATGCGGAGAACCCGCTGTTTCCCCTCGGGGCGACGGTCGCCAACCTGAACATCGACATGATCGGACGGAACTGGCGCGACACCGTCGTGGCGATCGGCGCCGACGAATCGACGCTCGGCGCGACGCTTCGGCAGACGCTGCGGGATCACCCGGAACTCGGGCTCGAGACGATCGACGACCCGTGGCCGGAGGAGAATTTCTACTTCCGCTCGGACCACTACAACTTTGCGAGGAAGGGCGTACCCATTCTCTTCTTCTTCACGGGCACGCACGAGGACTATCACGGTCCCAACGACGAACCGGACCGGATTCTGTACGACAAGACGGCGCGCATCGCGCGTCTCATCTTTCATCTCGGGCAGCGCATCGCCGACGCCGAAGAACGGCCCGAGTGGGATCCGGCCGCATACCGGCGGGTTGTAGAGGGCGGCGGTGGGTCGTAGACGGCCGCGGCCGTCGGGTTTCGCCAAGCCGCCGGGTTTCCCCAGGGCGCCAGCAGGAGAGTGAGTGACATGTCGGAGTCGGAGCAGGATCAACAGCCGTACGTGATCGTGGAACGCCGGGCGTCCGGGGTCGTCGCATTCGTCTGCGGCGCCCTGGTGGGCGCGGGCGTCGCGCTGCTTCTGGCGCCGAAATCCGGACGCGAGACGCAGGCCGATCTGCGGGAGGGAGCCCGCCGGTTCAAGGAGGGGACGGGGGAGAGACTCACGGACCTCCGGGACACGCTCGGCGACCGCTACGACCGCACGCGCGATCAGGTGGGAACGCAGGTGGGGGCCTTCCGCCGGAACGTCGCCGACCGCCAGAAGAAGGCGGGGGAGGCGCTAAAGGCGGGGAAGGATGCGGCCCGGCAGGCTCGCTCCGACCTCGAAGCGCGCGTCTCCGAGTCCAAGGCGGCCTACCGCGCGGCGCTGGCGGAGGGCGCGACGCCGGAGGAAGGCCTCGATGAAGCCCCGGAGGATGGGCCCGGGGATGAGGCGGCAGACGGAACCGGAGACGAGGCGGGGGAGGCGCCGAGGGCCGATGAGAGCGCCGGCGATGCCGACGGCGAGGCGTCCCGGGAGTGAGCCGTGGGCGATCTCGATGGGGTCCGGGTCATCGCCCGCAACAGGAAGGTGCGCCACGACTACGAGGTGCTCGAACAGTTCGAGGCGGGGATCGTGTTGCAGGGCGCGGAGGTGAAGTCGCTGCGGGACGGGAAGGCGAGTTTCACCGACTCGTACGGGCGGATCGACGCCGGGGAGGCGTGGCTCCATAATCTCCACATTCCTCCGTACGACAAGGCGACGATCGACGCCCCCGACCCGGTGCGTCCGCGAAAACTCCTGCTCAGGCGGCGGGAGATCGATCGCCTGCGCTCGAAGACGCGGGAGGGCGGGCTGACGCTCGTGCCGCTGGATCTCCATTTTCGGCGGGGCTTCGCCAAGGTCACGCTGGGGTTGGCGCGCGGAAAGAAGCACCGGGATCGGCGGGAAGACCTGAAGAGGAAGACGATGCGGCGGGAGGTCGAGCGGGCGACGAGAGAGGCCGCGCGTGGCGGTTGACCGGGGAGCCCGCGGCGAACGCGGACGGGTCGGCGCGGGCGGGCGGCTGGTGGTTGCCGCCGTCGTCGTCGCCATCGTCGTCGCGCAGGCCGTGCTTTCGGGGATCTTGACGAGACTCGAGGCGCAGGCGCCCCCCGAGACGGTACAGGCGGAGGTGTCGGGCCGTACCGTGAGTCTCGCCGTCGCGCGGCACCGGGCCTACCCCGCGGTGGAGGCGGCGGATCTGGCGCTCGCACTGGAGAGCGTCCTCGATGACGTCACGCGCAACGGCGTCTTTCTTCGGGCCCGCCTCCACGGCGAAGAGGTCGCGTTCGAGGCGGAATCGCCCTTCTTCCGACACGGGGAACGCACCGTGCAGCTCGCGAATCCGCCATACGAGGAAGGCGGCACCTTCTGGCTTCCGGCCGAGTTCGTCACGCGGTGGGTGTCGGAGGGACCGCCGCAGGTCGCTGCCGTGTCCCCGGGGTCCGAGCCGTCCGAGTCGTCCCCGGCGTCCCCCTCCGCCGCCCCGCCAGCCGACGATCCGTTGCCGGCCCGCGTCGACCCGACCGCGCCGTGGCGCGTGATCATCGATCCGGGGCACGGAGGCCGCGACCCGGGCACGCTGGGCGGCGCCAGCCAGGAGAAGGACATCGTGCTCGCGATCGCGAGACGACTGTACGAGGAGCTTGAAGGGCGGGAGATGGTCGAGCCCTACCTGACCCGGGACAGGGATGTCTACGTGGACCTCGACCAGCGATCCCGGTTCGCGGTGGACCGGGCCGGGGATCTCTTCGTCTCGATCCACGCCAACGCCGCGGCGGACGAACGAGCGCGCGGATTCGAGACCATCTTCCTCGGGCAGGCCCGCTCGGAGGAGGCGCGCGAGATTGCGCTGCGGGAGAACCGGGGCCCCGACGTGGACGACGCGGCGGGTTCGCCGTCCGACGTCCGGTTCATCCTCGCGGGCCTGGACCGGACCGAGAATCTTGCCGAGTCGCGGCTCTTCGCCGGGTTCGTGCAGAACTCGATCCGGAGCGCCCGTCGCGGCGGGTCGCCCGACCGCGGCGTCATCCAGGGCCCGTGGTGGGTGCTGCTCGGAGCGCTCGTGCGCATGCCGTCGGTGATCGTCGAAGTCGGATTTCTTTCCAACGCGGAAGAGGAGCGCTACCTGAACGGCGCGGAGGGACAGGGAGCCATCGCGCGGGCGATCGCGGACGCGATCGTGGCGTACCGCGAGGACCTGCTGCGCCGATACGCTCCCGCGCCGGAGTCGGGGTGCTGAGCGCCGGCGGCGGTGTCGCCGTGGAGCGCGCGGTGCCGGTGAGCCGGCGGGCGACGTTGCTCTCCACGCGTCTCGTGGCCCGCGATACCTGGTGGCAGGAGTTCGACTGCCCGGACATCGCGGCCGCCGCGCTGCCCGGGCAGTTCGTCATGCTCGGCGTCGGGCTCGACGCGCCGGGGGCCTGGCTCCTCCCGCGTCCGTTCAGCGTCGGCTGGACGGGCCCCGGCGGTGAGGTCGGCATCCTGCTGCGCGCCTACGGGCAGGGTACCCGGGCGCTAGCGAAACTGGGGGTCGGGCAGACCGCCCTCCTTCTCGGCCCGCTCGGCCGACCTTTCGACACGGAGGGGGCGGAAGTCGAGTGCATCGCCGGCGGCGTCGGGCTCGCTCCGTTCATCTTCCTCGCGGCGCGCGAGGCCGCCGCGGGACGGCGGGTGCGGCTCATCTACGGAGAGCGGGATGCCGGAGCCGTCTTCGACCCCGGGCTCATCGCCCGCCTCACGGAGCACGACCCGGAGTTGTTCACGGAAGACGGGAGCGCGGGGCGGAAGGGGCTCGTGACCGTCGGCCTCGACCCGGCGTCGAACGCGCTTCTCCTCGGCTGCGGTCCGACGCCGCTCCTCCGGGCGCTCGAGGCCTTCGCGCGGGAACACGGCCGCAGGCTCCAGGTCTCGGTGGAGGAACACATGGGCTGCGGGATCGGCACCTGCCAGGGGTGCGTGGTGCGCGGGGCGGACGGCCGCTGGGTGAAGTCGTGCATCGAGGGCTCCGTCTTCCCCGCGGAGGAACTCGACTGGGGGGCGATCTGACCTCGGCCGCGGCGTCCCCGGGCCTCGTCCAGCGCGTGTTCGGGGCGGAGTTTCCGAGTCCCGTGCTCCTGGCCTCGGGCACCTGCGGCTACGGACAGGAATACGCGGATCTCATTCCCCTCGATGAGATCGGTGGGCTGGTCACGAAGGCGGTGAGCCTCGAGCCGCGCCCCGGGAACCCGCCGCACCGCGTCGCGGAGACGCCCGGCGGGATGATCAACGCGATCGGGCTCGAGAACCCCGGCCTGCGCGGCTTCATCGCGGAGAAACTCCCCTGGCTGCGCGAGCACCTCCGCCGCGCGCAGGTGTTCGTGAACGTCGTCGGGCACTCGGCGGAGGACTTCGCCGCCGTCGTGAGCGGACTCGACGGAGAGGATGGCTTCCTCGGGTACGAGATCAACGTCTCCTGCCCGAACGTGAAGGGCGGCACGATGTTCGGCACCGACGAACGGGCGCTGGCCGACCTCGTCGCGCGGCTCCGCGGCTGCACGGAGCGGCCGCTCGTGATCAAGCTCACGCCCAACGTCCCCGACGTGGGAGACTTCGCCCGCATCTGCGAGGAGGCGGGGGCCGACGGCCTGAGCGCGATCAACACCTTCCCCGGGATGGTCGTCGACGTCGCGCGCCGCGAACCGCTGATCGGCAACCGGTCCGGCGGCGTGAGCGGCCCCGCCATCCTCCCCATGGGCGTCTACGCGACGTGGCGGGCGCGGCAGACGTGCGAGCTTCCGATCATGGGGATCGGGGGAATCCGCAACGCGGAGGACGCGCTGCAGTACGTCCTCGCCGGCGCCTGCCTCGTCCAG
>JAGWAK010000015.1:19078-23994 GCA_021296435.1 Acidimicrobiia bacterium
GGGCGCGCGCCGGGCCCGGCCGGGCACGGGCCCCGCGATTCCGGCCGGCTGATGGTTCCCGGAGAGGCGATTCCCGGCAAGGCGCTCGTCGACCTCGCGTCGGCGCTCTTCGTCGAGTGGCACGGCGAACCGCCGCAGGACATCCGTCCCGTCGCCGCGGATGGCTCCACCCGCAGCTACTGGCGTCTCACCGCCCGGGACGGGGCGTCCGCCGTGGGCGCCCACGGGCCCGACCCCATGGAGAACCGGGCCTTTCTCTCCTACTCCCGCACGTTGCGCGAACTCGGCTTGCCCGTGCCGGAGGTGTACGGAGCGGACGAGAAGTCCGGCGTGTGGCTCCTCGAGGACCTCGGCGACACGACCCTCTTCGACGCGATCAAGGAGGCCCGCGAGCCGGGATCGGACGCCCTCCCCGACGCCGTCCTCCCCCTCTACCGGCAGGTGCTCGAGATCCTGCCGCGCTTCCAGGTCGAGGGAGGGAAGCGGATCGACTTCCGCCGCGCCTATCCCCGGGCCGCGTTCGACCGGCAGTCCATCCTCTGGGACCTCAACTACTTCAAGTACCACTTCCTGAGGCTCGCGCACATCCCCTTCAACGAAGCGCACCTCGAGCGCGACTTCTCGCGGCTCGCGCGGCATCTGCTCGCCGGCGACCGGTCCCGGTTCCTGTACCGCGACCTCCAGTCCCGCAACGTGATGGTGCGGCAGGGGCCGGAGGGTCCGGAACCCTGGTTCATCGACTATCAGGGCGGACGGCGCGGGGCGCTGCAGTACGACGTGGCGTCGCTCCTCTACGACTCGAAGGCGAATCTGGGGCGCAGGCAACGGGAGGCGCTGCTCGATCACTACATCGGCGTCATCGAATCGCACGGGGTCGCGCGGCGCGAGGAGTTCCTTGAACTCTGGCCCGGGTACGTCCTCGTGCGGCTGCTGCAGGCGCTCGGGGCCTACGGTTACCGGGGGTTCTTCGAGCGAAAGCCGCGCTTCCTGCAGAGCGTGCCCTACGCGGCGGAGAACCTGCGGGGATTGCTCGAGGGAGGTCTGCCCGTCGACGTCCCCGAACTCGAGGGGGCGCTGCGCGCGATCGTCGACCGCTGGGGTCGCGAGGCGGAGCCGTCGGCGGTCGAGGGAGGACTGGAGGTGACGGTCTCGAGCTTCCGGTATCCCGGCGGATATCCGGCGGACACGTCCGGTCACGGCGGAGGATACGTGTTCGACTGTCGCGGGCTCCCGAATCCGGGTCGCGAGGAGGCGTACCGCAACCTCACGGGTCTCGATGAGGAGACGATCGCCTTCATCGCGGCCCGGCCGGAGGCGCAGGAGTTCTGGGAACGGGTGCGGGGGATCGTGGACGCGCACATCGCGAACTACCTGGAGCGCGGATTCCACAGCCTGAGCGTGCATTTCGGGTGTACGGGGGGACAGCACCGCTCGGTGTACATGGCGGAGCGGCTGCGCCAGCACCTGAGCGTGCGCCGCCCGGATGTGCGCGTGGAGGTCACGCACCGGGAATCGGCGGACTGGCCCCGCCGTCCCGCGCGGGTCTGAGCCGGCGGGCGGGGGCGGACGCGTGGAAGCGATGATCTTTGCGGCGGGCCGGGGACGCCGCCTGCGGCCGCTCACCGACGCGACGCCCAAGGCGCTCGTCGACTTCGGCGGGGTCCCGCTCCTGGAGCGCGTCGCCGGGAACCTCGTCGCGGCGGGCGCGCACCGCCTGATCGTGAACGCCCACTATCTGGCCGGACAGGTGGCGGCGTGGGCCGAGGCGTCGTCGCTGGGCGTCCCCGTGTTCGTGTCGCGCGAAGACGAGGAATCGCCGGCCCCCCTCGACACGAGCGGCGGGCTCTTCCACGCGCGGTCGCTGTTCGAGGCGCGGGAACCCTTCCTGCTCCACAACTGCGATGTGGTGACGGAGGTCGATCTCGCCGCGCTGTATCGGGCGCACCTGGAAGGCGAGGCGCGGGATGGGCGGCTGGCCACGCTCGCGATCGCGGAGCGGGAGACGTCGCGCCCTCTCCTGGTGGATGGCCGGGGCGTGTTCGGGCGCGCGAACCGGACGGAGGGATGGGAAGTCGTCGCGCGGGAGCCGTCGAACGCGGACGAAGCCCGGGAGGTCGGATTCTGCGGCATCCACGTGTTCTCGCCGCGCGTATTCGAACGCCACGCGGAAGGGGGCGTCTTCTCGATCATGGATTCATACATGGACTGGATTGGCGACGGGGAGCACGTCGGCGTGTTCGACGCGACGGGCGCGGCGTGGTACGACATCGGGACGCCCGAACGGCTGGACGCCGCGCGGCGCGCCTTCGGCGTGGCCACTGGCGCGGGGTCAGCCCCTTCGGCAGCGGCCGCACCGACGGCGGGGAGCGCGGACGCATGAGGGCGATCCGCATCCGGGAGCCCGGCGGCCCCGAAGTCCTGGAACTCGTCGAGCGGGATGACCCGGTCGCCGCGGCGGGGGAGGTGCGGGTGCGCGTGCGGTGCGCGGGGATCAACCGGGCCGACCTGCTGCAGCGGATGGGCCGCTATCCGGCGCCCGCCGACGCCCCGCCGGACATTCCGGGACTCGAGTTCGCTGGTGAGATCGAGACGATCGGGACCGGCGTCGCCGGCTGGTCCGTAGGCGACCGCGTGATGGGCATTCTCGGCGGCGGCGGATACGGGGAGCGGGTGACCGTGCCGGCCGGGCAGCTCCTGCCCGTCCGGCCGACGCTGAGCTGGACCGAGGCGGGGGCGATCCCGGAGGTCTTCCTCACAGCGGCCGATGCCCTCATCGAGCGCGGCCGCCTGCGCCCCGGCGAGTGCGTGCTCGTGCACACGGCCGGCGGCGGCGTCGGAACGGCCGCCCTGCAGCTTGCCCGGGCGGCCAAGGCGGGCTCGATCATCGCCACGGCGTCGGCGGACAAGCTTCGCCGCCTGCGTGAAGCCGGACTGCCGCACGACCTCGCCGTCGACCGCCGGGCCGGCTCCTTCGCCGACGCCGTCGCACAGCACACCGCCCGGGCCGGCGCCGACGTCATCCTCGACACCGTCGGCGCCCCGTACTGGGAGGCGAACATGGCCACCCTCGCCACCCTCGGCCGCCTCGTCATCGTCGGCGTCATGGGCGGCATGAAGGTCGAGGCCGATCTCCGCTATCTCATGGGCAAGCGCGCGACCGTCGTCGGCACCGTCCTCCGCGCCCGCGCGAAGGCGGAGAAGGCGACCCTCACGGAGATGTTCGCGACCCGTTTCCTCCCCGGCTTCACGGCCCCGGAGGGGGACCCCTCCCACCTGCGCCCCGTCATCGACCGCATCTTCCCCTTGGCCGAGGCCGCCGAGGCGCACCGCTACGTCGAGTCCAACCGCTCCTTCGGCAAGGTCCTCCTCGACACGGGACGGTGACGCTACGACCGTCCTTCACACCGCAATCCGATCGGTTGGCTCCGATACCGCGACCCGGTATGATCGCTTGTAACAGGATCGAGGGGAATCAATGCGCACGGTCGAAATCCACGATGCAAAGAGGCACCTCTCCCGTCTCGTTCAGGAGGCGGCGGACGGCGATCCGTTCGTGATCACGCGGGACGGAAAACCGATGGTCAAGGTGGTGTCGGTCGAGACTCCGGAGCCCGAGGGAGCCCGCCGGACCGGGTTCATGGCCGGCGAGATCACCGTCCCGCCGGACTTCGAACGGATGGGGTCGGGAGAAATCGAGTCGCTGTTCGACGCTTCACCGTAACGTCGGCGCGGCCCGCCTCAACCGCCGCTTAGGGCGGGGAGGACGACGACTTCGGCGCCGTCCGCCACGGGCGTATCCAGGCCGCTCAGGAAACGGATGTTCTCGCCATCCACGAAGACGTTCACGTGCGGCCGCAGGCGGCCCCGCTCCGTGACCAGGCGGTCGCGCACGCCGGGGTGAGCGGCCCCGAGTCCGGCCAGGATGTCCCGGACCGCGGCGGGCGCGCCGGGGATGTCGACCACCGCCCGTCCGCCGGTCAACTCCGTCAGCGCGGCCGGCAGCGTCACGCGCGCCACGCCGCCGGCCGGCGTCCCGGAGGGCATCAGGCCTCCCCGGGGGGCGCACGCCTTCACGCACACCACCGGCGGGAGACCCTCGCACACCAGCCGCCAGGTCGTCCCCGCGTCGCGAGAGGCGTACACCTTCCCGCTGCGGGTGCCGAAGAACACCTGCGCGGGGGCGAGCGTGGCCAGCGCGTCGCGCAGCACGGTTTCGTACGCGTTCCGCTGCGGCAGTCCTTCGGTGAGCGCCTCCCAGCTCGCGCCGCCGTCCCGGGTTCGGTAGACGCGCAGCTTCGCCTCCGGCGTACAGCGGAAGCCGTCCGATTCGAGCGGGACGATGTAGACCGTGTCGGCATCGCCCGGGTGCATCGCCATCGCGAAGCCGAAGTCGGACGGCACCCCGTTGGCGATGTCCGTCCACGAATCGCCCCAGTCGTCGCTCCGGTACAGTCCCCAGTGGTTCTGCAGAAAGAGCCGGGCCGGGTTCGACGGATGATGCACGATCTTGTGCACGCACTGGCCGAACTCCGGGTGCTTGTCGGGGAGAAACTCCGCCCGAACGCCTTCGTTGCGCGCCGTCCATGTCGTGCCGCCGTCGTCGCTGCGGTACGCCCCCGCCGCCGAGATGGCGATCGTCGCGCGCCCGCCAGGCTCGCCGTCCGTGATGATCGTGTGCAGGCAGAGCCCGCCGGCGCCCGGCTGCCACCGCTCCCGGTGCGGATGGTTCAGCAGCCCCTCCACCGCCTCCCACCGCTCGCCCGCATCGCGGGAGATGAACAGGCAGGCCGGCTCCACGCCCAGCCGGATCACATCCGGTTCGCGGACCGAGCCCGGCTGGATCTGCCAGATGCGCTTGAGAGCGAGCCCGGAGTCCTCGGGAAACCTGACCGAACGCTCGGCCTTCCCGGACCAGC
>JAGWAK010000015.1:24093-32772 GCA_021296435.1 Acidimicrobiia bacterium
CCCGGAAAACCGGGGCCGTCCAGATCCCAGCGCCCGCCGCCGCCCCCCTCGTCCAGTCAGACGCCCCCGCGCGCCCGCGCCCGCGCCCGCGCAAGAAAGGCGCCCTTCGTCGTGCCCAGCAGGAGCGTGCCGCCCCCGTTCGTCTCGACGCCACTGTCCACGATCCGTTCCCTCGTCCCTTGCCAGTCGTTTCGCAACCGCAGTCGCCGGCGGCCAATGTATAACGTGGGCGTCGGCCGAGTGCGTCGGCCCGCTGGCGGGGCGCCCGGGCCCGCCGGCACGGTGCGTTGGCCCGCTGACGGCGGGACGGTATCATCCTCCGATGCAGGTCTGGATCGGCACGAGCGGCTACAGCTATCCCGCGTGGAAGGGCAGCTTCTATCCGGAGGATCTCCCCAACAAGGAGATGTTGTCCTTCTATGGCCGCCGGCTCGGGGCCGTGGAGATCAACAACACCTTCTACCGCATGCCGCGCGAGAGCGTGCTCGAGAACTGGGCCGAGGCCGTGCCCGACGGATTCCGCTTCGCGCTCAAGGCGTCGCGCCGCATCACGCACTTCAAGCGGTTGCAGAACGCGGAGGAGGAGACGGAGTATCTCGTGCAGACGGCCGCGGTGATGGCGGACCGCGCGGGCGTCATCCTGTACCAGCTTCCGCCCAACTTCAGACGGGACGATGATCGGCTCGCGCGCTTCGTGGACCAGCTTCCGAACCCGGGAACGTCCGCCTTCGAGTTTCGGCATGCCTCGTGGTTCGACGAGGGCGTGTTCGACATCCTCCGGTCGCGGAACTCCGCCCTCTGTCTCGCCGAAACGGATGACGGCGACGACGCCCCTCTCGTCGAGACGGCGGACTGGACCTACGTCCGGCTGCGCCGCAGCGCCTACTCGCCGGAGGAGCTGGAAGGCTGGGCCGCGCGGCTGCGCGCCTCGGGCTGGGACCGGGTCTACGCCTTCTTCAAGCATGAAGATGCCGGCGTCGGCCCCGCGCTCGCCGGGCAGTTCACGGAGATGATGGCGGAGATGATGGCGGACGCGACGGAGACGACGGCCGTGACGGAGGACACGGACGCATGACCCGCGTCGTCGGCCAGCTCCTCCTGATCAACGTCCTCGCGTATGTGTTCACGCGCCAAAGTCCCGTCCTGATGTCGGAGCTGTGGCTCGTCCCCGCCCAGGTTCTGACGAAGCCCTGGACGCTCATCACGTACCAGTTCCTGCACGGCGGCATGTCCCACATCTTCTTCAACATGCTCGCGCTCTTCTTTTTCGGGCCGAAGCTCGAGTCGCTGCTCGGATCGAAGAGTTTCCTGAAGCTGTACCTGCTGGCCGGGCTCGTCGGGGCTCTCGCCCACATCCTGTGGACCCTCCTCGCGATGTCGCAGGGAGGCCTCTACGTGCCGATGGTCGGCGCCTCGGCGGCGGTGTACGGCGTGCTCTTCGGCTACGCGCGCTACTGGCCGCGCGACCGGGTGATGATCTGGTTCGTCATCCCGGTGCAGGTCCGCTACCTCGTCATCGGGTTCACGGTGCTTTCCCTGTGGCTGGGCCTCGGCGGCGTCGGTGGCGGCGTGGCGCACTTCGCGCATCTGGGCGGGTTCCTCGGCGGCTGGCTCTTTCTGAGGTTGCGGGCCACGCGCTCCGCGGCGGCGCAGTTCCGCAAGCAGGCCGAGAGTCCCGGCGTCCGCATGAGGGAGCGGGAGTTGAACGTGAAATGGGCGCGCATCGAGCCGAGTGCCCTTCACCCCGTGAACCGGGCCGAGTACGAGCGCATCGCCGACAAGCTCAAGGCCGCGGGGTGGTCCGCCCTCACCGACCGCGAACGCACGTTCGTGGAGAGATTCGGCGGAGGCTTCGGCTAGCACGAGCTGCTGCGGCGCCCTGCGTCGGAAATTTGCGAAACGAGTCAAATCGCCTATCTTCCGCCGCTTCCGCGCCGGCCAACCCTTCCCGGGACTCCGCCATGCATCACGTCCCGCCCCTCGATCCGACGGTCTAACCTCATGGATGGGCGCATCTTGTTCCTGCCCGGTGACGGCATCGGACCCGAGGTCCTGCTTGAGGCGCGGCGGGTGCTGGAGGCCATCGGCGAGATCCGCGGCCACAGGTTCGAAGTCATCGAAGCCCCCATCGGTGAGCGGGCGCTCGAGCGGTTCGGCGATCCGCTGCCGGACGAGACGCGAGCATTGGCGGTCGAGGTCGACGCCGTGCTCGTCGGAGCCGTCGGCCTCGCCGTGCGCCCGGCGGACGGAACGCAGGTCGATGCCTCCAGAGGGCTGCTGGATCTGCGGCAGTTGCTGGGGAACCACGCGAATATCCGGCCCGTTTCCGTACCCGCGGCGCTCGTGGACCGGTCTCCCCTCCGCCCGGATCGCGTCCGCGGCGTGGACCTCGTCGTCGTGCGCGAACTGCTCGGCGGCATCTATTTCGGTCCCGGCGGGATCGAGGACGGTGTCGCTTTCGACATCGAGATGTACACGGAGGCGGAGATTCGGCGGATCTCCGTGGCGGCGTTCGAAATCGCGCGGGCGCGGCGGAAGAAGGTGACCTCGGTCGACAAGGCGAATGTCCTCGAGTCATCGATCCTTTGGCGCCGAGTCGCCGAAGAGGTGTCCCGCGACTATCCGGATGTCGAGTTCTCCAGCATGCTCGTGGACAATTGCGCGATGCAGTTGATCCACAACCCGCGCCAGTTCGACGTGCTGCTGACCAACAACATGTTCGGCGACATTCTGAGCGATGAAGCGGCGGTGCTCGTCGGGAGCCTGGGCATGCTGCCGTCGGCGAGCGTGGGCGGCGACATCGGTCTCTATGAGCCGGTCCACGGAGCGGCGCCGGACATCGCGGGGCAGGGGATCGCGAACCCGCTCGGCGCGATCCTCTCCGTCGCGATGATGCTCGAACTCACGTTCGCGCTCCAGGAGGAGGCGAACGCCGTGCGGTACGCCGTGAACCGCGTGCTCGAAGACGGACACGGCACGGCGGATCTCCAGGTCGACGGCGGACCGGCGCCGGTGTCGACGGCGCGAATGGGCGAGTTGATCGTCGAGGCCCTGGGCCGCGTGGGCCTGACGCGCGTGCGAGGCTCCGCGGGCTCGGTGGCCGCGGCAAACGGAACAGGGGGGAACCAATGCTGAACCGGATCAGCCGCGAGCTGACGCAGCATCCGGATCGGCCGGCCGCGCGGGCGATGCTGTTCGCGGCGGGCCTGACCGAGGAAGACCTGGACCGCCCGCAGAGCGGGATCGTCAGCTCCGGCTACGAGGGCAATGGCGAGCCGCGGCCGGACTTCGCGCTCAACCGGCCCGCGGCGGAAGGCGCCCGCCTGCTCATCGCGGGCCGGAACTTCGGCTGCGGCAGTTCTCGCGAGCATGCCGTGTGGGCGATCATGGACCACGGCTTCGACGCGGTCCTGGCGCCGAGCTTCGCGGATATCTTTCAGAAGAACGCGTTGCGAAACGGTTTGCTCCCGATCCGCGTTGACGGAGAAACGCACGCGGCCTGCCTGAATGAGGCAGCGGGCGGCGCGACCTTCACCGTCGATCTGGAGAAGAACATCGTCGCGACGGCGTCCCGCGCGATCCGGTTCCGGATCGACCCGTTCGCCCGCAACTGCCTGCTGGAGGGACTGGACGAACTCGCCTACATCCTTCGGCACGACGAAGCCATAGCGGCATTCGAAGCGTCGAACCCATCCGGATCGTCGATCGTGCCCCCCGTCTGCGGGGCGGCCGTCCGTCCCCTATCTTCCGGGCGGTCGCCGGGGGCATCCCGACTTGGCGGAGTCAAGCGGGATTGAGAGCGTACCCCATGAACCTGATCCGGCTCATACCGGCGTAGGGAGCGCGGCCCGCGCGAGGCAGCATCCCGCCCGGGGTCGACCGTCTTCCGTCCGGCGACGACGCGGGTGTGCCGGAGAAACGACGCCGGTCATGATCGAGCCCGACCCTGCCCTCGCCGCTCCCGTTCCGTACGAGGGAGTCTTCCCCAACTCCACGAGGGTCTTCGTGGACGGCCCGCGCGGTCTTCGCGTCCCCATGCGGGAGATCGCCCTCTCCGGCGGCGAGCCGCCGCTGCGCGTCTACGACACCAGCGGTCCGAACGGATGCGACGTGCGCGAAGGCCTGCCGCTGCTGCGCGAAGCGTGGGTGCGCGGGAGGCGGCGGGAGAACGGTCCCTTCACGCAGATGCACTATGCCCGCCGCGGCCAAATCACGCCGGAGATGGAGTTCATCGCCGTGCGGGAGGGCATGGACCCGTCCTTCGTGCGCGACGAGGTGGCGCGGGGCCGCGCGATCATCCCCGCCAACATCAACCACCCCGAACTGGAGCCCATGATCATCGGCCGGGCCTTCAAGGTGAAGATCAACGCCAACATCGGGAACTCGGCCGTCACCTCTTCGATCGAAGAGGAGGTGGAGAAGCTGCGCTGGGCGGCCCTGTGGGGCGCCGACACGGTCATGGACTTGTCCACGGGGAAGGACATCCACGCCACCCGCGAGTGGATCCTCCGCAACTCTCCCGTCCCCATCGGCACCGTGCCCATCTACCAGGCGCTGGAGAAGGTGGGCGGCGTCCCGGAGGCGCTGACCTGGGAGGTCTACCGCGACACGCTCATCGAACAGTGCGAGCAGGGGGTGGACTACTTCACCGTGCACGCGGGGCTGCTGCTCCGCTACGTGCCGCTCACGGCGGAGCGCGTGACGGGAATCGTGAGCCGGGGCGGATCGATCATCGCCAAGTGGTGCATGGCGCACCACCGCGAGAACTTCCTCTACAAGCACTTCCGCGAGCTGTGCGAGATCGTGCGCGAATACGACGTGTCGCTGTCGCTGGGAGACGGGCTGCGGCCGGGGTCGATCGCCGATGCCAACGACGAGGCGCAGTTCGCCGAATTGCGCACGCAGGGCGAACTGACGCGGATCGCGTGGGAGTACGACGTGCAGGTCATGAACGAGGGCCCGGGGCACATCCCGCTGCACCTGATCCGGGAGAACATGGACCGGCAGCTCGAGTGGTGCGACGAGGCGCCCTTCTACACGCTGGGGCCGCTGACGACGGACATCGCGCCGGGCTACGACCACATCACGAGCGCGATCGGCGCGGCCACGATCGGCTGGCACGGCACGGCGATGCTGTGCTACGTGACGCCCAAGGAGCACCTCGGGCTTCCCGACCGCGACGACGTGAAAGCCGGCGTCATCGCATACCGGATTGCGGCCCACGCGGCGGACCTCGCGCGCGGGCGCCCCGGCGCGCGGGCGTGGGACGACGCGATCTCGAAGGCGCGCTTCGAGTTCCGGTGGGAGGACCAGTTCAACCTCTCCCTCGACCCGTTGACGGCCCGCGCCTTCCACGACGAAACGCTCCCCGCGGAGGGCGCGAAGGTCGCCCACTTCTGCTCCATGTGCGGCCCGAAGTTCTGCGCCATGAAGATCAGCGAGGACGTGCGCCGCTACGCGCGCGAGCGGGGTCTGGATGCCGCCGAAGCGATCGAACGGGGAATGAGCGAGAAAGCCGATGAGTTTCGTCGCGCGACCGCCTCCCCTCGCGCGCTGGGCGCCGCTTCGGACTCCTGAGCCGCTCGGCGCGGAGGCTTGCCGCCGCGCCGGAGTGGAACACGAGGTGGCCTGGGCGCATATGTTCTCGGCAGGGTCAAGTGCCGGGCCGGCGAGCGGCCACTGGTTCCGCGCAAGCCGGATCCGGCCAGGGAGGAAGGGAGGCAGGGATGTGCGACCGAAGGCATGTGATCGCAGTGGTCCTCGCCGGCGCGCTCGCGACCGGCTGCAGCGAGGGAACGACGGAGCCGCCGACCACGGCGGAGCCGCTCTCCGCCGCCGAGTCCCTGGCGCTGTTCGAGGGGATGCGGGCGATTCAGAGTGACACGGCTCCCACCATCATCGGCGGCTCCGAGAGCAGCCTCGTGGTGGCGTGCCCGCTCGGAGGACAGGTTTCCCTCGCCCTCACGTTCGCGGACGAATCCGTGGCGGACACCCTGAGGTTGACGTGGGGCTCCACGGCCGCCCCCACGGGATGCCAGCTCTCGCACGGCGGGTCGCAGTTCACCGTGGATGGCACTCCGGGCGTCCGGGAACAGGGCGCCTTCGTCCTCGTCGGTTTCGGCGAGCATTTCGGCCTCGAGGGCTCGGTGACCGAAGCGGTGGACTGGAGGCTCGACGACCGGTCCGGATCGTGCGACATGGATCTGGTCCTGAGCGGGGAGCCGGATCTCTCCGCTACGGAACCGTCCGTGGTCGCGGTACTGTCCGGCACTCCGTGCGGCCACGAGGCCGAAATCGAGGTGCAGGGCATTCCCGGCCCGTCCGGCTGAGCCACGCCGGACCCGGCTGGGCGCTCCTAGACGACCTCGACCCCGGCGCTCGCCGCGCGGACGTCCGAACGGGGCTCCGTGAACGGTTCGGACGGGGGAGCGTCGGGTCCGCCATCCGATGGCAGATCCGGCGCCTCGCCCTTCCAGGCTTCGAGCGCGGCCTCCTGGAGGCCGACGATGTCGCGCTCCATCCACTCGAAGCTGCCGGCCATGATGTCCTGGGCGATGCGGTAGTCCGCCACGTCGTGGTTCGAGCGGATGCGGCGGAAGAGTTCGCCCACGCGGCGGCGTGACTCGGCCGCGAACGAATCGGCGAGGCGCACGGCCTCCCGCGCCTCATCGCGGGCTCCCTCACCCTCCCGGCGCCGCAGCATGTCGGCCCGCGTGACCGCGGCCGCGATCGCGAACAGTTCCGCGCCGATGTCGATGCAGCGGAAGAGCAGACCCTGGCGCCGCTCGAGCTTCGGGCCATGGCGAAGCATGAGGTGGAAGATGGTCCGCGCCAGCTTGCGGCTGTTGCGCTCGACGAAACGCAGGTGCTTCGCCAGGCGCCCGTGGCTCGCGAAGCGCGGCGGCAGACTCCAGCCGATCCACGTCGTCGGATACCAGGTGGCGTAGAACCACGCCGCCCGCGGCAGGGCCTTGAGCTTCGCGCCGAGGCCGAGTCGGGGGTCGACGAGGTCGCCCGCGATCTGGAGGTGGCGGTCCACGGCCTCGCGGGCCATGAACAGGCGCAGGATCTCGCTCGACCCCTCGAAGATCCGGTTGATGCGGAAGTCGCGCAGCCAGCGTTCGACCGCGACGGGTTCCTCGCCCCGCGCCGCGAGCGAGTCCGCCGTCTCGTAGCCTCGTCCGCCCCGCACCTGCAGCGCGTCATCGACCAGTTGCCAGCCCGTCTCCGTGTTCCAGAGCTTCGCCATCGCGGCTTCGAGCCGGATGTCGTAGCCGCCCCGGTCCGCCATCGACTGCGTGAGGTCGGCGATCGCGGACATGGCGTAGGTCCGCGTCGCGATCGAAGTCAGGTAGTGCGCGATCGTCTCGTGCCTGCCGACCGGCACGCCCCACTGGATCCGCTCCGCGCACCAGCGCCGGCATGCCTCGAGCGCGGCCTGCGCCCCGCCCACCGAGGACGCGGGGATCGTGAGCCGCCCCGTGTTCAGCGTGATGAGCGCGAGCTTGAGCCCGCTCCCTTCCTTCCAGAGGAGGTTCTCCGCGGGAACACGGACGTTCGTGAAGCGGATGATCCCGTTCTCGAGCGCCTTGAGTCCCATGAAATGGCAGCGGCGCACGATCTCGACGCCCGGCCAGTCGCGCTCGACGATGAAGGCGGAGATGCGGCCCGTGTCGGGGTGGCGCGCCATCACGACGTAGAGTTCGGCCAGGGTGCCGTTCGTGCACCACAGCTTCTCGCCGTTGAGGATGAAGGCGGACCCGTCTTCCGTGCGCTCGGCGGAGGTCGTGAGTCGGGCGGGGTCCGAACCCACATCGTTCTCGGTGAGCGCGAAGGCGCTGACGGCTCCCTTGGCGAGGCGGGGGAAGTACGCCTCCTTCTGCGCCTCGGTGCCGAACATCTTGAGCGGCTGCCCCACGCCGATCGACTGATGAGCGGAGAGGAGGGCGACGACGTTGCCGTCCACGGAACCCACGACCCGCATCGCGTTGGCGTACTCCGTCTGGTTAAACCCGAGGCCGCCGTACTTCTCCGGTACCTTGATGCCGAACGCGCCGTGCTCGGCGAGCGTCCGCACGACCTCGGGCGGGATCTTGCCGTCCCGGTCGATGGCGTCCGAATCCACCTCGTCCCGCAGGAAGATCCGCAGCTCCTCCGTCCACGCGCGGGCGCGCTCGGAGATGAAGTCATCCGGGTCGGGATAGGGGTGGATCGCGTCGAGCCGGAGCTTCCCGAGAAAGAGGTTCCGGACGAAGGTTCGGCCCGTCCAGTCGGTCTCGCGCGCGGCTTCGGCGACCTTCCGGGCCTCCGCCTCGCTGACGTGGGATTTCGCGCTCGCGCCTGTATGTGTGGACATGTGAATCTTCCGCTTCTTCAGCCTGATATGGGGACGCCGCCCGCAGAGAGGCGGCACTCCCCGAAACTTACCCCGCGCCCTGCGCTCGCGACAAACGGACGGGTCGCGCCGGACCGACTTCCCGCCGTACCCTTGAAGCCCTGATACGGAGTACGGATCCCACCCGTTCCCCTGAGAGGCCGCCCCTCGTGAACGCGAATCCCCGGACCCCGCCCGTCGAGCGGCGGGAGATCGTCTCATGGGCGATGTACGACTTCGCCCACTCGGCGTTCGGGACGATCATCGTGACGTTCATCTTCTCCGCCTACTTCGCGCGCTCGATC
>JAGWAK010000108.1:0-6157 GCA_021296435.1 Acidimicrobiia bacterium
GTGGTGCCGGCCAGGGCCTGCTCGCGGTCGTGGCGGGCCAGGGCGTCGATGACGTCGCCGAGGTCGCCGGCCAGCACCCGGTCCAGCTTGTAGAGGGTGAGCCCGATTCGGTGATCGGTGACCCGGTTCTCCTTGTAGTTGTAGGTGCGGATCTTCTCCGAGCGCCCGCCCCGGCCGATCTGGCTGCGCCGCTGGTCGGAGGCCTCGGCAGCGGCCCGCTCCTGCTCCAGTCGCAGCAGCCGGGCCCGCAGCACCTGCAGTGCCTTGTTGCGGTTCTGCAGCTGGCTCTTCTCGTCCTGCATGCTCACCACCAGGCCGGTGGGCTTGTGGGTGACCCGCACGGCGGAGTCGGTGGTGTTCACCGACTGGCCGCCCGGACCGGAGGAGCGGAACACGCTGATCTGGAGGTCGGCCTCGTCGATCTGCACCTCCACCTCGTCGGCGGTCGGCAGCACCGACACCGTCGCCGAGGAGGTGTGGATGCGGCCCTGCGACTCGGTCTCGGGGACCCGCTGCACCCGGTGCGGGCCGCCTTCGAAGCGCAGCCGCTGCCACACGTCGTCGCCGGACACCTCGAAGGCCACGTGGGTGATGCCGCCGAGATCGGAGGCCTGCGAGCCCAGCACGTCCACCTTCCAGCCCTGCGCCTCGGCGAAGCCCAGGTACATCTCGAAGAGCTCCCGGGCGAACAGATTCGCCTCCTCGCCGCCCTCGGCGCCGCGAATCTCCACGATGACGTCTTTGCCGTCGTTGGGGTCGCGCGGCGCCAACAGGTCGGTGAGTTCCGCCTCGAGGACGGCGATGCGCTCGGTGGCCTCGGCGGCGTCGGCCTGCAGCGACTCGGCCTCGTCGGGGGTGGCCTCGGTGAGCAGTTCGGCGGCCACGGCCCGGTCCTCGACCGCCGCCCGGAGCGCGTCGACCCGGTCGGTGATCTCGGTGAGCTGCTTGTAGCGGCGGGTGACCTGGCGGAAGGCGTTCCGGTCGCGGGCCAGGTCGCCGCCGGCCAGGCGCGCCTCCAACTCGGCGCGCTCGGCAAGCAGCGCCTCGAAGCGCTCGGAGTAGGGATCGAGACTCACGGCGGCGCCGCCCGGCCCGGTAGCCGCAGGCGGGACCCTCTATTTGCGGTCGCGCCTGCCGTAGCGCCGCTCGAAGCGCTCGACCCGCCCGGCGGTGTCGACGATGGTCATCGTGCCGGTGAAGAACGGGTGGCTGGCGCTGGAGATCTCCACCTTCGCCAGGGGATAGGTCTTGCCGTCGGTCCACTCCACGGTGTCGCCGGTGGCGATGGTGGACCGGGTCAGGAACATCTCCCCCGAGGACGTGTCCTGGAACACGACCGGGCGGTATTCGGGATGGATGTCGGGCTTCATCTCTCGGCTCCTCTCAGCGGGCGGCGCGCTCAGCCGCCCATCGGCCCACGGGCCACTTCCTCCAGGAAGGCATCGTTGTCGGGGAACGTCTTCAGCCGGTCTATCAGCAACTCCAACCCGGCCGCACCGTTGCCGTGGTCGCTGGCGAGGCCCGAGAGCACCCGGCGCAGCTTCCAGACCTGCTGCAGCTGCTTGCGCTCGAACAGCAGCTCCTCGTGGCGGGTGGAGCTGGCGTCCACATCGATGGCGGGATAGATGCGCCGCTCGGCGGTGCGCCGGTCGAGCCGCAGCTCCATGTTGCCGGTGCCCTTGATCTCCTCGAAGTTGACCTCGTCCATCTTGGAGCCGGTCTCCACCACCGCCGTGGCCAGGATGGTGAGCGAGCCGCCCTCCTCCATGTTGCGACTTCTTGGGCGGGTACAGCGCCCCGGAGGCCACACCACCCGACATGATGCGACCCGTGGCCGGAGCCGCCAGGTTGTAGGCCCGGGCCAGGCGGGTGATGCCGTCAAGCATGATGACCACGTCCTCGCCGGCCTCGGTCATGCGCTTGGCACGCTCGATGGTGAGTTCGGCCACGTGGGTGTGCTCCTCGGCGGGGCGGTCGAAGGTGGAGGCGGCCACCTCGCCGCGCATCAGCCAGCGGCGCATGTCGGTGACCTCCTCGGGGCGCTCGTCCACGAGCAGCACGATGAGCTTCACCTCGGGGTTGTTGACCTCGATGGAGCGGGCGATCTCCTTCATGATCGTGGTCTTGCCAGCCTTGGGCGGCGAGACGATGAGGCCGCGCTGGCCCTTGCCGATCGGCGAGATCAGGTCGATGATGCGGGTGGTCATGTTGCCCCGGTCGCCGGCGCGCTCGAGGCGCAGCTTCTGGTCGGGGAACAGCGGCGTGAGGTCCTCGAAGTTGGGGCGCTTGCGGGTCTGCTCGGCGGGCTTGCCGTTGATGGTGTCGTGGGGCTGCAGTGCGGTGTTCTTCTGGAGCCACCGCCGACGTGGTCGCCCTTGCGGAGGCCGAACTGGCGCACCTGCTTGACCGACACGTAGACGTCCTCGCGGCTGGGCAGGTGGCCGTTGAGGCGCAGGAAGCCGTACCCCTCGTCGCGCAGGTCGAGGTAGCCGGAGACGTCCACAGGGTCGCCCTCCCAGGGCTCCTCGTCGACGCGACCGCGGCCCCGGCGGCGGCGCCGGTTGCCGTAGTCGGTGCCGCCTTCCTCCCAGCGCCCGCGCTCGCCCTCGGGACGCTCGCCGCGCTCGGATCGCTCGGCGGTCGCCGTGGCGGACCGGCCCTCGCCGCCGCTGCGCTGGTGGCGCTCGGGGGCGTCACGCCGCTGCTCGCCCTGGCGTCGCTCGCCGGAGGGGGCACGGGCGGCGGGCTGCCGGCGGCTCTCGGCGGGCGGAGCCTCGGCTTCGGCGCCCGGCTCGGAGCCGTTGGCCGGCCCGGGCTGGGCACCCTCGGACGCGGCGGCACCGTCGGCGGTCTCCGGGGCGGCCTCCTCGGCGGCGTCGTTGCTCGGGGCGGCTACCTCGGCGGCCTCCCCGGCGTTGTCGCCGGAGGGGGCTCCCTCGGCGCCGAACCCGGCCAACTCCACGATCATGTCGACGAGTTCAGCCTTGCGGCTCCGCTGCGAGGGCTGCCCGCCCATCGCGGTGGCAATGTCGATCAATTCGGCGCGACTCTTGGCCTCGAACAGGCTGCGTTGCGCCTCGACGGTCTCGGTGCTCACCTCAACCTCACTTCCACAGACCGGCTCAGTAACCGGCTTGTATTTCGCCCAGGTCAGGAACTGGCGACGGCGAACCCCTCTGCAACCTTGGCGGCGGCTGCCGCGGTGCATACACGATGCACTTACGAAGCATTGTGGGGCACTCACCGAACCTTCGGGCTGCGAGTGCGTTCCGAAGGCGATGTCCAGCGTAACCGCCCCGCGGGTCGCCCACAACCCTGTACCGGCACCGGGCCCCGGCCTCAGGACCGCAGCAACTCCCCCATCAGGCGGTGACCCGGCACCACCGGGGCCTCCGCCGTCGCCACCTCGGTGTAGGAACCGCCGGGACCGTCGGTGCGCGAATCCGCCAGCAGGTACGGCACCGGGTCGGCGGTGTGGGTGCGCAACTCCAGCGGCGTCGCGTGGTCGGGCAGCAGCAGCAGCCGCCACGGGCCGAGCTCCTCCAGCCCCGCCACCAGGTCGCTGAGGATGCGCCGGTCCCAGTTCTCGAGGCTGCGCACCTTCTCGGCCACGTCGCCGGCGTGACCGGCCTCGTCGCTGGCCTCCACGTGGATCACGAACAGGTCGGCACCGGCCGCCAGGCCCGCGAGGGCGGCGTCACGCTTGCCCTCGTAGTTGGTGTCGTACCAGGCGGTGGCGCCGGGCACGGTCACGACGTCCATCCCGGTGAGTACACCCAGCCCCCGCACCAGGTCGACGGCGCTGACCAGTCCGGCGGCCCGGCCGTAGCGGTCGGCGAAGGAAGGCATCTGCGGCGACGTGCCCTGACCCCAGAACCAGACCTGCGTGGCCGCCATGTCGAAACGGGCCAGCACGTCGCGGGAGGCCTCCATGAGCGACCGCAGCCGGGGGGCCGCCGGGCCGGTGGGCAGCACCGCCGGCTGCCCGCTGATGTCGTGGGGCGGGGTGCATTCGGCCTCGGCCCAGTCGGCGGGCGCCACCATGATGTGGCGGTACTGCACGCCGGCGTGGAACGCCACCTCACCGCCCAAGCTGGCCTGCAGGGCGTCGATCGCCTCGGCGGCGACGGTGCTGGGGGGATGCCCGCCGGCGAAATCCGCCATCGTGCCGTCGCCGGAGAGGGTGACCAGGTTGCAGCGGTACGCCACCTCGCCCACACCCAGGTGCAGGCCCATGGCGGCGGCCTCGATGGACGCCCGGCCGTTGTGGTACCGCTGGGGGTCGTAGCCCAGGATCGACATGTTGCCGACGTCGCTGCCCGCCGGCAGGCCCTCGGGAATGACCCGGGCGCGGCCCACGGTGCCCCGGGCCGCCAGGCGCGCCAGCGTCGGCATGTGCGCCACCTCGAGCGGGGTGCGGCCCTCGAGGGCGGGCACCGGCTCATCGGCGCAGCCGTCGGGAATGCAGACCACGTACTTCACCGCAGCCCCCTGCTCACCGGTCACCGCCGACACGCGTGTGCGCCGCCACGAAACGCTGCACAGCCACCAGGTCGTTGTCCAACTCCACGCAGCGCTCGGGCCGCTCGCCCAGGTCGGCGAGGCGCTCGGGCAGCGCCGGGCGGCGCCCGCAGGCCTGCGCCACGGCGTCGGGGAACTTGGCCGGATGCGCGGTGGCCAGCACCACCAGCGGGACCTCCGGGTCGCGCCGGGCGGCGGCCGCCGCGCCCACGCCCACCGCGGTGTGGGGATCGATCATCATCCCGGTCCGGTCGTAGGTGTCGCCGATGACCTCCAGCGTCTGCGCCTCGTCGACCCGGGCCCCCGACCACAGGGGAGCCAGCCCGGCGGCCGGTCCCGGCGGCAGCTCGGCCTCGCCGGCGGCACGGAAGCCGTCGAGCAGCGCGGCGGTGGCGGCGCCGTCACGGCCGTTCAGCTCGAACAGCAGCCGCTCCAGATTGGACGACACCTGGATGTCCATGCTCGGCGACATGGTGGGCATCACCTGGCGGATCTCCAGACGGGCCGAGTCGAAGAACCGGGTGAGGATGTCGTTGACGTTGCTGCCGACCACGAACTGCGACACGTCGAGGCCCATGCGGTGCGCCGCATAGCCGGCGTACACGTTGCCGAAGTTGCCCGTCGGCACGGCGAAGCCGACGGGCCGGTCGGCATCGCTGCCGGCGAGCGCCCGGGCCGCCACCACGTAGTAGACGATCTGGGCCATGACCCTGGCGAAGTTGATGGAGTTCACCGCCGCCAGGCGGTGCCGGCCGCGGAAGGCCTCGTCGGCGAACATGGCCTTCACCAGGTCCTGGCAGTCGTCGAAGCTGCCGTCGAGGGCGATGTTGTGGACGTTCGCCGAGGGCACCGTGGTCATCTGGCGGCGCTGCACCTCGCTGACGCGGCCGCGCGGGTGCAGCACGAAGATGTCGAGGGAGTCGCGGTCGCGGCACGCCTCGATGGCCGCCGAGCCGGTGTCGCCCGAGGTCGCCCCCACGATGGTGACCCGCTCGCCCCGCCGCGCCAGCTCGTAGTCGAACAGCCTGCCCACCAGCTGCAGGGCGATGTCCTTGAACGCCAGCGTGGGCCCGTGGAACAGCTCCATGAGCCAGAGGCCCCCGTCCTCGTCGAGGGGGACGAGGGGGGCCACGTCGGGATGGTCGAACGTGCTGTAGGCCTCGGCGGTGAGCTGCTCGAAGGCTTCCCGGTCGATCTGGCCGTTCACGAACGGCCACATGACCTCGGTGGCGATGTCGACGTAGGTCTGTCCGGGTGGGGGGTTGGCAGACCGGGTGGGGGTGCCGGTCGCCGTCGCGGTGCTCAGTGCCGGCCATTGCTCGGGGACGTAGAGGCCGCCGTCGGTGGCCAGGCCTTCCAGGAGGACGTCGGCGAAGGCCAGGGTGGGGGCTTTGCCGCGGGTGGAAACGTAGCTGAGGCTCATTCGTCAGTGATGACCCGCAGCACGCTTCCGACCTGCCGGACCGCTTCGAGGTGCCGCAGCTCGTCGAGCGTCGCCCGCATGTCGCTCTCGCAGGCCACGTGGGTGATGAAGATGATGCGGGCCTGGTCGCCGAGGCCCTCCTGGGTCATGGAGCGGATCGACACGCCGTGGCGGCCGAACACGCCCGCCACCGCGGCCAGCACACCCGGCCGG
>JAGWAK010000108.1:6285-6634 GCA_021296435.1 Acidimicrobiia bacterium
GGCGGTGGGGCGCGCGCCGGCGCCGCGCCCGTAGAGCATCAGCTCGCCGGCGGCCTCGCCCTCCACGAACTCGGCGTTGAAGCTGTCGCGCACCGCAGCCAGCGGGTGATCCTCGGGCACCATCGCCGGATGCACCCGCACCGCGATCGCGTCACCGTCGACTCGTTCGGCGATGGCCAGGAGCTTGATGACGTGGCCCAGGCGGCGGGCGAAGGCAATGTCGTTGGGGCTGAGGGTGCTGATGCCCTCGCAGTGGACGTCGGCCGCGGTGACCTCGGCGCCGAAGACGATGCCGGCCATGATGGCGGCCTTGGCGGCGGCGTCGTGACCCTCCACATCGGCGCGGGGA
>JAGWAK010000016.1 GCA_021296435.1 Acidimicrobiia bacterium
CGAACGCTTCCACCGCATCCTCCTCGAGGAATGGGCCTACATCACACCCTGGACCAGCGAAACCCAACGCCACCAGGCCTACCGCGGCTTCCTCCACTATTACAATTACCACCGACCCCACGGCGCACTCGACTGGAACACACCAGCCTCAACCCTCCGGGACAACCTCCCCAGCATGCACACCTAGCCGACGGCGAGTAGCCCCGAGGCCGTTAGTGCCTGTTCGATGCTGACGCCGCCTTGCACCATCTTGGCGAACCCGGCGGCGCGGCCGGCCACGTCGAGCGGGTAGGGGTCGAAGCGCAGCGCTACGTCGGTCTCGAGCATGGCCCGCAGTTCGGACTCGAGGATTCGCGCCAGCGGCGCCACGGTGCCCATGTGCCAGCGCCGGAGAGCTTCCCGTTCGGCGGTGCCGTCGGCGTCGGAGAACATCGACGCGGGCGTGCCGGTGGCGGCGAGGGTCCGGGCGAACGCGTCGCGGGCGATTTCGGGCATGGTGGCCGGCGGGGCGGATCCGAGGTGGCTGGCGGTCCAGTCGCGTTGCGGCGCTGAGGCGCGGCCTTCGCCCCAGCCGGCGGCGGTTGTTTTCACGAGTAGCGCCTTGCCGCGTGCTCGGCCGATGTCGGCGCGGAGGGCGGCGAATGTGTCGCCGTCTTGGTCGGGATCGCCGCCGCCGTCGTGTGGGACGGCGAAAAGTTGGGCGAGCGGTCCGGCGGTTTCGTCGGCGAGGGATCGTTCGGCTTCGCTGCTGAGGCGGGCGGTTGTGTGTGCCCACGAGAGGGGCCCGGTGCCGACGTAGGGCTGTCCGGGTGTGCCGCCCCAGCGGACGAACACGACGCCTGCCGCGCTGACGTGCCACGTGGTGCTCGTGGACGGCCCGTAGGCGGTGGCCGCACGGTCCACGTGTCGGGGTCGTGGTCGCCCTCGAAATGCCACGACGCGGCGGGTACGAGGCGCACGCGGTCGCCGTTGGTGCGGATCACGTGCAGCGAGTCGCCCGAGCGCACGAGGTCGCGACCGACTTGGGCGAGGAACATCGGCGTGACGGCTTCGCTGGCCCACGGGGGCCCGGTCACTGCGGCGGAGGCGAACGCCAGCGACAGGGCCCCGGCGGCGGCTTCCACCGCGGCGGTCGAGGAGGCGTCGGCGGCGTTGCCGACGGCTTAGGCTTCGATGAGGCGCACGACGGCGTCGGTGAAGTCGCCGTCGGATTTTGGGCCGGGGGGCGGCGGGTAGGGCAGCGCGGTGCTCACAGCCACAGCCGCCGCCTCGAAGGGATGGTGAGCGCGGCGCGTTAAGCGGGCGGCGTGTCGGTGGCTGCGATCCCGCCCGCGCCCGCGGCGGTGATCGTCGGTGTGGGCCAGCCCTCTCGGGCGTCGGTGGCTGACACGATGAACGCTCGCGCTCGGGCTTTCGTGTAGCGCAGCGTGTCGCCGACCTGTTCGGCTTGGCTGGCGGCGGCGTCTAGGTGGGGCCGCACGATTACGCCGGTCGATTCGTTCGCCGCGAGCACGGCCCGGCCCGGGTCATCGTCGGGCAGGTCGATCGCGACGCCTGTGGTCCCGGCGCGGCGCAGCGTGCCGCGGCTCACCGATGCGAGCGGCCGGTCGTAGTGACCCCACGCGGCGATGACTTCCTGCTCGAACTGCTCGAAGACGGTGTCGAGCATCTCCTCGACCGCGTCGCCCATGAACGCCGCGAACCGGCACGCCGCGTCGCCGGCGCATTCGCAGTGCAGCCGTGCGGCCTTGGGGACGTTCGAGCGCAGCGTGTAGCCGATCCACTTCCGCAACTCGAGGCGCCCCGTGTACGAGGGCGTGTCCACGAGGCCGATGCCCTCGAGGTGCGCCCGCTCGATGACTCGCACGCCGCCGTCGCGGCGTTCGCTCAGGGCTCGGAACTCGACACTCAGGTCCCACAATGCGCCCCGCCGGAGCAGGCTCAGCGCGGCGCCACCTTGGAGTTCGGCGCGGACCTCGAGGGCTCGGGGCGTGTCGGAGACGGTGAGCCGGTTGCCGGTGGCGGCGAGCACGATGGCGGGGTCGTGTTGGAGGTTCAGCGCGAGCGGTCCGAGGGGCGCGAACGCGCCCGCTCAAAACGCTCGGCGCGGTCGCTGGCCTGTTCGCCATAGCGGACCGCTTCGCCGGTGAGGGTCCGGCCGTCGGAGCGGACCTCGAGAGGATTACCCCCGGGAATCCTCGACCTCTCTGGCTTGCAAATGACAAGCGTGTAGCTCTATAGTCGGAGACGGATGCATTCCAGACCAAAGGAGAACAAATGTCCACCAATCATGCTCGCAAGTACTACTCTGGAGAGGCAGTCCGCCAGACCGGCGACTATGGATGCTTGGGCACCACACCGACGGGCGATCTGTGCCCGTCAGTTGTGCGGTTTGTGAAGGCGAAGGGCGTGAAGTTCACGCCCTGCCTTGAGCGACACGGGGATGCTTCCCCGGTGTGGATGGGTCCAGTACCTCTCAGCGAGACCGACTATTCCCGCCTCATTCTGGGTGAATGGGCGTGACACTGAGCCGTCGTCGCCGGTGATAACCGCCCTGACAAGCGGGATTCGCTACCTCAGCGTTTCCGCAGCTCAGAGGCGGTAGTGAAGAACCGCGCAGCGCCCACCCCGGGCACCTGGCGGATGACGGACGTGCGGGCGTGCGGTCGGAGCCGGTCGCCCGCGGTTAGTCAGGTGCGCAGCTTCTCGGCGACGCGGAAGGCCAGATCCAGCGACTGCCGCCCGTTCAGGCGGGGATCGCACATCGTCTCGTAGCGCATCGGCAGGTCGTCGTGCCCGAGATCCTCGGATCCGCCGAGGCATTCGGTCACGTCGTCGCCGGTGAGTTCCACGTGGATGCCGCCCGGCCAGGTGCCTTCGGCCCGATGTACGGCGAAGAAGCCGTCGATCTCGGCGCAGATGTCCTCGAAGTGGCGGGTCTTGTGCCCGCTGCTGGAGGACGTGAAGGTGTTGCCGTGCATGGGGTCGCAGGCCCACACAACCGGATGGCCGGCGTCGCTCACGGCCCGCACCAGGCCCGGAAGCACGTCTGCGATCTTCTGAGCTCCCATCCGGGAGATCAGCGTCAGGCGGCCGGGACGGCGCTCCGGGTTGAGTGCCTCGCACAGCTCCAGAACCTCGGCGGCCGTGACGGTGGGTCCCAGCTTGCAGCCCAGCGGGTTGCGGACGCCGCGCAGGAACTCGACGTGCGCGCCGTCGAGTTGCCGGGTGCGCTCGCCGATCCAGAGCATGTGTGCTGAGCAGTCGTAGGGCTCGTCGGTGAGGGAGTCGCTGCGCGTCAGCGCCTCCTCGTAGGGGAGTATCAGGGCCTCGTGGCTGGTGAAGAAGTCCACGGTGTTCAGCGCCACGTGGTCGCTGCTGCCGATGCCGCAGGCGGCCATGAAGCGCAGGGCGGCGTCGATGCCGCCCGCCAGCTCCTCGTAGCGCTTCCCGGCAGGGGAGGAGGCCACGAACTCCTGGTTCCAAGCGTGGACCCGGCCCAGATCGGCGAAGCCGCCCTTGGTGAACGAGCGCAGCAGGTTCAGCGTGGAAGCCGAGGCGTGATAGGCGGTGATCAGCCGGTTGGCGTCGGCCACCCGCGCCGAGGCGGAGAAGGTGATGTCGTTCACCATGTGCCCGCGGAACGAGGGCAGCGACTCGTCCTGTACCACTTCGGTGGGGCTCGAGCGTGGCTTGGCGAACTGCCCGGCGATCCGGCCGACCTTGGTGACCGGCACGCCGGCTGAGTAGGTGAGGACCACAGCCATCTGCAGGATGACGCGCAGCCTGTCCCGGATGCTGTCCGCCGACAGGGAGTCGAAGGACTCGGCGCAGTCGCCGGCCTGCAGCAGGAACGCCCGGCCGGCGGCCACGTCGCTCAGCTTCGCGGTGAGATTGCGCGCCTCGCCGGCGAAGACCAGTGGCGGGAAGCCCGCCAGAATCTTGAGGACCCGCTCCAGGTCGGTGGCATCGGGCCAGACCGGCTGCTGCTGGGCCGGAAAGTGCCGCCAACTCTCTGGAGACCAGGGCTTCGCGGCCATGATGCGCTCCGGTTCAGGCGGCGTCGGTGCGCTCGACAGCCCGCTCACGCACCACGTTGACGGCGCGCTTGACGAGTCGCCGGGCGGCCTCTGCGGTGACACCCAACTCCTCACCGACCTCGCGGTAGCTCCGCTTCCGGCCGTCCTGCAGCCCGAAGCGCTGCTCGACCGCGTAGCGGGCACGCTCGTCGAGGACCGAAAGCAGGTCGGTGACCATCTCGTTGTCGGCGAACGCCATCACCATCTGCTCCGGTCCGGGGTTGCCGTCGGCGATGAGATCGATCAACTCGTTGCTGTCGTCGTCGCCGATGGTCCGGTCGAGAGACGTCGGGGTGGTGAGCCGGTGCAGGCGAGCGTGCTCTTCATCCAACTCGTCGCCGTTGCCGGAGACCTGGCGCAGCGCCGCCCGCAGGCTTGCCGAGCGGTCGCCCGGCAGGCGTACGAGGCTGGCCTTCTGGTCGAGTGCTCGGCCGATGGCCTGGCGGATCCAGAAGGTGGCGTAGGTGGAGAACTTGAACCCCTTGCGCCAATCGAACTTGTCCACGGCGTGCTCGAGTCCGAGGTTGCCCTCCTGGATCAGGTCGAGGAGCTCCATGCCCGGGGGAAGGGGATAGCGCCGCGCCACGCTGACCACAAGGCGGAGGTTGGAGCGGATGAACCGATCCTTGGCGGCGGCCGCAGCCCGGATTTCACGGTCGACGCGCCGGGTCCGCTCGCCGGCGGCCTTGCGTTCGGCGGCGGCGCGGCCGCGCTCGATGATCTGCGACAGCTCGCGCTCGTCGGCGGCGGTGAGCAACGGCACCACGCCGATCTCGTTGAGGTACTGGCCAACTGAATCACTCATTGTCTTCTTCGTCTCTGCTTCGCTTGGTTTCCCACATCACGCGAGGCCGTCGGCGGCCACCGGTGCGATGCCCGTGGGTTCGGTCTGACTCGACTTGTTCCAACAACTCCTGGGGCTGTCTTGTTCCCGCCCCCTGACGCCTGGCGATCCGAGCTTGTGACAGATTTCACAGGTTCCGGAACGCCCTACGGGCGACCTTTGGCATCGGCCGCTGCAGGAGGAACTCGACCTGGTTCGCCAGAATCCGGTCGAGACCGAACGAGGGGCTATTTGCTCGCAGCTTTCCTTGCTTTTCCTGCCACCTGGCCCCAGCAAGGCGCCATACGGCACGCGCGGGAGCGCTGCAAGCACTTGTCACTGTAGCGCATCGAGATCGTCAGGTCCAGCCAGCCGGGCGGTAGGTTCGCATTATGGAGGGTTCATCGAGCGCGGCGGCGCCCGGGCCCGAGCGGCTCGGCGTTTTCGGCGGAACCTTCGATCCGCCCCACATCGGCCACCTTGCCGCGGCGGAGGCGGCGCGCTGGGCGCTGGGCTTGCATCGTGTGCTCTTCGTGGTCGCCAACGCGCCATGGCAGAAGATCAATGACCAACCGGTGAGCCCGGCGGCCGATCGCCTGGCGCTCGTGCGCGCTGCGGTGACGAACCTCGAAGGGTTCGAGGTCTCGACGCTGGAGATCGATCGGGGAGGGGAATCGTCCACGGCCGAGACGCTGACCGAACTCACCAACGAATCACGGGAGTTGTTCCTCATCGTTGGCAGCGATCTCGCCGATTCTCTCGACAGTGGGCGCCGCCCCGAGGTCATCCGCTCCCTGGCAACGGTCGCGGTGGTGGCGCGGCTGGGTGCGACCGGAGATGGCGTGCCGCCGCCCGGTTGGCGCTGGATCCCGGTGGACGGCCCGGGTATCGAGGTCTCGAGCACGCACGTGCGGCGTTGGCTGGCGGAGGGCCATCCATTCGGGAGCGTCCTGTCGCGACCGGTGGCGGCCGAGATCGAGCGCCGGGGGCTCTATCGCTGAGCGGCGAATCCGGCGCCATGGCAACCCGGGGTGCCGCAGCGATCTACACTGGCCTGAGTGCGGCTCGGCAGAGACCGAAGCGACCTCATCTCCTGGGCAACTGCCGGGGCCAGAGCGGCACACGAGCACTTCGGCCGAGACACTCTCTTCATCGACGTGGCCGAGGTCCTGTCGGTCTGTGATTTCTTCGTCATCACCAGCGGCGCCAACCCACGGCAGATCAAGGCCATCTGTGAACAGGTCACCGAGGGCGTGCGCGCCGCCGGGGGGCCCAAACCACTGTCGGTGGAGGGTCTCGATGCGCGCTCGTGGGTGCTGATGGACTTCGGCGATTTCGTCGTACACGTCTTCAGCGAGCGGGACCGCGAGTACTACCAACTCGAACGCCTCTGGGGCGACTGTCCCCGGCTCTCCTGGGAACTCGGACTCGTGGCCGAGGCGGGCTGAGGGGCCCACCGTGCCGGGAGTGCGAAAGGACCGCCCCGGCTAGTCCTCTTCGCCGAGCACCACCACGGTCTGCTGGCGCAGCCAGTGATCCGCCAGCACCAGGCAGACCATCGCCTCAACCATGGGGACGGCGCGGGGCAGCACGCACGGGTCGTGCCGGCCGCGGGCCGCCAGGACGACTGCCTGCCCGGAGCGGTCCACGGTGCGCTGGGTGGAGGCGATCGTGGCCGTCGGCTTGAAGGCCACGCGCACGACGATGTCCTCGCCGTTGGAGATCCCGCCCTGCACCCCGCCGGAGTGATTGGAGACCGTGCGCAGTCGGCCGTCTGGGCCCGGCACGAAGGGATCGTTGTGCTCGATCCCCGTCATCGTCGTCCCGGCGAAGCCGCTGCCGATCTCGAAGCCTTTGGCAGCCGGAAGCGACAGCAGCGCCTTGGCGAGGTCGGCTTCGAGCTTGTCGAACACCGGGTCGCCCAGTCCCGGCGGCACGTGGCGCGCCACGCAGGCCACGACGCCGCCCAGCGAGTCACCGCGCCGGCGCGCTTCGGCGATCGCCGCGCTCATCGCCTCGGCCGCTTCCGGGTCACCACAGCGCACCGGCGACGCCTCGACCGCCTCCAAGTTCACGGTGCTGGAGTCGGTGGCGGCCTGGATCTCGTGGACCTGCGCCACCCAGGCGACCACATCGATCCCGCATGCGGTGGCCAGCAGGCGGCGAGCCACGGCGCCCCCCGCCACGCGGGCAGCGGTCTCGCGGGCGCTGGCGCGCCCCCCGCCCTGCCAGTTGCGGATGCCGTACTTGGCCTCGGTCACGTAGTCGGCGTGGGAGGGGCGGTACACGTCGCGCAGGTGCTCGTAGGCCTCGGGGCGGGCGTCGGTGTTGTGAATGAGCATCCCGATGGGGGTGCCGAGCGTGCGCCCTTCGAAGGTTCCCGACAGGATCTGCACCCGATCGGCCTCGTCGCGCTGGGTGGTGAGGCGGCTCTGGCCGGGACGGCGCCGGTCCAGGTCCACCTGAATGTGCTCGGGACTCAGCGCCAGCCGGGGCGGGCACCCGTCCACGCTGACACCGATGGCCCCGCCGTGAGACTCCCCGAAGGTGCTGATCCGGAAGGTGTGGCCCCAGGTGCTGCCCATCGCCTCTACGTTAGGTCGCCGCCGCCTCCGTACTCGCCACCTCGCCGAGCAGATGTCGCTGCACCTTGCCGAGGGCGTTGCGGGGGATGGCCTCCACCGGCACAACGGCGCGGGGATACTTGTAGGGGGCCAGCCGCTCGGCCACGTGACTGCGCAACTCGCCTGCGGTGGGAGCCCGCCTGCCCGGCGCGGGGACGACATAGGCGGTGACGATTTCGCCCCACTCCTCGTCGGGCCGGCCGGCCACCACCACTTCGGTGATCTGTGGGTGGTCGGCGAGTTGCTCCTCGACCTCGCGCGGGTAGACGTTGAACCCGCCGGTGATGATCACCTCGCCGCGACGTCCCTCCAGGTAGAGGTAGCCGTCGGCGTCACGCCTGCCCACGTCACCGGTGCAGAACCAGCCGTCGGTGCGCGGCCCGGTCCCCGGCCGGCGCCAGTAGCCCGCGAACACGTTCGGGCCGCGCACCCAGATCTCGCCCGGTGCATCGGTGGGAACCTCCGGGGCCGACCCGGGGGACTGGCCCACCCCCAGCAGTCTCAGCTCCACCCCGGGGAGCGGGAAGCCCACGCTGCCGGGGCGCCGGTCGCCGTCGAGCGGGTTGGACACCAGCATCACCGTCTCGGTCATCCCGTACCGCTCCAGGGTGCGCAGGCCCGTGGTTTCCTCCAGCCGGCGGTGCAACTCGGCGGGCAGCGGTGCCGAACCGGACACGGCCAGACGGAGGGCGGCGAGCTCCGGTGCCCGAGGGTTGCCGGCGAGGCGGTTGTACATGGTGGGCACGCCGAAGAAAAGCGTGGCCCGGTGCTCGCGCACCGCATCGATGACGGCGTCGGCGTCGAATGAGGGCTGCAGGATCGCGGATGCGCCGCAGTGCAGTGTGCCGTGCAGGCCCACCCCCAGACCGTGCATGTGGAAGAGGGGCAGGGCCAGCACCAGGCGGTCGCTCCCGCTCCATCCCCACGCCCGGCGCAGCGACTCGGCGCCGGCCAGCAGGTTGCCGTGGGTCAACACTGCCCCCTTCGGAGTACCGGTCGTCCCCGACGTGTAACCGAGCATCGCCGGCTCGTCGCCGTCCAGATCATCCAGGCTGGGGGCGTTCCCCGGGCGTAGGTCCACGGCGCTGGTGCAGAGCACCGCCTCTGGGGCGTCCTGACGTACCCAGGATTGCATCTCGGGATCGTCGAGGATGGCGCCGCGCGGGGAGGCGTCGGCCACGATGTGGGCCACCTCGCGCCGGCGCAGGGCGGCGTTGAGGGGCACCACCACCAGGCCCATGCGCAGGCACGCCGTGTGCGCCGCCACCAGGGCGACACCCGCCGGCGCGGACAGCAGCACCCGGTCGCCGCGGCGCAAACCGGCGGCGTACAGCCGGCCGGCCACCTCGGCACCAGCCTCCGCCAACCGGCCGCGGCTGATCCAACCCGCCACGGAATCGTGGAGGCAGGGACGGTCGGGTTCACGGGCCGCGTGATCCCGCCAGGTCGCCGGCAAGCTGCCGCCGGCGGTCAACTCCTCGGGGTCCCCGCCGGCTCCCGGCTGCGCGGCCGGATCGCTCACTGCAGCAGTCCCAGCAGGGCCTGCTCGACGACCTCGCTGAGCGCCGGGTGGATGTAGAGCTGTCCGGCTGCGATCTGGGTCACGCTCAGGTCGAAGGCCATGGCCTGCACGAGTTGCTGCAACAGCACCGCCGCGTCGGGCCCGCAGATGTGCGCACCCAGCAGACGGTCCGTGGCCGGATCGGACAGCACCTTGCAGAAGCTTGCGGTGTCCTCCATGGCCCACCCGTAGGCGGTGTCGCCGTAGGGCCGCAGCGAACGGCGAAAGGGGCGACCGGCTGCAACCAGTTGCTGCTCGGTGAGACCCACCGAGGCCACCTGCGGCGAGGCGAAGACGGCGTGGGGGACCGGCCCGAGCGCCAGCGGCCGCAGGTCTCCCGGGTGCGCCAGATTGTGGGCCACCGCCCGGGCCTCGGCGTTGGCCACGTGCTTCAACTGGTTTGGGTTGCAGATGTCCCCGAGCGCCCAGACCCCGTCCGCGGTGGTGCGGCCGTAGTGGTCCACGACCACGTAGCCGGCCTCGTCGAGTGCCACGCCGCCGGCGGCGACGTGTAGTTCGTCGCCGTTGGGGACTCTCCCGGCGGCCACCAGCAGCACCTCGGCGCTCAGGGTCTCGGTGCCGGAGGCGTGGCGCACCTCCAGCGAGGTCGCTCCGCCGGGAGCGCGCGCGGCGGCGACCGGCTGCGCTTCGGTGATCACCCTGAAGCGATTCCGATAGGCGGCGGTGAAGGCCTCGCTCACGTCGAGGTCCTCAGCCCGCAGCAGGCGCGGGCCGCGGTTCAGGATGGTCACCTCGCTGCCGGCCGCGTCGAAGACGTGCGCCATCTCCGCGGCGATGTAGCCGCCGCCCCAGATCAACAGCCTCTCGGGAGGCTCGGGAAGGCGCATGATGTCATCGGAGGTGTGATAGGGCACCGAGCCGAGGTCCGGATGCGGCGGGATGAAGGGCCGTGCCCCTGCGGCCAGCACCACGGCGTCACCGGTGATCTCCGCACCGGCCACCTCGAGGCGACGCGGCCCACAGAACCGGGCCTGACCCTTGTAGACGGCGACGTTCTCCAGCCCCTGGCGGTAGTCCTCGCCGGCCGCCGCGATCGGATCGATTCGTCCGAATACCCGATCGGTGACCTCGGACCAATGGACCTCGGTCACGTGCGCGGTGACACCGAGCCGACCGGCGTGGCGCGCCGTCTCGGCCACGTCGGCCACGTGCACCAGCATCTTGGAGGGGATGCAGCCCCTGTTCAGACAGGTCCCGCCGAAGTCGGCGCGCTCCACGATGGCCACCCGCCGGTCCTCCAGTTCGGGGGTCAACAGCGAGTTGCCCGAGCCCGCCCCGACGATGACGAGATCGAAGTGCGCCACGGCTGAAACCCTACGCCGACCCTCCTGAACCCGGTCAGATCCCGATGAGCCGGCGATGGCAGGAGAGGCCGGGAACCCCGGGCGCTTGGCCCCCGGTGGGGTGCCTCGGTAGTCTCCGCTGCATCGGCCCGAGCGTCGCCGGACCGCGGCGCTCGCGGCGGGCACGCTGAAGCGAACTGAACGAAGGGGTGTTGGTGAAGACCTACCCGACCGAACGCATCCGCAACGTGGCGCTCGTGGGTGCCAGCGGCGCAGGCAAGACCATGCTGGCCGAGGCCATGCTGTTCCGAGCCGGCGCACTCGACCGCATGGGCGGCATCGAGTCGCAGAACACAGTCTGTGATCACGAGCCGGAGGAGCGGGATGCCGGCAGCTCGCAGGTCATGGCGCTGGCCTCCTTCGAGTGGAACGACCACAAGATCAACCTCCTGGACACGCCGGGATCGTTCGACTTCGCCGGCGAGCAGTGGGCTGCGATGGCGGTGGCCGATTTGCTGGTGATGGTCGTCGACGCCACTGGGGGAGTGGATCACGCCGTCGCCAACGCCTGGCGGCGCGCTGCCGAAGCGGGTATCCCGCGCCTCTTCTTCGTCAACAAGCTGGACCGCGAATTCGTCAACTTCGACGTCGTGCTGAACGCGTTGCAGGAGACCTTCGACAGCGGCGTCGCCCCGCTCGAGTTGCCGATCTCCGAGGGGCCCGGATTCTGCGGCGTGGCCGACCTGCTGAGCGACGACGCCTGGCTCTACGAGGACGGCTCCATCACCGAGACGCCCATCCCGGAGGACATGGCGGCGCGTGTCGAGGAGGTGCGGGAGTCGCTCATCGAAGGGATCGTCGTGGCCGACGACGATCTGCTGGAGCGGTATCTGGAGGGCGATGTTCCCTCGACGGCGGAGTTGGAGAGGACCCTCGGGCAGGGGGTAGCCGACGCCTCGGTGTTCCCCGTGATCTGCGGTTCCGCCACGAGGCCGATCGGCGTGGACCGCCTCTGCAACTACATCTGCGGCATCGGGCCGTCACCGCTGGCAGCCCGACCCATGCTCGACAGTTCCGGTGAGCCGGTGGCTCTCACCGGCGACGGCCCGCCGGCACTGCTGGTGTTCAAGACCACCGTGGACCCTTACCTCGGCACCGTCTCGGTGTTCAAGGTTGCGACCGGCACCCTGGTCGCCGACACGAACCTGGTGAACTCCCGCACCGGCAACAGCGAGCGCGTCCGCACCCTCGTGACCCTGCGCGGGGGGACCAGCGAGCCGGCCACCGAGTTGGCCGCGGGCGACATCGCCGCGGTCGCCAAGCTGGCCGAGACCAACACCGGGGACACCCTCGCCGACGGATCGATCGAACTGGCGCCGCCGCCGTGCCCCGAGCCGATGCTTTCCTTCGCCGTGGTGCCGCGCAGCAAGGCCGACGAGGAGAAGCTCTCCAACGCGCTGCGCCGGCTCTGCGGGGAGGATCCGTCGCTGCGCACCTCACGCCCGATCGAGACCCGCCAGACGCTGCTCTCGGGACTCGGCGACATGCACCTCCGCACGGCCCTCAAGCGCATCGAACGCAAGTTCAACGTGGGTGTGGACCTCGAGGACCTGCGGATCCCGTTCCGGGAGACGATCACCGCCAAAGCGGCCGCCGAGGGCAAACACAAGAAGCAGACCGGGGGCCACGGCCAGTTCGGCATCGCCCACGTGCGCATCGAGCCGCTGCCCCGGGGGTCGGGCTTCGAGTTCTCCGACGAGATCACCGGAGGTGTGATCCCCCGGCAGTACATCCCGGCGGTCGAGGCCGGGATCCGCGAGGCCATGGAGAACGGCGGCAAGCACGGCTACCCGGTCGTCGACCTGCGCGCCACCGTCTATGACGGGAAGTACCACTCCGTGGATTCCTCGGAGATGAGCTTCAAGATGGCCGGGCGGCTGGCTTTCAACGCGGCGCTGAGCGAAGCCCGCCCGGTGGTGCTGGAACCCGTCTCCCAGGTGGACGTGCGCGTCCCCGGCGAGTGTCTCGGGGACGTCATCGGCGATCTCTCCTCACGCCGGGCGATCGTGCAGGGAACCGACACCGGCAACTACGGCGAGCAACACGTCCGCGCCCTGGTGCCGGAATCCGAGTTGGTGCGTTACGCCATCGATCTGCGGTCCATCACCGGGGGCCGGGGTGCCTTCACCGCCAGCCACGACCACTACGCGGTGCTGCCGGGCGTCCCGAGCTGATCGCGAGGCGCCCGGTCCGCGGCGTCCACGTTGGAGTCGAGCGCCCGCAAGCCCTCCCAGCGGAGCATGACGGACACGAGGTACAGCGCCAGAACGATTCCGTTGATGCCGAACACGAGGCGCAGACCCAGATGGTCGCCGAGCCAGCCCCCCACGAGCGCGCCCGTGGGCCAGCCGCCGAAGATGCCCATCACGTAGAGCGACATCGTCCGGCCGCGCATCGCCTCGGCTACCTGCGACTGGACTGCCGAGTTCAGGGAGATGGCGATGCAGACGTGCGCCACCCCACTGACGAAGTATCCGGCCAGACCGACCGGGTAGCTGATCGTCGCCACCGCCAGCAGCGAGGCCGAGGCGTAGAGAGCCAGGCCCAAGCGGGCCAGCGCCGAGCGATCGAAGCGATCCCCGTAGCCGATGATCAACGCCGAGCCGACCACGGAGCCAACTCCGGCGGCCGTGATCAGCCCCGCCAGTCCGGTCTCGCCCACGCCGTAGTCCTCGCTGGCCAGTCCGGCCGCGAGGTGCAGCAGCGCGCCGCCGAAATAGGCCATGACGAAGCCCGTGATCACCGCCTGTCGCAGCGAAGAACGCTGCCGGACGTAGGCCACGCCGGCGGCGAGGAAGGCGCGAATTCTCTGGGGTGCCGGTGTTGCCACCTTGCGCGGTCGCATCGTCACGATCACGACCATCAGGAGCCCGTAGGTGACGGCGTTGGTCATGAAGACGGCGCCGGGGCCGACCAGTGCCAGCAGTGCGGCTCCCGTGAGTGGTCCGATGGCACGCGAGGCCGTGAACTGGGCGGAGTTGAGGCGGATCGCCGAGAGGAGACTCGAGCTGGGCACGAGCAGCGGCACCAGGGCCAACCAGCTGGACGCCTGGACCCCCACGGCGATCCCGATGACGAGGTTCAGCCCGATGATGCGCCACGGCGTGAGCTGGCCCGTCATCTGTAGCGCCGCGAAGCCCGCGCAGACCACGGTGTTGACCGCCAGCGTGATGATCATCACCTTCTGGCGGGCGAACCTGTCGGCCACCACTCCGGCGACGGGGGCCAAGAATACGGCGGGGATCAGCATCGAGAACGCCGCCGCCCCGACCCAGGTGTTGGAGCCGGTCATGTCGAACACGAGGAACGGGACGGTGAACTGCTGCATCCAGTTTGCGGCGTTGGAAATGAGGGCCGCCCACCAGAAGACGGCGAAGTCCCGGTGCTTCAGTGCCCCCAGCGCGGCGGACGTCGTTCGCAGCGGGGCCTTCACACTGAGCGAGCCTAGGTGGGACCCTCGCGAGGGAGACCGGATCCAGCTCTTAGCGGGCCGAGGAATATGCTCTCGCGGGTGAGTGGGTTCTCGAGGCTCCTGAAGTCTGTGTCCCGCGGACGCATCTCTCGTCGCCTGCTCGGTGGCGCTCTCGTCGCCGTGACCCTGGCGGCGACGCTGCTGGCCATCGGATCGTCGCCTGCGGCCGCCCACACCCGGCTGCTGGAGACGATCCCCGAGAACCGCACGGTCGCCGAGTCGCCTCCCGAGCGGCTGACCCTGGTCTTCGCCGAGGCCATCGATCCCCGCACGGTCCACCTCGACGTGATCGCCGCCGACGGCGGCCTCGTGCCGGGCCCCGTGCTCCTGACCTCGAGCGGCGCCGATCAGGCCGTGATCGAGTTCTCCCTGCCGCCACTCGACGACGGCGTGTACGGGCTCTCCTGGATCACCGTCGGACCCGACGGCCACAGGGTGGCCGGAGAGGTCGTCATCGGTGTGGGGGTGGTCGACGGCGCCAGCGTGCAGGATGCGCACTTCACCGAGACGCCACCCGTCGAACGCGTCCTGAGCGTCGCGGCCGGTGTGGCCCGCTACCTCTGGTACTTCGGCCTTGCCGCCGTGGCCGGGTCGATGCTCGTACTCGCCTGGGGTCTCCGCCCAGGGGCCGGATCGCCGGCGAAGGAGATCCTCAGCCGCCGGGCCCGGCGGGCCCTCGTGCGGGGTTCGTTGCTGCTGCACGTCGGCATCCTGGTGCGCGCCGGCGCCACCATCACCCTCGTCACCCGCGGTTACCGCAGCGGCTCGCTGAGCGAGGACCTGCAACTGGCTCTCACCGACGGCATGGGTCTGACCCTGCTGCTGGCGGCGGTGGCTGCCGGCGCCTTGGTGGTGTGGGCACCCCGGCTGAGCCGGGCACGGTCGGGATGGACGCTCCTGCAGGCAGGTCTCGGCGTGATGGCGCTGGTGGCGATCGGATCGGCAACCTCGCACACCGCCGTGCTTTCCGAGGACCCCTTCGGGATCTGGGTGTCCACGCTGCACCTGACCGCCGCTGCCCTGTGGCTCGGGCCACTGCTCGTCGTGGGCTGGGCAACCGCCTCGGGTCCCTGGCGAGCCCGGCCGGCGGCGGAACGGGCGGCGACGCTGCGGGAACTGTTCGGCCGCTTCGGTCCCGTGGCCGTCGGCGCCTTCGCCGTGCTCGTGGTGACCGGAGCGCGCTCGACCTGGCTCCTGGCCGGCTCGGAGTTGCTTTCGGGCTCGGGCTACACCACCGCCCTCATCGTCAAGCTGGCCCTGCTGGCGGCTGTGATCCTGCCCCTCGGCACCTACCACGACCGGCGGCTCGGCTTGCTGGCCCGGCGCCGGCCGGAGCGCGATTCCCGTGCTGCTCCGGTTCGCTCGCTGCGTTTGGAGGCCGGGGCGATGGCTTCGGTGCTGGTCGTGGCGGCCGTTCTGGCCGGACTGAATCCGGCTGTCTTCGGCTCCGGTGGGGGAGCCGGCGAATCGCAAGTCGCGGTGGTCGGTGGAGCAACGACCGTGACCAGCGACCCGCTCGCACTGCTGTCCGATGCCCCGCCGGAGAGCGTTGAGGATTGCCGCGCCCGCACGGTGGGGAAGCCAAACTGCTATCGGGACTACTTCGCGGAGGTCATGCGCAACGAGGGGGCTGACGTGGCCGTGGCGGAGATCGACGCCCTCTCCGAGTCCGACGAGTACATCGCCCGGGACTGCCACCAGGTGGTGCACGACTTGGGCAACGACGCCGCCGAGTACTACGGCGACGTGGGCATCGCCCTCACCTACGAGGGATCGCCGTGCTGGTCGGGCTACTACCACGGTGTGGTGGAGTACGCCATCTCGCAGTTCAGTGGCACCGAGCTGTTCGACGAGATGCCGAACATCTGCACGACAGCGGCGCAGGAGGAGTACTCCTTCACTCACTACAACTGCGTCCACGGCCTCGGCCACGGGGTGATGCTGAACCTCGACGGCGACCTGTTCGGCTCGATCCCGTACTGCGAGACGCTGCCGGATCGCTGGGAGCTCAGCTCCTGTGTCGGCGGGGCCATCATGGAGAACGTCGTGTCGGCTCAGCAGGGCATCCAGACCGACCTGCGAACCGACGATCTGATCTATCCGTGCAATGTGATCGGCGACGACTACGTCGACGAGTGCTTTGCCATGCAGACCTCCTGGATGCTCTACAACCTCGGCTACGAGGACGAGAATTTTGCCGAGGCCTTCGCAATCTGTGACAGCGTGCAAGGCGACATGGTCGACAACTGCTACCGCAGCATGGGCCGGGACATCAGCGGTTCCTCCCTCCTGAAGGTGAGCCGGGTCGTGCGCCTCTGCTCGCTCGGCGATCCCGCCTACCAGGAGGAGTGCTTCGTGGGCGCTTCGTTGAACGCGGTCTACAACGATCACGGCACGGAGATGGCCACCGCCCTCTGCGAGGCCATTCCGGCGCGCATGCAGGATGCCTGCTACGCGGCTCGGGACCGGGCGGCGGGCACGTTCTGAGGCCCCCGCCCACGGCTGCACGGGCCGTGGAAGATACGCCAGCATCTAACATCGGTTGGCGTGACCGACCCGACGCAACACTCCACCGAGAGGGTCGTCGTGCTGGGGGCCGGCGCCGCCTGCGCCGGCATCGCACAGGTCATCGCCACAGCGGGGTACCGGGTCACCCTCTGCGAGGAGCGCGAGAGGCTCGAGGCCGCACGGGCGGAGGTGGACGGTGGCCGGTTCGGGCTGCTCGCCGCCGCCGATGCCGGGCGAATCAGCAGTGATGAGCGGACCCAGGCACTCGAACGACTGCACTTCAGCGAAGACCCGGACGGGGCCGCCATCGCGGACCTGGCCGTCGTCAGCAATCCCGGCGGGCCGGAGACTCTCGTGCCGCTGCTCGTCGAGGTGGAGCGCCAACTCGCCACGAGCGCAGTGCTGGCGGTGGATTCCCCCGGCGAGCCCTTGGCCGCCCTCGGCGCCGGACTGCGGAGGCCCGAGCGACTCGTGGGATGGCACTGGGGGTGGCCGGCGCAGTTGAACAAGCTCGCCGAGATCGTGGCCGCTGCCGACACCACCGAGAGTGCCGTCGAGGTCGTCGTGCGGGTCGCCCGGCGGACCGGCAAGAACCCCATCGTCATCGCCGACGCGCCGGAGTCCTGGGGTTATGTCACCAATCGTGTCCTGTCCGCCTTGCACAGCGAGGCCGCCCGCCTCGTGGCCGAGGGCGTGGCCGGGCCCGGGGAGGTGGATCGGCTCCTCATCGACGCCTTCGGCTGGCCCGCCGGTCCCCTCGGCCGGGGCATCGAAGCTCGCTAGGGAGAGCGAGCCGCCTCAGAGGGCCGCCAGCAACCGCTTCACGATCGCCTTGATCGGCGGTCCCGGGGCCGCCGTGAGGCTCTCGAGGGTGAACATGATGGCGGTGTCGGTGTCCTGCCGGTACACCTCCGCCAGGAGTTGGGCGGGCGGCGCGCCGGGGGCTTCGACGAGGATCTGCAGGGTCAGCGTCTCCGGGTCGACGCCGCTGAGATTGCCCACCGCCGGGGCTGCCGCCCGGAGTCGCCGGAAGACCTCCTCCGGCGATCGCCGTCCGACGACCGCACCGGCAGTGCCGGGTCCTGCAGCGTGATCCGCCGAGGCGCGTCGCTCCGGCTCGGCGGGCGCGGCGCGGCGCGCTGCCCGCGGCTCCGGGGTCGCCCTCGGCGCCGGGAGCGGGCGCCGGCCGCCGTCGGTGGCCTTCTGCAGCACCGCGTAGGCGGCGGTCAGTCGAGCGGTTCGGTCAGCCGCGCCGGGAGCGGAGGTCAGGTCGGGATGGTGCGCGCGCAGCAGCCTGCGGTAGCGGGCGCGGATCTCATCCCAGGTGACGCCGGGCCCCAGTTGCAGGGCCGCCAGGGCCTCAGCGACCTCCACCGCCCCCCGCCACTTCGGGTCAGACGAAGGCCGAGGCGAAGATGAGCGACACGATGGTCATCACCTTGATGAGGATGTTCATGGACGGTCCCGAGGTGTCCTTGAAGGGATCCCCGACGGTGTCGCCCACCACCGCGGCCTTGTGGGCCTCCGAACCCTTGCCGCCGTGGTTCCCGGCCTCGATGTACTTCTTGGCGTTGTCCCAGGCCCCGCCGGAGTTGGCCATGAAGATGGCGAGCGCGAACCCCGAAACCAAAGCGCCGGCCAGGAACCCGCCCAACGTGTCCACGTTGATGAAGCCGATGATGAGCGGAGCGGCGATTGCCAGCGCGCCCGGAATGAGCATCTCGCGCAGCGACGCCCGGGTGGAGATGTCGACGCAGCGTGCGGAGTCCGGTTGCACTCCCGCGGCGCCTTCCCGCAGACCGGGGATCTCCCGGAACTGTCGTCGCACCTCCTCGATCATCTTGTTGGCGGCGCGGCCGACCGCGTCGATCGTGAGCGCGGCGAACAGGACGGGCAGCATCACCCCCAGGAACAGGCCGATGAAGACGTCCACCGAACTCAGATCAAGGGATAGGAGGGTGCCTTCGGCGCCGATGGCCTGTTTGAAGGCGGCGAAGAGGGCCAGCGCGGTGACCGCGGCGGAGCCCACCGCGAACCCCTTGGCAACCGCTGCGGTGGTGTTCCCGAGCGAGTCCAGCGAGTCGGTGACCTCGCGCACCTCCGACG
>JAGWAK010000109.1 GCA_021296435.1 Acidimicrobiia bacterium
TGCGACACATGCGTGGCCTTGGGCGACTCCAGGCGTTCGAGGCTCTGATCCCGCTTCCCGAACCTTCCCCTTACGAAATCGAACAGTTGAGAGGCAAGCCGCGCCAACGCGCGTCACGACGGGTCCCACCGTTGGGTCCGGGGGCGAGAACGGATACACGACGGTCCGCGTGCGGCTATGGGGGCGCGAGGTCGGCATCCTCCTCGAGTCCGAGCGGGGCGGCCCGATGACGTTCGAATACGGTCGCGGATTCACGGACTCAGGACTCGAAATCTCCCCCGTACACCTGCCGATGGCTCGTTCCGGGCCGGTCTCCTTCCCCGAACTCGTCCGCCGGCCCGCCTTCCTCGGACTTCCAGGCATATTCGCCGACGCGCTGCCGGACCGGTTCGGCAACGCCGTGATCCAACGCTACTTCGACGCACTGGGACGCCCTGGAGATGCGCTGTCGCCGCTCCAGCGGCTGCTCTACATGGGAGATCGCGCGATGGGCGCACTGGAGTTCCATCCCCCGCACGACCCCGGCCGCGTAACGGAAGAGGCGCTGGAGGTCCGGGCGCTCGTCCACCAGGCCCGGCGCGTCATCGAGGGCGATGTCTCGGTCGCGGTGCCGGAGATGATGCAGGTGGGAGGAAGCGCGGGCGGCGCCCGGCCCAAGGCGCTGATCCTCTGGGATCGCGCGACGGGGCGCGTGCGCTCGGGGTTCGCCCGCGCGGCGGCGGGCGAGGAACTCTGGCTCATCAAGTTCGACGGCGTGAGCCGCGACGCGTCGGGGTTGGACATGCGCGCCCTCCGCCATCCCGGTCCCTGGGGCCGCATCGAATACGCCTATTCCCGCATGGCGCGAGACGCCGGGATCGAGATGGCAGAGACCCATCTGCTCCGGGACGGCGATCTGGCGCATTTCATGACGCGACGGTTCGACCGCGCACTCGCCGGGGACGCCGCCTTTCAGCGGCTCCACCTGCACAGTCTCGGCGGCCTCCAGCATGTCGACTTCAACGATCAGTTCGTGTTCAGCTATGAGCGTTGGTTCGACACCATCCGCGCCCTCGGACTGGGACAGGAGTCGGTGAACGAGGCATTCCGGCGCATGGTGTTCAACGTGGCGACGGTCAACTTCGACGACCACGTCAAGAACTTCGCGTTTCTCATGGATCGCGAAGGGCGCTGGCGCCTCGCGCCCGCCTACGACCTGACGTATGCGGAGAACGACGCGTGGACGCGGCAGCACCAGATGTCGGTGAACGGGTGCTTCCGCGAAATCAGGCGGACGGATCTGCTCCACGTGGGGCGCACGTTCGACATACCCGCAGCGGGAAGGCGCATCATCGAGAGGGTGATGGAGGCGCTGGATGGCTGGCCGGCGTACGCTGATGCGGCGGGCGTACCGGAGGACATGACGGCGTTCCTCGACGACCGTTTCGAGCGGGAGATCGGCCTCAGCCGCTCATAACGACGTGGCGGTCGTCGCGGCGCGGGCGCGGTCGAGGAGGGCCTGGTAGCGGGCGTCCGCCTCCTGTACGCGCGGTTCGAGGCGGAGGCGCTGCTGTTCCCATTCCTCCTCGAGGAGGCGGGTCGTTTCCCAGTACTCGAGATCGCCCGCGGGCCGGATCGGCTCGGTGAGCAGTTCCTGGAGCTTGGTTCGGTGGCGGGCGACGAGTTCCGGCACCGCCTCCAGCTTCCACCAGGGATCGTCGTCCACGATGATGAACACCGGGGCGCTGTGCGCGACGGTCATGTCGCGCTCCCCGTCCCGGTCGCCGTAGGCGCGCACGGCGACCCACAGGCTCTCGTCCGCCTCGATCTCCGTGGCGAGCCGCAGCCGGTCGCCGTCCCCCAACGTTTGCGTCGCGGTGGCCACGACCTCCCCGTGCACGACGAGTTCCAGCCGGTTCAGGCGGTCGATATCGGGGTTGAGCGACGCCTCGGCCACGATCTCGAGGCTCTCCCCGCGCGCGACGCGAAGCTCGGAGCCCATCTCCCGGCCGTCCACCCGGAACTCGAGGAAGGGGCCGTTACTCACGTAGGTGTGGCCCGAGCGGTACGCGTTGTACCACTCGCTGGGGGCGAACGGCCCGTCCAGCTTCACATACGTGCGCTCGACCCCCGGCAGCGTGGGCCCAAAGTAGGGATAGTCGGCGCCCGCGATCGGACGGACGTTGAAGCCGAGGTTGAGGAAGCTGTACCAGATGTCGTCGTACAGGCGCCCGCCCTGCAGGACCTCGATGAAGTCGACGAGGTCGAACGGCACGTCGAGCGCAAGTCCCCGTTCCCCGTTGAAGAGTTGGCCCATGTGCGCGTAGCCGGAGATCCCGCCCTGGGCATGCGACTCTTCGAACACCCGGTGGTAGAGGAAGTAGGACTCGGGATCCTGGCGGATGGGACGCTGCAGGTTGTGGTGGATCGTGTGCCCGCGCTGGACGGTGCGCGGGTCCTCCTGGCCGGACACGAGCGCGTGGCCCTCGCGCACATATTGTCCGGCCTCTCCCCACGCCGGCTGCTTGAAGTGGGTGACGGCGATGTTTCCCATCTCGAGCAGGTTCGCGACGTGGATGTCCTCGGCGGCGACCTGTGACCACACGGCGTCATCCTCCGTATGGTCGCGCGCGATGTGGACGTGGGAGTCGCCGGAGTACCAGCCCTCGGCGGGGAGGTCCGCGTAGCGCTCGAGGGAGACGGTGAGATCCGTCGTCTCATCCGCGCGTACGTCGATCGTCCGCTGGTAGCCGCGGTACTCGGGGCCCCGTGTGGCGACGAGTTCGTAGCTCCCGACCGGGAGGCGGGCCTCGTACTCCCCATCGACGTAGAAGGCGAGGCGGTGCTCGGAGGGCCACCACGTGCGCGGGTTCACCCACAGGAGTCGCACCTCGTCCACGAACCTGTGCACGAGCACGGATCGCTCGGAGGGGAGCGGAGCGCGGCCGGTCTCGTCGTAGAGACCGAACCGGGCGGGGACGGAACGCCCGCTCGCCGCATCCTCGACCGTGAGGCGCAGCATGCCATGGGCGGCCGGGACGGGCGTGGCGTGGCTGCGCTCGACCTCGATGTCGCACAGGGCGATCCCCTCCGGGCCGCCGATCGCGAGGTCCGTGTCGCGGATTCCGTGTGCGGCGAAGCGGGCGCGCTCGAGCGTCACCCGGGCCGTGGCGAGCGTCGAGCCGGACGCGGGGCCTGATCCGGAGCCGGACTCGGGCTCGATGGTCGCGGACTCGCCGATGCCGTCACCGCCGTTGTCGTTGAACCCGACGCTGAACGGCCCCGTGAGTTCCGGCGCGTAGGTGACCACGAGGTCGACGGGCTCATCGATGTCGAACGCGAACTCGTCGTCGATGTCGAGCGCGAACAGGGGGCCCACGACGCACGTGCGGTCGCCGATGTCGCGCGTCTGGAACGGGTTGCCGCGGCCGTACATGCCGAGTTCCGAGCGGGCGACGCCCAGCGTGCGGGCGATGTTCTCGCGCGGCCACTCGAGTTCGACCACGAAGCGGGCCTCGCTGCCGTGCGCGGCCGGTGGCGAGGCCTCCCCCAGCGGACCCGGCGCCCCCGAGCCCAGGAGGACAGCGCCGGTGAGAATGCAAGTCCGACTGACGCGGGGGGTCACCGCTCGTATACGACCCGGCCGCCCACCACGGTGAGATCGACCTCCATCGATTCCAGACATGGGTCCTCACATTCCAGCACGTGCTCGGCCGTCACGACGAGGTCGGCGGCCATGCCGATCTCGAGCGTCCCCTTCTCTTCCTCTTCGAAGGTGAGGTGCGCGTACCCGCTTGTCACCGCGCGCAGCGCCTCCTCGCGGCCAGCACGCCGGCGCTGATCGTGCCACGCGTGGTGAAGTGGTGCAGCATCCACCACGGGTCCCAGGGGATGACGGGGGAATCCGTCCCCAGCGACACCGGGATCCCGGCGTCCAGATAGGCGCGCACGGGGGTGGTCCGGGCGGCGCGCTCCTCGCCCCAGTACTTCACGAGACTCGGCGCCGCCACGTAGAGGTGGTTCTGCGCCGTCACGGAGAGGCCGAGCGCCCGCATGCGCGGGAAGTGGTCCTCGCGCGCAATGAAGCCGTGTTCGATGACCCAGCGCAGGCCGTCGATCGGGGCATCGGCGTTCGCGGTCTCGTAGCCGTCGAGGACGAGGTCGATGGCCGCGTCGCCCACCGCGTGCGTCGCCACGCGCCAACCCTGCCGGTGAAGTTCGCGGACGGTCTCGATGTAGCGCTCGGTGGGCACGGTCTGCAGGCCGTGGAAGGTGCCGCCCTCGCCCCACGGTTCCTCGTACGGCTCGCGCATGAGGCCGCCCTCGAAGCCGCCGTCCACGCCGAGCTTCACGCCGCCGACGCGAAGCCAGGCATCGCCCTCGCCCATGGTGGGCCACGCCGCGAGCGCGTCGGCAAGCGGCGGCGCTCCGGCGCCCCGTGGCGCCCGGAGCACGTAGTTCACGCGCAGGGTGAGCCGGCCCTCGTCCCGGAGCCGCTCGATGGCCCGGTACTGCTCGGGGGGGCCGCCCGGGTAGCGGATGCTCGTCAGGCCGCGGGCGTTGAGCGCGGCGTACTCCTCGGCCAGCGCATCGAGGACGGCCCCCGGGTCGGGCGGCGCGGCTTGCGGCAGCGTCACGAGGTCCTTGGCGCGGTCGACGAGTTCGCCGTTCAGCCGCCCGTCCGGGTAGCGTCCGATGCGGCCGCCCGGCACCTCCGGCGTCGATTCGTCGATGCCCCAGCGGGCAAGCGCCGCGCTGTTCAGCACGTATTCGTGCCCGCCGCGGACGACGACGACCGGCTGTCCGGGCGCCGCGCCATCGAGATCGTCACGATAGGGGAGGCGGTGCTCGGCGAGTTGCCCCTCGTGCCAGTCGCGGTTCGTGACGATCAACTCCCCGGGGGCCGTCTCCAGCGCGAAGGCGGCGATCGCGTCGATCACTTCCGCCATCGATCGCGCGCGCGTCAGGTCGACGCCGGGCCCGCCCCCGATCCCGTGGTAGTGGTTGTCGGTGAGCCCCGGGATCACGGTGCGTCCGTTCAACTCCACGACGCGCGTGTCGGGTCCGGCCAGCCCGCGAATCTCCTCCGAAGTCCCCACCGCCAGCACCCGGCCGTCCGCCACCGCCAGCGCCTCCACCACCCCCGGCGCTCCCAGTGTGAGGATCTCTCCGTCCACCAACACGAGATCGGCCGCCTCCGGCGCGGCCTCCGCGCAGGCCACCAGCCCCAGCGCCGCGAGGTACAGCGCCGCCGGCGCGGCCGCGGCCCGCGAAGGCCTGATCTTCGGCATCACGGCGTCGCTCCCGTCTCCCGGCGCAGGAGCCTGCCGGGCTGCGCCTCCGTCAGCGCGCCGTCATCGATCACGGGCACGCCGTTGACGAACACGTAATCCATCCCCTCGGCATAGCGCATCGCGTCCCCGAACCGGGCCATGTCCCGCACCTCGTCCGGATCGAAGAGCACGAGATCCGCCGCCATCCCCGGCGCGATCAAGCCTCTGTCCGCCAGGCCCAGCCGACGGGCGGCGAGCGACGTCATGCGGCGCACCGCGTCCTCCAGACTCAGGATCCCGTCCTCTCTCACGTACTTCGCGATGACGCGTGGGAAGGCCCCGAACGCCCTCGGATGCGCACTCGCCGTCGTGGCCGGATTCGTGGGCGAAGCATCGGTGTCAATCATCACGAACTCGGCCCGGAGCGCCTGCCACTTCTGCTCCTCGTTCATGCTCTGCGGGTTCACGCTCACGCCGCCGGCCTGCACGAGATCGAAGAACGCATCCCATTCCTCCGTCCCGAGGATGTCCGCCGCCTCGGCGACCGAGCGGTTGATCACCCGCCCGTCCACGTCGTCCGGGGCGGAGACGATGAGGACCTTGTCCCAGTCCATCCCCACGTGGCGGTACCAGTTCTCCCAGTCCGACGTGGTCTCGACCTCGCGGCGGAGTTCGGCCCGCACCGCGGGGTCGGCCAGGGTCTCCAGGAAAGGCGCCGCGCCGCCCGCGTAGCGCCGCGGATGGAGGAAGGAGCCGAGACCGATTCCGTTGCGGATGTAGGGATAGATGTCCGCCGTCACGTCGATCCCGGCCACGCGCGCCGAGTCGATGAGGGCGAGGGCTTCGGCCATCAGCGGCCAGTTCTCCTGCCCCGCCGCCTTGAGGTGGTAAATGTGGACGGGGGTGCCGGCGCGGACGCCGATCTCGATTGCCTCCCGGATCGCCTCGAGCACCGAGTGCGACTCGTTCCGCATGTGCGTGAAGTACGTGCCGCCGTACTCGCCGGCGACGCGCGTGAGTTCGACGAGTTCCTCCGTCGTCGCGTACACGGCGGGCGGATAGATGAGGGATGTCGAGGTCCCGACGGCGCCGTCTTCCATCGCCTGCCGGACGAGCGCCTTCATCTCCTCCAACTGCTCGGGCGTCGGCTGCACATCCTCCTCGCCCAGGACCACGCGCCGCACCTGGGTGAGCCCCACGTCGTGGACCACGTTGATCGGGATGCCGATGCGCTCGACATGCGCGAAGTACTCCGCGTACGTCCGCCAGCGCAGTTCCTCGCCGTTCACGACCGGGCCCTCGGGCTGCGTGGCGTCGCTCTGGGGCGCGGCCGACCCGCCCTCGCCGGAGAGGTAGGTCGTGATCCCCTGGCGGAGCTTGCTCTCGGCGCTCGGGGGATCGGTGACGAGGACGACGCTCGACTGGCCCATCATGTCGATGAAGCCGGGGGTGACCACGCGGTCCGCCGCGTCGATCGTGCGCGCCGCCGCGTGACCGTCGAGGTCGCCGACGGCCGCGATCCGGTCGCCCCGAAGCCCGATGTCGCCGCGTACCCAGGGGTTCCCCGCCCCGTCCACGATCCGCGCCCCCGTGATCAAC
>JAGWAK010000017.1:0-30333 GCA_021296435.1 Acidimicrobiia bacterium
CGGAGTTGCTGGCCCAGCGCGCCCGCGGTGCTGCCGCCGCCGGCTGCGGAGGGGTGGTGTGTGCCACCGCCGACCTGGAGGCGATCCGGGCGGCCGCTCCCGAGCTGCTGCGCGTCGTGCCCGGGATCCGCCCCCGCGGTGCCGCCGCCGACGACCAGGCCAGGGTGGCGACGCCCACCGATGCGGTCGCAGCAGGCGCCGACGTCCTCGTCATCGGACGTCCGGTGACCGCCGTGGAGGATCCCGCCGCCGCTGCCGCAGCCCTGCTCGCCGGCTGAGTTAGGAGCCCAGCGAGCGGCAATCCGGAGCCGGCGATGATGTTCGTCGCGCAAAATGCCACGGATTCGGCCGCGACACGGTTAAAGTCCCCGCCATGCCACTACCCCCCCAACTCAGTGATGAGCAACGTAAGGAAGCTCTTGCCAAGGCAGCGGCGGTTCGCCGCCAGCGGGCAGAGCTGAAGGAGCGCCTCAAGATTGGCAACGTGAGCCTGTCGGAGGTGTTGGACATGGCTGCCAGCGACGACGTCGTCGGCGGCACCAAGGTGCTGTCGGTGCTGGAGTCCCTTCCCCGCGTCGGGAAGGTGACGGCGCGCCGGCTGATGTCCGAACTCGACATCAGCGAGACGCGGAGGCTGCGCGGCCTCGGCGTCAAGCAGCGCGAGGCACTCTTGGCCAAGTTGTCGTAACAGCCGCTGCGCTGTGCGCCGACAATCCAGGGATCGGGACCGACGGCATCTTCTCTGCTGATCGTTCTGTCCGGACCGGGTGGGTCCGGCAAGAGCACGCTGGCGCGCCTGCTGGTCGACCAGGACGATCAGCTCTGGCTGAGCCGATCGTGGACGACCCGCGCCCAGCGGGCAGGTGAACCCGACGACGCCTACGACTTCGTGGACCGCGCCAGGTTCGACGCGGCCATCGAAGCGGGCGAGTTCCTCGAATGGGCCGACTTCGGCGAGTACCGCTACGGCACACCGCACCCGAATCCACCGCCGGGATGCGACATCCTCCTGGAGATCGATGTGCAGGGTGCGCGCCAGGTGCGCCGTCGCCACCCCGAGGCGCTGCTGCTGTTCCTCGAGGCGCCGACGGTGGGCGACCAGGTGCACCGCCTGCGGGGGCGCGGCGACAGCGAGGACCACGTCAGGGCCCGGCTGTCCTACGGTGCCAGCGAGCGGGAGACCGCCCGCGAGCTCGGTGCGGTGGTCGTGGTGAATGCCGAACTGGCCGAGACCGTGGCCACCATGGGGCGGATCATCGACGATCACCGGAAACGCCTCGCCAGCGAGGCGGCCGCCGGCGGCTGAGGCACCCCCGCAGACACCCCGGGAGCAGCGAGATCAGCGGACAATCCGACCTTGACCGGTAGACTCATCGGTCGCGTCGGTGCTGCACCGCAGTTCGATCCGCCTCGAGGAACAGGCCGACCCGTGACACCGGCCGGTCGTGCCGTGTGCCGCACCTGACGACAGATTCGACGACCATTCCGGGAGCGACGATGCAGGGCACTGAGATCGGCGACGAGACCAACAGCATGATCAACCCGCCCGTGGAACATCTGCTGGAGCAGGCCGACGACTCGAAGTTCCGGCTGGTGTCGCTCAGCGCAAGGCGAGCCAGGCAGATCAACTCGTACTACGGCCAACTCGGTGAGGGTTTGGGCCGGATGATCCCGCCGCAGGTCTCCTCGACGGCCCGCAAGCCCCTCTCGATCGCCCTGCAGGAGATCGACCAGGGCAAGATCGTGGCCGTGACGGTCTCCGAGGAACCTCCCGCCGAGGAGTCCGAAGAGCCAGAACCCACCGGCGAGCCCCCCGAACTGGTCGGCTGAGGCACCGGGGAATCCCCCCACGGCGACGTCGCGCAGCCCATGAGCCCGTTCGCCGGACGCCGGATCGTTCTCGCCGTCAGCGGCGGGATCGCCGCCTACAAGGCCGTCGAGATCTGCCGGCGCCTCGTCGACGCAGGTGCCCACGTCATCCCGGTTCTGACCGAGGCGGCCCGGCGCTTCGTGGGCGAGGTCACCTTCTCGGCCCTGGCCAGTGAGCGAACCCGTCTCTCGCTCTTCGAGGACACCGATCCCATCCCGCACGTCACCCTGGGCCGGCAGGCCGACCTGATCCTGGTGTGTCCCGCCACGGCGCGGGTGATCGGCTCGTACGCGGCCGGACTGTCCGAGGATCTGCTTGGCGCCACTCTCATCGCGACCCGGGCGCCGGTCGTGGTGTGCCCCGCGATGCACACCGAGATGTGGGAGCACCCCGCGACCCAGGACAATCTCGGGCTGCTCACCAACCGCGGCGTGACCGTTGTCGCGCCGGAGGAGGGTCGCCTCGCCGGCGGCGATGTGGGCGCCGGCCGGTTGGCTGCTCCGGAGTCGATCCTGGCCGCCGCCGCGGAGGCCCTCGCCACAGGCACTCAAGCCTCCACCAGGGACATGATCGGACTGCGGGTGCTCGTGACGGCGGGCGGGACCCGCGAACCGATCGACCCGGTGCGATTCGTCGGCAACCGCTCGTCCGGCAAGCAAGGCTACGCGGTTGCGGTCGAGGCAGCGGCGCGAGGTGCCAAGGTCACTCTCGTCGCCACGGTGCCGCGCCCGGTGTCCGAGAGCGTGGATCTGGTGCTGGTGGAGACCGCCGAGGAGATGCGCGCCGCCGTCATGGACCGGCTCCCCGCCGACGTGGTGGTGATGGCGGCCGCCGTCGCCGACTACCGCCCTTTGGCACCGGCGGCCGACAAGATCAAGAAGTCAGGCGAGTTGCGCACCATCACGCTCGAACCGACCTCCGACATCCTCGCTGAATTGGGGCGCACCGGTTCGGCAGGAACTCTGGTGGGCTTCGCCGCGGAGACCAGCGACGTGCTGGCCAACGCCGAGGCCAAGCTGCGCACCAAGGGCGCCGACCTCATCGTCGTGAACGACGTCTCCGCTCCTCGCACCGGATTCGACCACGACACCAACGAGGTGACCCTCCTCGACGCAACCGGCGGCCGCACCACAGTGCCGCTGGCGTCCAAACGCGACGTGGCCCGAGCCATCCTCGACCGCGTCGCAGCACTCCGCGCCGCTCACTGAATCCCGCGCTCTGTCGCTGTTGATCCAGCGGCCGATGGGGCCCCGCCTGCGATCGGGGCTCAGCGCAGATCCGCTCGGAGTCGACCCTTCTCGACCACCGCCTCGCCGTCGAGGGTGACGGTGCAGTTGCGCATGGGCAGGTCGAAGTGGCCCCGGCAGAAGCGGCCGGCTGTCTCGTTGGCGCCGGTGGAGTAGACGACGTTGCCGGCGAAGGCCCGCAGCTCGGTGCCGTTCAGGTCGGCTTTGTCCCACATGGCCAGCGCCTCCCAGCGGGCGCCGGGGTTCATGCCCCAGCCCACATGGCTGACGGCGTACGCCTCGGGTTCGGCGAAGGACGCCATGTACGACTCCATCAGCGCGGCATCGTGTCCCTCGCCGTCGATGGAGACGATGTAGTCCTCGACGATCCGCAGACTCACAGGGTCGCGGATGTACTCCTTGAAGGTGAGGTTCACGTCGCCGGGCGCCAGCACCAGAGTGCCGTTGACGGTCTGCGCCGCAGGGAACGCCAGCACGAGCCCACCTGGCCAGTGGGCGATCGTGCCGGGATCGGTGCACCACCCGTGCGAGCCGGCCGTCACAGCACCCGCCAGGTCCACCCGCAGGTCGGTGCCGGCGGCGCTGGTGATGGCCATCTCCCCGGCGGAGCGCAGCAGCGCCACGCCGTGCGCCACCCGGTCGGCCAGCGCCGGGTCGTGCGGCCAGCGTTCAGCGTTCTCGGGGTGCTCGGCGGAGATCATCAGCACCCGGGGGCCGCCGGACAGGATCTCGCCCAGTTCGGGAGCGTGCAGTAGCCCCTCGGCCGTGCAGTCCACCACGAAGTCGGCGGCGGATAGGGCGGCGATGGCGGCCCGGTGCCCGGCCAAGGCCACCGACGCCCCGGTGGAGCGGATGGGAACCGGCCCGGGATTGGCCGGCGTCGGCATGCGCACCTCTGCGACGGCCGCGCCCATCGACTCCAGGGCCAGGCGGGCAGTCTCGGTGATCAACGGGCTGCTGGCGGCCTCGGACAGCAACACCGCAGCCTCGCCGGCCTGCAGGTCGCAGGCCGCGAACTGCTCGGCGTAGCGCTGCACCCAGCGCCACTCCGTGGCCGGCGTGTTCATGGCGACATCACCGCTCCATTGTGGCCGACGGTGGGTCGGCCCAGGAACTCCGCCACCAGTCGGTTGAACCGATCCGGCGCCTCAGCCGGGGAGAGATGGCCGACGCCGCCGAGCACCTCGAGCGTGCTGTCGGGCAGCCCGGCCGCCAGGGCCTCGGCGTACGCCACCGGGGTCTCCCGGTCGGCCTCGCCGACGATGATCAGCACGGGGCACCTGATATCGCCGAGGTCTCTGCGCACGTCGTGGGTCGGCAGGCACTCCACGGCCGCCCGGAATCCCTCGGTGGTGATCCGGCCGAAGGAGGCCACGAGTTTGCCGCGGACTTCCGGTTCCAGCGGGGTGGCGCAGATCGTGTCCAGCACGCTGCCGGCGAAGTCGGCCGGAGCGAGGCCGCGCTCGATCGGTCCGAGCCGGGTGGCCTTCCAAGTCTGCGGGTTCGTGCCGTCCAGTCCGAAGGCGGGGCTCGTGCCGGCGAGTACCAGGCGCCGCACCCGCGAGGGGTGACGGATCGCCGCGTGGAGAGCGTGCATCCCGCCGAAGGACAATCCCACGAGGTCGGCGTCTTCGATCTCCAGGGTGTCGAGCAGGCCGGCGAGGCCGTCGGCGACGGCGGGGAACGTCAACTCCGCCAGCGGAGCGGAGGCCCCGTAGCCGGGCATGTCCCAGGCGACGCAGCGGAAGCGGTCGGCGAGGGCGCGCAACTGCGGATCCCAGGCCGTGCGGCTGCCGCCCAGGCCGTGCAGGAACACCACAGACGGCCCGGCGCCGACCTCCCGCCAGGCGATCGGATGCCGATCCTGATCGATCATCCCGGTACGGCCGCCTCTTGCACGCCGCCATTGTGCGCCCTCCAAGACGTAGGGAGCAACAGCGCCGGTGCCGCCCGGCGGCACAGCGCACTTCTGTCGGCTCTATCAAGCTTGTGCGTTCTCATGCCCGGAGACCTCGCAGACCGAGCCGGTATACTCCGCGCCCACGGGGGACGGATCGCAACACGACGAGGACCGAACGCGGCGCACCTGAGACCGCCGAGCACGACGATCGAGGCACTGTGAGCCCCACCTACATCTTCACGTCGGAATCCGTCACCGAGGGCCACCCCGACAAGATGGCCGACCAGATCTCCGACGCCATTCTCGACGCCCTTATCGCCGAGGACACCCAGAGCCGGGTGGCCTGCGAGACCTTCCTGACCACCGGGCTGTGCCTCGTCAGCGGCGAGATCCGCACCGGGGCGTGGGTGGACATACCCGGGATCGTGCGGGACACCATCTGCGGCATCGGCTACGACCGGGGCGACATCGGCTACGACGGCAACGTCTGCGGGGTTCTGTCGGCCATCGGTGAGCAGGCCCCCGAGGTGGCCCTGGGGGTCGACAACGCGCCGCCGGAGGATCCCGATGTGATGGGGGCGGGTGATCAGGGCCTGGTGTTCGGCTACGCCTGCCGGGACACCGAGCCACTCATGCCGATGCCGATCCACCTGGCACACCGCATGGCCGAACGTCTCGCCGAGGTGCGCCGCGCCGGCACTGTGCCGTACCTGCGCCCCGACGGCAAGACCCAGGTGAGCGTGCGCTATGAGGGCGACGTTCCGGTCGACGTGGAGACGGTGCTGGTCTCCGCCCAGCTCGCCGCCGGGATCGACCTCCGGCGCACCATCGAACCGGACATGATCGAGCACGTCATCGGCCCGGTGCTGCGGCCCCTGTTCCCCGACGCCGACCCCCGGGTCCTCGTCAATCCCACGGGGAGCTTCGTGATGGGCGGACCCGTCGCCGACGCCGGCCTCACGGGGCGCAAGATCATCGTGGACACCTACGGCGGCATGGCCCGCCACGGTGGTGGCGCGTTCAGCGGCAAGGACCCCACGAAGGTTGACCGCTCGGCCTCCTACGCGGCCCGTTGGGCGGCCAAGAACCTGGTGGCCGCGGGTGCGGCTGACCGCTGCGAGATCCAGATCGCCTACTCCATCGCCATCGCCGATCCGGTCTCGGTGATGGTGGAGACGTTCGGGACCCACCACGTGGACCCGGCGAAGATTCCCCTCGCCGTGCGGGAGGTGTTCGATCTGCGCCCGGCGGTCATCATCCGCGAACTCGACCTGCTGCGGCCCATCTACGGGGCCACCGCCGCCTACGGCCACTTCGGCCGCGAGCGCGACGAGTTCACCTGGGAACGCACCGACCGGGTCCACGAGCTGCGATCGGAACTCGGCCTCTGAGCCGGACGCCGTCCCGGCCGTCGCCAACCGATCCCGACCCCCCGCCCGGGCGCGGCCCGCGGGTCGTGCGGGTGCTGACCGACGTGGTCGCCCTGGAGCGGGAGTTCGACTACGCGGTTCCCGAGGCGTGGCAGCGAGACGGTCGTGCGGCCCGGCTCCGCGTGGGGTCGATGGTGCGGGTGACGCTGCACAACCGCCGGGTCGGCGGTTGGGTTACCGAGTGCGATCCGGGCCCCGAAGACAGGTCCGGTCCGGAGGGGTTGCCCTCACGATCCCGGCCACCTGGCCCCGCGCCGGGAGGCCCGGGAGGCCCGGGCGTTGTTGCGGCGTTGCCCCTGGGCGTTGGATCCGCCGCCGGTGCCACGGAGCCGGCCGCGGGGCGAACCCTGGAGTTGCAGCCACTCGCCAAGCTGGTGGGAGTCGGCCCGCCGCCAGAGGTCCTCGAGTTGGCCGGCTGGGCCGCCCGGCGCTGGGCAGGCCGGCGGGCGACATTCTTCGGGACGGCCTCGCCGCCGCGGGTCGTCGAGGCGCTCCCACGACGTGAGGGGCGACGATCGTCACCGGCTCCGGATGCGGCGCCGGCAGATGCGGGCGCCGAACCGATCTTCGACGCCGCTTTCGAGCATCCGGTGTCGGTCGTGCGCATCGCGCCGGCGGGCGACCGGGGACCGCTGCTGACGGCGGCCTTGCGCCGCGGTGATGCGCTGCTGGTTGTCCCGCAGGTCGCCGAGGCTGCGCGCTTGGCCGGCTGGGTGCGCCGCCGGGGCGTCGCCGCCGCGTTATTGCCCGAGGACTGGGCGCGGGCCGCCGCGGGCGGGGTGGCGGTGGGGACCCGCGCCGCGGTGTTCGGCCCCATGCCGCGGCTCGGCGCCGTCGTGGTGCTCGACGAGCACGACGAGGCTCTGGTTGCCGAGGACTCGCCCACCTGGAGCGCTCGCGAGGTCGCCGTGGAGCGGGCCCGGCGCGCCGGTGTGCCGTGCGTGCTGGTCTCGCCGACACCCACGCTGGAGGCGCAGGAACTGGCCTCGGGAGACGTGCTGAGCGTGCCGCGCCAGATCGAGCGGGAAGGCTGGCCGAGTCTGGAGGTGGTGGACCAGCGCGACCCGGACACCGCCCGCCGCGGCCTGTTGACCGAGACGCTGGTGGCGCGGCTGCGATCGGCCGGCCGCGCGGTGTGCGTGCTGAACCGCAAGGGCCGGGCACGGCTGCTGGCCTGCGCGGCTTGCGAGGATCTGGTGGTCTGTGACTCGTGTGCCGCGGCCGTGGCCGAGGGCACCGGGGCGAGCGGCGGCGGCGATTTGGGCGGTCTGGACTGCCCGCGCTGCGGCGAGCGGCGCCCGCGCGTCTGCTCGGTCTGTGGAGCGACACGCCTGCGAACCCTGCGCCCCGGTGTCGCCAAGTTGCGCAGCGAGTTGGAGGTGTTGCTCGGCGAGCCGGTGGTGGAGGTCAGCGGCCCCGCCCGGTCATCCGGGGAGTCCCACGACAGCGACGCCCGGGTGGTGATCGGCACCGAGGCAGCGCTGCACCGCATCGGCGAGGCCGATCTGGTGGCGTTCCTGGACTTCGACCAGGAGCTCTCGGCGACGCGTTACCGGGCCAACGAGCAGGCCATGGCGCTGCTGGCCCGCGCTGCCCGCCTCGTCGGCCCCCGCAGCGGGGGCGGCCGGATCCTGGTGCAGACCCGCCAGCCCGACCATCCGGTCCTGCAAGCCGCCCGCGATGTCGACCCCGACAAGCTGAGTCGCCACGATCGAGCTCTGCGCCAACAGCTCGGCTTCCCCCCGTTCGGGGCGCTCGCCGAGATCGCCGGCGCCGCCGCCGAAGCCTTCGTGGAGCGTCTCGGCCACCCACTGGGACTGGAGGTCTCCGCAGTGGGGGAGAACCGCTGGGTCGTCCGCAACGCCGATCGCGCCGCGCTGCTGGAGGCCCTCGCCAACGTCGAGCGCCCCCCCGGCCGCCTCCGCCTGGCCATCGACTCATCGAGGTTCTGACGACCCCTCGACCCGGTCCGCACATCAACCCGATCACCCCTGCGGGCGCAAGATACCGAGGGAGGGGGCCGGAGGGCGCCGATTTGTGACGCCTTGCGCCTGCGCCGACGGAGCAAACGCCACCCCGGCCCCCGACCGGGCCGCCGGATGGCCGCCGGTATGCTGCGGCGGTGAGAGCGCTGGCGGTCGAGCACGACCCGACAGGGCACGCGGCGCTCGTCGGCAAGGCTCTCGCGCGCCGGGGTGTGGAGTTGGAGCCGTTCCGGGTGGTCGCCGACGTGGCGGACCCCGTGAGCGACCGCGAGTTCCCCGATCCGGGCGACTTCGACCTGGTGGTGGTGCTGGGTGCGATCTGGTCGGTGTACGACGACGCCAGGATCGGGAGCTGGATCCACCGCGAACTCGACTTTGTCCGGGAGTCGCACAAGGCCGGGGCGTCGGTCCTGGGGGTCTGCTTCGGCGGCCAGGTCCTGTCGACCGCCCTGGGGGGCACGGTCTCCCGGGCACCGGCCCCGGAGTTCGGCTGGCTCAGCATCGTCAGCGACGAACCCGACGGCCTCCCGGCGGGGCCGTGGTTCCAGTGGCACTACGACAGCTTCACGGTTCCCGACGGTGCCACCGAGATCGCCCGCAACGCCAACGGTCCGCAGGCCTTCCGCGCGGGGCGAAGCCTGGGACTGCAATTCCATCCCGAGGTCGACGGTGCGTTGCTCGCCGACTGGATCGGGTTCGGGGCCGAGGAGCTCCGCGCCCACGGCATCGACATCGACGCGCTGGCGGCCGAGACCGCCGACATCGAGCCGGAGGCGACCGACCGGACGCAGCGGCTGGTGGACTGGTTCCTCGACGACGTGGCGGGTCAAAACCAAGACTGTTAGGGTCCAAACGATGAGCGCCAAGCCGCTCTCCCCGGTCGACGTCTGCAGCCACGACGTCTACGAGCAGGGACTCCCACACGAGGCCTTCGCCCGCCTGCGGCGGGAGATGCCGGTGGCCTGGCACGACGAGCCGGGCGACAATGCCGGCTTCTGGGCGGTGACCCGCTGGGCCGACCTCGTAGCGGTCCACCGTGACCACGAGACGTTCTCCTCGCAGGTCGGCGGCACCGAACTGGAGGAGTTGGAGCGGGATCCCGAGGCCCGCGAGGCCCGGCGCACCATGCTGGAGACCGACCCGCCCGAGCACACCCGGCTGCGCCGCATGGTGTCGCGCAACTTCACGCGCCGCAGCATCGACAGGTGGACCGATGACGCCCGGGAGATCATGGCGCGAGTCCTCAACGAGGCGCTGCACGGGGCCAACGGCGCCGGCGCCGAGGTGGAGTTCGTGAGCGCCGTGGCCCGCGGCCTGCCGATCCTGATGATCAGCCGCATCCTCGGCGTGCCCGAAGGTGACACCGCCGGCCTTTTCGAGTGGGCCGACCGGATCATCTATCATGCCGACCCCGACTACTCCGAGGCGGTCTTCGACAAGGAGGACACCGACCCCTACCGGCTCCTGCCGTTCCGCAGCCCCGCGTCGGAGAGGGTGTTCGCCTACGCCCAGCAGCTCGCCGACACCAAGCGCCGCCACCCGGCCGACGACGTGGTGTCGCTGCTGGTGGCCGCCGACGAGCTGTCGCCGCAGAACTTCAACACGCTGTTCCTCCTGCTGGTCATCGCCGGCAACGAGACGACCCGACATGCGCTCAACCACGGCGCCCTGGCGCTCGCCGAGCGCCCCGACGAGTTGGCACGCCTACGCACCGATCCCGACCTTCTGACCGCTGCCGTTGAGGAGGTCCTGCGGTACGCCTCCCCGCAGATCCATTTCCGCCGCACGGCTGTCGCCGACACCGAAATCGCGGGCGTTCCCGTAGCCGCGGGGGACAAGGTCGTGACCTGGTACCTGTCTGCCAACTACGACGAGGAGGTATTCCCCGACCCCTACACGCTGGATCTGGGCCGCGATCCCAACCGCCACGTCACCTTCGGCGGGGGCGGGCCGCATTTCTGCCTGGGATCGTGGCTGGCCCGTCTGGAGGTGCGCGTGTTCCTGGAGGAGTTGCTGGGTCGGAACCTGCACCTGGAGGTGTGCGGGGAGGTCACCCGCGTGCGCTCCAACTTCATCAACGGCCTGAAGCGCCTGCCGTTACGGCTCACCCCCGGCTGAGCCGCGGCCGCGGCGGCCCCGGCGGGATTGCCGCGGCATGCTGCGAGTCCACCTTCGCGTCGTTCCGGCGAAGGCCGGAATCCAGCGTTCGGCGGATCCGGCGGCATCCGCGGTCCCGTCCGCGGCGAGCTCCTAGGCGGGAGGAAGCCCGATGCGCCGGCGGGCGCCGTCGACCAGCGCTGCGATGTCGGCTGTCGTGGCCGCGGTGCCGTAGACGTAGCGGTCGGGGCGGATCAGCACCGCCGCCGTCCCTCCGAGAAGTCTCCGCAACCAGCCGTCGGGATCGCCGAGCGTGGTGGCGTCCAGTACCCGCGCCAGACCGCCGCCGTCGGCCGGGCCGTCGCTCACGAGATACCAGCCGGGACCGGCGATGTCGTCCAGCAGGCAGCGCCGCCCGCCGACCTCCACGGTCGGCTGGCGGGCTTGGTGGCCGGTGGGGAACGGCGCGGAGCGACCGGCGCCCCGGAAGAGCCCGGTGAGCGGTGGCAGGCGTGACCAGCGCTCCCCGTCGTCGCTGGCGGGTTGGGGGATGGCCGGCTCGTGGTGCAGCCGGCCCGCCTCGATGGAGAGTTTGATGCAGCGCTCGACGTGCGGGCGCCGCTCGGCCTCGTAGCTGTCCAGCAGCTCCTCGGGGGCGCCGTCGCGCAGCACGGCCTGCAGCTTCCAGGCCAGGTTGGCGGCGTCTCGGATGCCCGAGCACATGCCCTGACCCATGAACGGCGGCATCTGGTGCGCGGCGTCGCCCGCCAGCAGCAGCCGCCCGTGGCGCCAGGTCTCGGCGACGGTGGCGTGGAAGTCGTACACCACGGCCCGCACGAGTTCCCCGTCTCCGGGCCGCAGCCAGGGGCTCAGCAGGCGCCAAACGTTGTGCGGATCGCCGGCCGGCTCGTCGGAGTGGCGTTCGTCGAGGCGGAACTCCCAGCGGCGGTGGTTGCGAGCCGAGGGAACGAACGTGGCGGGCCGATGCGGGTCGCAGACCTGGTGAATGATGTCGGGCAGGGCCACGGGCCGGGAGAGCATCACGTCGACGACCCGAAGTCGATGCCCGCCATGCGCCGGGAGGCACTGGTGGCGCCGTCACAGGCCACCACCCAGCGGGCGGGCAACTCCCGCCAGTCGGTCACCTCGACGCCCAGCCGCACGTCGACGCAGTCGAAGCGGTCCACCCCGGCGCGCAGGGCCGTGTCCAGTTCGGGCTGGATGAACACGTAGTCCTCGTGCCAGCCCAGGATGGGGTCGCGAGTGAAGTCCTCGTAGTCGAACAGCGGCTCGCCCGCCGCATCCACGAACAACATGCCCCTACTGGGTTCGACGAGCACATCCATCTCGTCGCCCAGCCCAATGTTCTGGAAGATGCGCATGATCTCGCCGTCGAGGTGGCAGGCACGCGGCAGCGGGTACGGCTCGGTGGAGCGCTCGTAGACGCGGGACTCGATGCCGGCCTGGCCCAGCAGGTTGGCCAGTGTGGCGCCGACGGGTCCGTAGCCGATGACGGCCACTTCGGGTACGCCGGAGGTCGCGGGACTCACGTGTTCGTGGCCTTACCACCCGATCGCGAGGGCGGGGGTGTTCGGGGCGCTGTGGGCGGCCTTTTCTAGGCCGCCGGAAGGCCACCGGCGCCGCCGCCCGGACCGCCGCGAGACCGGATTCCGGTCTGCGCCGTCAGTCGCCGAGGTCGGGGGCCTCGTCGGACCAGCAGGTTGTGCCCCAGGTAACGCACAGGAGCGTGCAGTCTGCACCGCCCGCCGCGCCGTGCCAGTGGCGCTCGTCCGGCGGGGCCACGACCAGGGTTCCGGGCTCCAGCAGCACGGCGCCGTCGGCGTCGGTGCCGACGCGGCCGCGCCCTGCCGCTACGTAGATCAGCTGCCCCCCGGGGTGGCTGTGCCAGTTCGTGACCGCCCCGCCGCTGAAGTGCACGTGAGCGGTGTCGGGTTCGTCGTCGCTGTCGGTGGCGTGCAGCATCTCCAACGCCACGTGACCGGTGAAGAGGCCGCCGTAGGTGGAACTCCTGTCGCCGCTGACGACGACGCGCACGGATCAGCCCTCCCCGGCCACGATGCGGTTGCGCATGGTGCCGATCCCCTCGATCTGGATCTCCATCACCTGGCCGTGTCGCAAGTATGTCGGCGGGTCCATCGAGTCGCCCACGCCCCCGGGGGTGCCGGTGAAGCTCAGATCGCCGACCTCGAGGGTGCCGTAGCGCGACAGCCACGCCATGAGGTAGCCCACGTCGAAGATGAAGTCGCTGGTGCGGGCCTGCTGGCGCAGCTCGCCGTCCACCCGGCAACTGACCGCCAGATCGTCGGGATTGGCGACCTCGTCGGGCGTGATCATGGTGGGGCCGATGGGTCCGAAGGCGTCGTAGCTCTTGGCGAGGGAGAACTGCTTCACCGGCGGGCGGAATTGCTCGTTGCGGTCGCTGACGTCGTTGCCGCAGGTGAGGCCCGAGATGTGCTGCCAGGGATTGGCCGCGGCGACGCCCTTGCAGCGGCGCCCCACAGCGACCACGAGTTCCACCTCGTAGTCGACCATCGCCAGGTCACCGATCGGCACGTCGTCGGAGGGGCCGCAGATGCAGGTGGGGAACTTGGCCATGACATGCGGCTCGGTGGGGATCGCCTTGCCGGCCTCCTCCGCGTGGCTCCGGTAGTTGAGGGCCATGGCGATGATCTTTCCGGGTCGCGGGACAGGCGGCCCCAGGTCGGCTGGTCGCAGTTCGGGCCAGTCCGCCGGGTCCACTGCGGCTGCCAGAGCCTGCAATCGGGGATGGTTGGCCAGGTCGGCGGCCATCATCGGATCCGAACTGAGAGCGCCATCGGAGGCCTCAGCGATGTCGACCATCCGGCCGTCCAGCACCAGGCCGGCCCGTCCGGACACGTTGGCGAATCTCATGAAGCCTCCTCAGATCATCATCTTGGCCTGTGGGTGCGGCGGGCCTCAAGCCTTCCAGCCGCCGGCGGGCCGGTCGAACCAGACGTGCGCCTGCCCGGTTCCCGCCGCCGACTCGTAGGCGGAGAACATCTCGCCCGGCGCCCGGCAGGCGGCGCCGCCCAGCGCCCCCACCATCATCAGGTAGTGGCCGAAGAACCCCTCTGGTGCGTGCCTGCGGAAACCGTCCACGCCCGCCAGCACGTCGGCATGGTCGCCGGCGCGCAGCTGCTCGATGAGATGCTCATCGGCGGCCCGCGCCTCGGGGCTGCTGATGTTCCGCAGATCCGCCGACTCGTGCGCGCGCAGTTCACGCAGCGGCCAGAACCGGTGGCTGAGGCCCCCGGAGGCCAGTAGCACGACGCGCCGGTCGAGCCCCGCCACCGCCGCCGCCAGGAGCTCGCCCAGCAGCAGGAAGTCCTCGGTCGTGGCGGTCTGGCAGATGCTCACCGACACCCAGGTCTCGTCTCCCTGCAGATACCCCAGCAGGTTGACGGTGGGGTAGTGGATCGGCAGGTAGGGGTCGTCGCAAGCCAGCACCCAGGTGTCCTCGCGGGCGTCCGCCAGTGCTGCCAGTCCGAATGCCAACTCGGGATCGCCGGGAATGTCGTACGGCATCTGTCGCATGCCCCGCGGCAGCTCGTCGGAGGTGAACAGGCCGCTACGGCGCTCGTGGGCCGTGCAGACGTGCTCGAAGGTGCTGAACCAGTGGGTGTCGAACACCACGATGGTGTCGGGTCGCAACTCGTCGAGGCGCTCGGCTCGTAGGCGCTCGAGACCGGCGCAGAGGCTGAAGTCCTCGCCGTCGTTGAGCAGCCGGCGGTCCGCCAGGGGCATCACGATGGGCGGGACGTGCGATACGAGCCCTGCACCGACGATCTCACCCATGCCTGTCGCCTCATTCCCCGGGGTCGGCGTGCCGCCACCGCCGGGCACGCTCGAGTAGAATCGTTTGGACCCTAACAGTTTCTCGCGAGGGTTGTCGAGGTCGGCTTCAGGATGTGTCCAGGTCAGCAACGGTGCGCAGCAGCGTCCGTAGGTAGGCGGCCAGCCGGGTGGCCTCGATGTCGCTGAGGTCCCGCGTCACGAGCGCCTCCTGCTTGTTGAAGGCGGGCATGATCTCGTCGACCACGCGGTGCCCCGAGTCGGTGGTGCGCACCAGCATCCGGCGGCCGTCGGACGGGTGTGGGGCACGTTCGGCGTACCCCTTGCGCTGCAGCGTGTTGAGCACACCGGTGAGAGTCCCACCGGTGATGCCCGCCTCGGCCGCCAGATGCCCGGACTCCTGCTCGCCCCAGACCCGCAGCACGAACAGCACCACGAAGGCGCTCCAGGAGAGTTCGTACTGGCGGAGCACGCCGCGCTCCATGTGGTTCCGCACGGCGGTGGCGGCCCGGAAGATGTTCGACACGGCGGCCAGCGCCACGATGTCCAAGTCGAGGGCGCCGAGCTCGGCGCGGATGCGCCGCTCGGCTTCGACGAGTTCGTCGTCGCCGGCGGCGAAGGCTCGCGGCATGGCCGCAACAATACGCCAGCCCCCCGCACCCGACGGTGTACCGGTCCTCGATTGCCGCCGGAGGCCCGCGCTCGCCCACATCGGGATCAGCGCCCTCAGGCTTGCGGGGTGCGCCGCGGCAGATTCGACGCGACCGATGGCCTGTGGTACGACGCCGCGAGCCTCACCGATCACACGAGACACAGGAGGTGTGCCGTGAGCGCCGAGTACCAGCAGATCCGCGTGCTCTGGCCCGATCATCTGAACCTGCCGCGCGGCAAGTACCTGCCCGCCGCCGCGGCGGCCACCGGCGCGCGCCACTGCCTCACCTCCTTCGCGCTCAACTACGACCGCTACATGGGGCCCGTGCCGGGTGCGGGCTTCCTGGAGGGCATGCCCGACCTGACCTGCGACTTCAGCCTCGACGATGTGCGTCCCGGGTGGGAGGAGGGCGTCGGCGTCGTCGTCGGCGACGTCAGCTTCGAGGGCGCGCCCATTCCGTTCGCGCCCCGGGAGGTGTTGCGCCGTGCCGTGGCCGCGTGGGAGGACCTGGGCTACACCCCCAAGGTGGGTTACGAGTTCGAGGCCTACGTCATGCAGCCCGGCGAGGGTGGCGGCTGGGTCCCGTACCCGGCGCCGGGGTCGTTCGTCTATGGCACCGGCCACTTCAGCGACCCGTCGGGTATCTGCCGCGAGATCGTGGCGTGGGCGAGGGCATGCGGGTTCCACCTTGAGTCGGTGAACGCCGAGTTCGACGAGAGCCAGTTCGAGTTCACGCTGGTCTATGACGACGCCATGGCGGCTGCCGACGAGGCGTTCCTCTTCAAGACAATGGCGCGGGAGGTTGCAGCGGAGCGGGGCCAACTGCTCACCTTCCTGCCCAAGCCGATCGCCGGCCGGGGCGGCAACGGTCTGCATGTGAATCTGAGCTTCGTGGACGGCGCCGGGAACTTCGCCCTTGTGGACGAGGCGTCTCCCGACGGCCTCTCGACGCTCGCCAAGCAGTGCATCGCCGGCCAGTTGGCCTACCTGCGGCCCATGACGGCGCTGTGCTGCCCCACGGTCAACTCCTACAAGCGCTTGGCGCCGGCTCAGCTGTGCGGCTACTGGCAGAACTGGGGGCACGACCACCGCTGCACGACGGTGCGCGTGAATCCCGAACGCGGTTCCTCGACCCGGCTGGAGAACCGACTTGCCGACCCGGCGGCCAGCCCGCAGATCGCGGCCGCCGCGGTCCTGACGGCCAGCCGGCTCGGGGTGCTCGATGAACTGGAGTGCCCACCGCCGGAGACCCTCGACGGTCTCGAGAACGTCAGCTGCGATGTGCACGTTCCAGGAAGCCTGGCGGAGGCCCTCGACGAGTTGGAGGGCGACGAGACGTTCGTCGGAGCCTTCGGAGCCGAGGCGGTGGCACAGTTCGTGGCGGTCAAGCGCACCGAGTGGGAGCAGTTCACCGCCCACGTGACCGACTGGGAACTCGACTCGTACCTGCCCTATCTCTGAGCGGCACCGCAGGCGTGACCGGTCAGCCGGAGGGCCCGAGGTAGGTCTCGAACAGGTCGGTGCGCTGGAGCAGGCTGTGCCCCGCGCCTTCGGCGGCGATCTCGCCGGTGCGCATGATGTAGGCCCGGTCGCAGGCGGCGAGCATGCGATGAGCGTTCTGCTCGACCACCAGCAGGGTGCGCCCGGCGGCGGCCAGCCGGTCGATGAGGCTGAACACGAGGTCCACGAGCGTGGGGGCGAGTCCGAGGGAGGGTTCGTCCATGAGCAGTATCCGGGGGGCGCTCATGAGGGCGCGGGCGATGGCGAGCTGCTGAGCCTCCCCGCCGGAGAGAAAGCCGGCGGGCGTGTCGCGCCGGACGCCCAACACCGGGAACAGTTCGGCCATCTCCTCCAGGCGCTCGGCGCGCTGGCGGGCGGTGGCTGTGATTCCCGCCACGAGGAGGTTCTCGCGCACGGTGAGGTCGGCAAAGAGGCGGCGGTGCTCGGGCACGAGGGCCACGCCCGCACGCAGCATCCTGTCGGGCGCCGCGCCGGTCACGTCGGAGCCCTCCAGCCGCACCCTCCCGCCGGCGGGGCTCAGCAACCCGGCGATCGAATTCAGCAGCGTGGTCTTGCCGGCGCCGTTCGGTCCGATCACTCCCACGATCTCGCCCTCCCCCACGCGTAGCGTGGCAGCCCGCAACGCGGCAATCGACCCGTACCGGCTGGTGAGCGACTCGATCTCGAGCATCCGACCGATCCTCTAGGTGCCGCTGTTCGCTGCCGGGGCGCGATCGCCGCCCGGCGCTCGGCTCCGGGCACGTTCGACCAGGTCGGCCACCAAGTCGGGGTCGTGCTCGTCGAGTGCGGGCACGCTCGCCCGTGGCTCGCCCGCACCGCTGATGTTGAATGGAGGTCGAAGCACGGTTGCCGTGCCACCGGGAATCTCGACGGTGCCGAAGCGATCACGTGCCCGGAACTGCTCGTGGTTCGCCACCTCCAGCGGCCCGTTCACGCTGCCGACGGCGATGCGCGCCGAGCGAAGCTTCGCCCGCACGTCGGGAGCCGGCTCCGCGGCAAAGGCGGCACAGATCGCCTCCTCGAGTTCGTCGACATTCTCGACGCGGGCCTCGTTAGTGGCGAAGCGCGGGTCGGTCGCCAGTTCGGGACGCATCATCACGTCGGTTGCCAGCGCCACCCATTCCGGGTTGGCCTGCACCGCCAGCATGATCACCGAGCCGTCGGCGAGTTCGAACAGGCCGTAGGGGGCGATGAGCGAGTGACGCCTGGCGGACCGGGTGGGTGGAGCGCCGTCGGCGACCGAGGCGTAGGTCTGCGGTGCGGTCCACTCGGCGAGGCACTCCAGCATCGACAGCGAGATCGCCGCGCCCTCACCGGTCACGGCGCGCCGGTGCAGCGCCGCCAGGATGGCGCTCAGGGCATACATCCCGGCGCAGATGTCGGCGACGGAGAAGCCGACCTTGCTCATCTGCTCGGGGTCGCCGGTCAGCGCGACAGCGCCCGCCTCGGCCTGGATGATCAGGTCGTAAGCCTTGTCGTCGGCCCGCGGCCCGTCGGTGCCGTAGCCCGAGATGTCACAGGCGATCAGGTGAGGGTGGCGGGCGACGAGCTGCTCGGCGAGGATGCCGGCGCGCCGGGCCGCGCCGGGGGAGAGGTTCTGGACGAACACGTCGGCTCCGGCGACCAGTTCGTCGAAGCGTTCCCGTTCGGACGCGTCGCTCAGGTCGAGCGCGATGCTGTCCTTGCCCCGGTTGCCCCACACGAAGTAGGTGGACTCGCCGTCCAGCCTGCTGTCGTAGTCACGGGCGAAGTCGCCGTGCGGCGGGCGCTCCACCTTCAGCACCCTGGCGCCGAGGTCGGCCAGATGCCGGGTCGTGAACGGCGCCGAGACGGCGTTCTCGAGCGTGACCACCAGGACGCCCTCCAGCGGCGCGCTCACGGTTCCATCTCCACCGGCTCCATGGCCACCGACGCTACGCCGTGTACGAAGTTCGAGGCGATCCGCTGCGGCTCGCCAATCCGGCGCAGGCCGATGCCCCGCTTCAGGATTTCCTCGACCAGCACCATGATCTCCATGCGGGCCAGTGATGCGCCGAGGCAGAAGTGGTGCCCCCCGCCGCCGAAGGAGAAGTGCTCGTTCGGCGAGCGGGCCACGTCGAAGCGGAACGGGTCGGCGAAGGTCTCCGGATCGCGGTTGGCCGAGGCGTACCACATCACCACCTTGTCCCCGGCGGCGACCTCGGTGCCCGCCAGGGCGGTGTCGCAGCGGGCCGTGCGGCGCATGTGCAGCACCGGCGTGGCCCAGCGGAGCACCTCCTCGGTGGCGCCGGCGGCGAGCTCCGGATGCCGGTGGAGGCGCCGAAGCTCTTCGGGCTGTTCGGCGAGGGCCAGCGCGCCGTGCACGAGGGCGGTGCGGGTCGTCTCGTTGCCCGCGAAGACGAGAAGCTGGAAAAAGTTCCGGTACTCGGCCGGGCTGAGACGGCCGCCGTCGACGGCTCGCACCAACTCGCTCACCAGATCCTCGGCAGGCTCGGTGCGGCGACGCTCACCCAGCTCTTCGCCGTAGATGAAGAGGGCATGGCTGGCGGGACTCCCAAAGGGCAGCAGGCGCAGCGGCGTGGTGTTGCCGAAGGCGTCGGGCGCCAGCGTAGGTCGGTCGCCCGTGCCCTCTACGAGATAGTCCGACAGCTCCACGAGGTACTCGGCATCGTCCTCGGGTATGCCGAGCATCAGCATGATGACCCGGATCGGCAGCGGCGCCGCCACCGCCGTGACCCAGTCCCCGCCACCGGCGGCGACGAAACCGTCCAGCAGCTCCGCGGCGAGGGCCCGCGTCGCCGCAGCGAAGCGAGTCACGTTGCGGGGCGTGAAGTGCCCGCTGACGATGCGTCGAAGCCGCGTGTGGTCCGGTGGGTCGGTGTCGATGAGCGAACGGCGCGCCTCGAGGGCGTCGGCCTCGAGATCCCAGAGGTTGGTGTGCCCGATCTCCGACGAGAAGAGCTCCGGGTTCCGTGACACGGCGCGCACGTCTCGATGACGGGTGACGGCCCAAAAGCCGCCCGCCTCGTACGGATGCCAGGTGAGGCCGGGCGCGGCGCGCATGGCGGCGAAGCGGTCGTGGGGAATCCCGTCGAGGTACAGGCTGGGCGCGCTCACCTCGAACTGGTTGCCGGCGACGGTCAGCGGGCTCCCCGGATCCATCGGTCGCACCCGCCTCACGTGCCGCCGACCGTCAGAACCAGCCGGCCCCGCACATCGCCGGCGCGCACCCGCCTGTGCGCGTCCGCGGCCCGCTCGAATCCTATGGTTTCCACTGGCTGGATGATCGACGGCTCGCGGGCGGCCAGTGCCAGCAACTCGTCGAGTTGGGCCCGGCTGCCCCACACGCTGTTCATGAACGCCACCTCGTGGGGCCAGGCGCCGAAGCCCCACGGGATCCTCCCGCCGAACAGCCCGATGACGACCACCATGCCGCGCTTGCGCACCGCGCCCGCCGCCTGCGCAAGGGTGGCATCGGCACCGATGAAGTCCAGCACGACCTCGGTCGGCGGGATCCCGTCGGCGGGATCGACGGTCTCGTGCGCCCCGATCTCGGTGGCGGTGGCGCGCTTGGCCGCCGAGATGTCGGCGGCCACCACGGTGGCGTCGCTGAGCAGTCGCAGGTAGCGGATGGCGAACTGCCCCAGCCCGCCGGCGCCGATCACGGTGGCCCGGGTGCCGGGGCCGCGGCGCCGCAGTAGGTCCAGCGTGTGCCCGACGGCCCGGTATGCGGTCAGGCCGCCACACGCCAGGGGAGCCGAGGTGACCGCGTCGAGATCGCCGAGCGGTGCGAGGTAGCGGACGTCCCGAACAGCCATCCGCTCGGCGTAGCCGCCGTCGGAGAAGATGCCGGCCTCGGCCGCGTCGGCGCAGATCATCTCCAGTTCGGACCTGCAGTCGGCGCAGCGGCCGCACCCCCACGGGGCATAGACCATCACCGGCCCCAGCCGGGGGTGCATGCCGGTCACCTCGTGTCCGAGGATCCGCGGCAGGGCGATGGGGAACAGGCCGTCGGAGATGTGCAGGTCGGAACCGCAGACACCGCAGGCGATCACGTCGATCACCTCACCGCCATTGGGCGCCGGATCGGGATGATCCTCGACGAGGCGCACCGGGGCGCCGAACTCGGTAAGCAGCATCGCTCGCATCAGGTCTCCGTCTCGCGTGTCGTCGGGCGCCGGCAGGCACCGGCCACGGTGAGCCCGCCACGCCCGCCGGTGACGGGGGCAGTCGCTGCGGTCATGGTCCTCCCCGATCCCTGCCGGCGTCCGAGCCGAGGTAGGCGGCCTGCACGAGGGGGTTGGCCTGGATCTCCGCCGGCGTGCCGACGGCGATGACCTTCCCCTGATCGAGGGTGTAGACCCGGTCGCAGATCCCGATGATGAAGTTCAGGTCGTGGTCGATGACCAGGACCCCCGCACCGATGGCGCCGGCCGTGGTCCGCACCCGGTGAATCATCTCCAGCGACTCGGCGTCGCTCATCCCGCTCGTGGGCTCGTCCAGGAGCAGGAAATCGGGCCGGGCCGCCGCCGCCCGCGCCAACTCCAGGCGCCGCGCGTTGCCGTAGTCCAGCTCGCGGGCGCGGCGCTCACGGAGCTCCCAGAGTCCGACGCCGCGCAGCAGGGTCTCGGCGTCCGGCCCCGCTCGGCCGGGCCGGTGACGCTCGGCGACGAGGGCCGCGATCTCGACGTTCTCCAGGGTGGTCAACGAGCCGAAGAGCCGCAGATTCTGGAAGGTGCGCACCAGGCCCCCGCGGGCCACGACGTGGGGGGTGGCCCCTGTGAGATCCCGACCGGCGGCGATGCAGCGGCCCGAACTCGGCACCACGACACCACCGATCACGTTCAGCAGCGTGGTCTTGCCGGCGCCGTTGGGGCCGATCAGGCCGACGACCTCGTCACCTTCCACGCCGACGTGGGCACCTTCGAGAGCGCGGAAACCGCCGAAGTCCACGGTGACGTCCGAGGCGGCGAGTGAGCTCGCCTGCGCCGGCGGGGACTCCGCGGCCACCGGCGGCGTGTCCGACCCGACCGATCGCCGGCGCCACCGGCGGCGCAGCAGCCAGGTGTCGAGTTCCCAGTCGTCCAGCAGGCCCGACGATCGGAAGATCATGAAGCCCAACATCGCCCCGCCCAGGAAGATCCCAGTGAGCCCGTCGCGCAGCAGCCAGTCCAGGGCCGCCACGTTCACATCCGGGCCCGCCGCGTAGCGCATCCCTTCCAGGCCGATCGTCATGACGACGACGCCCAGTAGCGCCCCGGTGACGCTGTTCCGTCCGCCGACGATCAGCATCGCCAGCGTGATGAGCGTGTACTCGAAGAAGAAGAAGCGCGGTGTGATGACACCTAGCACGTAGACGCGGAGTGCGGAGCCCACGGCCACGATCACGACCGACAGCAGCAGCGCCACCATCTGCTGGGTGGCGGGGTTGATACCCACGGCCCGGGCCGCCAGATCGTCCTCCCGCGCCGCCTGGGCCAGGCGGCCCACGCGGGTCTGGCGGAACAGCCGGGCAACCAGGATCGAGACGAAGAGCAGCACGTAGATCCAGGTCCGGCTCTCCAGCTTGTTGCCGAGGCTGAAGGAGATGCCCGAGCGGCCCCCGCCGGTGAGATCGGTCCAGTTGCGAGCCACCTCGTGCACCACGAAGAGGAGCGCCAGCGTGATGACGGCCGCGGAGATCGCCCCGGTGCGCGCGCCCGAGCGGGTGAGACCCAGCCCGATGATGAACGCCGCCACGAGCGTCACGCCTATCGCCGCGAGCGTCGCCATCGCGGGATGCAGGCTCACGTCGGCCAGGCCGAACGGGGCGTCGGGGATGATCTGGGCTTTGCGCTCGGGCGAGATGGCGAGGACGGCGAACGTGTACCCGGCGATGGCGCCGAAGCCGATGTGGCCGAACGACATCACGCCGGTGTTGCCTACGTAGACCCCGATCCCGGTGACGACGATGGCGTTGATGAGCATCTGCGTGACGAGGTCGTCGCGAGCCGCCCCGCCGGTGGACGTGTAGGCCAGGGCGCCGCCCACCAACAGCCCGAAGAGGACGACCGATCCCAGGACCGGTCTCAGCACGTGGCGGGCCGGATCGTTGCGCATGCCGCAGCCCTTGGCGGTGGCCGGGAGGCGTCGAGGGGGAGGGGCCATCGATTCGGTCACACCCTCTCGGCCCGGCGGATGGTGACCATGCCCTGCGGGCGGAAGACGAACAACAGGGCGATGCACACGAACACCATCCCGTCGGTGAGGCCGACCAGACCGTCGGGCAGGCGCGAGATCAGCAGGACCTCCACGAGCCCCAGCGCAAGACCACCCAGGACGGCGCCCCCGAGGCTGCCCAGGCCCCCGATGAGGGCTGCCAGGACACCCTTCAGCATGGGGGTGAGACCGGCGGTCGGGTCTGCCTGACCGGTTCGCATCAGCCAGAAGATCGAGGCCACCCCGGCCAGGATCCCCGACAACACGAACGCCCCCCGGATGACCCGGTTGCTGCGCACACCCATCAGTCGGGCCGCCTCGAAGTCCTCCGCTGCGGCGCGCAGCGTCATGCCGAACATCGTGCGGCGCACCAGCCACACGGTTCCGGCGAGCGTGATGAGTGTGAAGCCGATGACCACGAGGTCATAGATCTCCAGGTTCACCCCGCCCACGCTGACGGTCTCGAACAGCCAACCCGGCCGGGCGAAGGTGCGCCGGTTGGCCGACACGGCCATGACGAAGATCGCCTGGACCACGAAGTGCACGCCGAACGACGTGAGGACCATCGTGAAGTCCGAGGAGTTGCGAACCCAGCGGAACGCGGCGAACTCGATCCCGAGCGCAGTCAGCATCGAGGACGCCAGGATTGCCGGCACCAGCACCCACCAGTCCAGCCCCAGCGTGAAGAGCGCGTAGCTCACGTAGGCGCTGACGGTGATGAGTTCCCCGTGTGCGAAGTTCACGAGGTGCATGACGCCGAAGATTACGGCGATGCCCAGCGCCAGCAGGGCGTAGATGCTGCCGCGCCCGATCCCGTCGACGAGTTGCTGGAGGAGTTCGGTCATGGCAGAACTTCAGCGCTCCACGAGGCCGCTCGGCGCCCGGAGATCGCAATGATCAGGTCGGCGCGCGGTTCGATCTCGAGCATGCACGCGATTGTCTCACGCTTTGCGCCGACGGCTCGCCCCCGAACGGGACGGGCCCGGCAGGCTGTACCCGCCGGGCCCGGAGTCAGATCGCCGGTCGGCGCTCAGCCGATGGTCGCCGCCAGGGAAGGTTCTCCGTTCACGACCTGGTGAACGTAGACGGGCTTTTCGGGGGAGCCGCTGCCGCTGGGATACGACAGCACGCCGGTCACGCCCTCGACGCCCTGCGCTTCGGCGATGGCTGCGCCGATAACTGCCGGGTCGTGCGAGCCGGTGCGCAGGAAGGCGTCGATCACCATGGCGATGGCGTCGGCGGCCAGACCTCCGAAGGACGGGTTCTCGAGGGCGGCGCCGGTGGCGGCCTCGAATCCCTCGTCGAGGATCACGACGCGGCTGCCCGCTGCGGGGAAGGAGTGGGTGGTGTGGTAGAAGCCCTCGGTGGCCTCGCCCTCGGCGTAGCCGCCGGTGGCCTCGAAGGCGTCGGTGATCAGGAACCTGGTGTCCACGCCGACGCCGTCCAGCTGGCCGCGCAGGATCGCCGCCTGGAAGGCCAGCATGGCGCTGTACACCACGTCGGGGGGCGCGTCCAGGTTGGCCATCTCGTTGGCCTGCGACGAGAAGTCCACATCCTCGATGGGTACGTAGTTGTAGTCGGCGATCACGGTGCCGCCGCCCGCCTCGAAGACCTCGGTGAAGATCTCGGGGTTGTAACCGAAGTTGGGGCCGGGCGAGGAGAACGTGGCGGCCGTGGTCCAGCCCTGGTCGAGCGCGAATTCCGCCGCGGCGCTGGCCTGGGCGGTGTCGTCGAAGGCCACCAGGAACGCCAGTTGTGCCGGATCCGACAGGGTCGGCTCGGTGGAGGCCACGAACAGCACTGGCACCTGGCCGGCGGTGACCTGTAGCAGCGGGAAACCGAAGTCCGGGAACGGCGGCCCGAGGATCGCCGATACGCCGGCGTCCAGCAGGTCTTGGGCGGCGCGCTGGGTGACGTCGGGGTCGCCCTCGATGTTCTGGATCGTCAACTCCAGCGGGGTGCCGTTCACGCCGCCAACGCAGTTGATGAGGTCGACGAAGTAGTCGGCCGCCTGGCTGGCGGGCGCATCCGCGAAACCACCCAGGTCGGAGAGGTCGGCGGCGAAGCCGATCTTCAACGGGTCGCCGCTGGGTGCTGGAGCGCAGTCGTTGAGGTCGGCGGCCAGGACGGCGTCGATGTCGAAGCCCATGGCTGCCGGCTCCTCCGGCTCGGGTGCCGGCGCCGGTGGCTCCGGCTCCGGCGGAGGCGGGGGCGGTTCGGGCTCCGGAGGTGGCGGGGGCGCCTCGGTGGCCGGGGGTGGGGGAGGAGCGGGGGCCGCCTCCTCGTCATCGGTGCCGCAGGCCGCGACGAGGAGCGTCGCCGCCGCGACCGCTACCAGGAGTTTGCGCCAGGTGGATACACGCCGCATATCGGTCTTCCCTTCCTTGCCCCGTGCCCGCACACGTCGGTGGTGCGAGCCCGCCCCAAAGAGTGCCACATAATTCGTTTGGATACAAACGATTAGGGTGTGATCGGGCGTCTGACGAGGAAGTCGCCGGGCGCGGGAGCAGTATCCCCGATCCGGCCTCCGAGCAGGTCTCTGCCCGCCCGGTAGCGGTGTCAGTCGCGCCTCGGCGGGCGGATGCCGCGGAACTCCCAGTCGCCCCCGAAGGCCGTTGAAATGACCTCCTCGGACTCGCTGGGCTGGGCGCCACAGTCGTCGCGCACAGGTATGGGTCCGGCCACGACGGTGTTGCTGAGCGCTCCGAGGCCCTCCACCTCCACGGTCACCACGTCGCCGGGTTCCGCCGGGCGCGAGCCCGCAGGGGTGCCACTGAACACCATGTCGCCCGGCAGCAGGGTGATGGTGCGGGCCAGGTCGGCCATCAGGTAGTGCATGTCCCAGGTCATCTCAGAGGTGTTGCCCTCCTGGCGCACCTCGCCGTTCACCAAGGTGCGCAGTGTCTTGTCGCGGAAATCCCAGCCCTCCACCAGTCCCGGGCCCACCGGACACATCGTGTCGGAGCCCTTCACCCGCAGCATCGAGCCCGCGTCGGTGTCGCGGAAGTCGTGCAACCCGAAGTCGTTGCCGATCGTGTAGCCGGCGATGTAGGCGCCGGCTTCATCGGGGCTGATGTTGCGGCACGGCCGGCCGATGACGATCACCACCTCGCCCTCGTAGTTGAGGTACTTGCAACGCTCCGGGCGGACCACGTGGCCCCGGTGTCCAAGTAGCGACGAGATCGGCTTGTGAAAGTAGGTGGGCGCCGGAGGGAGCGTCGCCATGAACTCGCGCACCCTGCTGGTGTGGTTGAGGTGCACGCAGATGATCTTGCTGGGAACGCAGGGCGGCAGGTGGACCGCCTCGGCCTTGGCCACCGAGCGCCCGTCGACAGCCACGAGAAGGTCTCCCTCGACAGTGACCGTCGTGGCGGCGCCGTCAAGCAGGATCCTGCGTCGCTCGCTCATGGAGCCTCCTCATGTCCTCTGCAGGGCCGCACCATCGTTCCGGCGAAGGCCGGAACCTACTGCTCAGCGGCGAGATCTGCCCCGCACGCCGCCCTGTGCGGACACCTCTCGAATTCATTTGGGACCAAAGCATATACTCGCAGGCGTGTCGGGCTCCGACCTGCAAGGTTTCGCATTCCCCCGGTCGGCCACCGGCGCGTCGGGTCTCGTTCCCGCCCCTCCCTGGCACTACTCCGGCGACATGCTCACAATCGAATACCGCACCGACCCCGAGGCGGTGGCCGAGTTGCTGCCGCCACCCCTGTCGCCCGCTGCCGAGGATCCCGGAGCGGTTGCCGTGGTCTGGGCCGACTGGCAATCCTGCTCCGACGGCTTCGAGGAACTCCTCGATCCCACCCGAGCGCAGTACAAGGAGTGCTTCGTGGTGGTGCGGTGCGGTTACCGCGACCAGACGTACAGCCGCTGCGTCTACATCTGGGTGGACAAGGACTTCGCCATGGTGCGGGGTCACGTGCAGGGTTATCCCAAGAAGTTCGGCGACATCTGGTTGACGCGTCCGGTGACGGTGGGCCGGGCCGGGCCCCGGCTGGAGCCCGGCGGGCGCTTCGGGGCGACCTGCGCCGCGGCCGGCCGGCGGCTCATCGAGGCCACCTTCCAGATCAGCGGCCCCAGCGACAACGCCGGCTTCGTCAATGCCCTGCCCATGCTGCACCACCGCTTCTTTCCCGCCATCGAGTCCGACGGCAGCGACTCCCTGCACGAGATCGTGACCATGCGGGGTTACGACACCGAACTGGGCCCGGCCTTCTGGGGCGAGGCCACGCTGGAGGTCTTCGACTCACCGACCGAGGAGCTCATCCGCCTGGCGCCCCAGGAGATGATCGGTGGCTACTGGCGCAGCGTCGGCACCTCATGGAGCGGCGGTACGACGCTGGAGCCCACCTCTCGATGACCGGATGATTCCGCGGCACCCCTGGACCCCCGACAGCGACGACGGCCACGCCGACCTCACCAGCCACGACACCTTCACGGCCGGCGTGCCCTACGCCACGTTCCACCGCCTGCGCGACGAGGATCCGGTCTCGTGGTGGGAGGAGAGCGACGGCTCGGGGTTTTGGGCGCTGACTCGCTACGGAGATGTCGTCCGGGCGAACAACGCCTGGGAAACCTTCACCTCCACACGGGGCATCCGCCTGGAGGAGATGGACGCCGAGGAGACCGAGGCCCGGTGCACCATGATGGAGCTCGACCCGCCCGCCCACACGCGCTTGCGCCGGCTGGTCAATAGGGGTTTCACCCGCAAGACGGTGGACCGTTACGAGGACGCCATTCGAGATCTGGCCCGCTCGGTCATCCTCGAGGCGCTGGAGCACGACGAGTTCGACTTCGTCACCGAGATCGCCCGGCAGTTGCCGATGCGGATGCTCGGCCGCCTCCTGGGCGTGCCCGACGCCGACGCCGAGCAACTGGTGGTCTGGGGCGACCAGCTCCTCTCCAACACCGACCCGGAGTACACCGACCACGTGGTGGACCTCACCGACACCGAGGAGTTCCGCTTGATCCCGTTCCGCAGCCCGGCCGGCCTCGAGGTGTTCCGTTACGCCCAAGAGGCCGCGGCGCTGCGGCGTCAGCGGCCCGGCGACGATGTCATCAGTCGCCTGCTGGCGCCCACCTCCGACGGCTCACCGCTGAGCGACCTGGAGTTCAACAACTTCTTCGCGCTGCTGGTGGCCGCAGGCAACGACACCACCCGCTACACCGTCACCGGCGGCCTGCAGGCCCTGCTGGACCATCCCCACCAACTCGAGCGGCTGCGGGAGGATCCGTCGCTGATCCCGCAGGCCACTGAGGAGATTCTGCGCTGGACGACGGTCACGATGCACTTCCGGCGCACCGCCACCGCCGACGTCGAGGTGGGGGATCGGCTGGTGCGGGAAGGCGACAAGGTGGTGCTGTGGTGGGTCGCCGCCGACTACGACGAGCGCCGGTTCGACGACCCCTATCGCTTCGACATCGGCCGCACCCCCAACGACCACGTGGCCTTCGGGCGCAACGGCCCGCACCTGTGCCTCGGGGCGTGGCTGGCGCGCATGGAGGTGCGCCTCACGCTGGAGGAGTTGCTGCCGCGGGTGGCCTCCATCGAGCCCGCCGGTCCGCCCGAGCGGCTGCGCTCCAACTTCATCAGCGGAATCAAGCACCTGCCGGTGCGCGTCCGGCTCGCCTGAGGCCTTCCCGGAGCCGTTGGCGACCCTCATCCCCTTATTCCGGCGAAGGCCGGAATTAGGGGCAGCGACATGATCTCCGTGCCGCAACCGGATGGGGTCGGCTCTGTCGCTCAGGCGTGGGGCCCGGTGTCCTCGGTGTCGAACAGCCCGGCACGCCCGAGGCGCTCCAGGCACGCCTCCACGCTCCACGGCAGCATCGTGGCCCCGCAGCGGGCATCCCGGTAGAGGCGCTCCAGGGGAGCCGGGCGCAGCAGCGAGCGTCCCCCGCAGACTCGCACCGCCAAGCCGGCCAACTCCGGAGCGGTCTCCATCACCGAGACCATGGCGGCCCAGGCCCGGCGCACCGCTTCCGGCGATGGGTCCGGCCCGGCCTCGCGCTGCACCCGCCGGGACAGGGCGTGGCTCTGCTCGTAGGCGAGCTGCATCTGCGCCCAGCCGGCCTGCTTCTGGGGGTTGTCCCGGCGGGCTCCGGGGCCGGTGCGTCCCGTGAGGTAGTCGGTAGTGAAGTCCATGACGGCGCGCATGATTCCCAGGTACGTGAAGGACAGCGTCAGGTAGAAGTGCGGCCAGCGGAACGCCACCTGATCGAACACGCCGGGGGGCAGCAGCTCGGCGTCGCTCGGCACGAAGACGTTCTCCATCAGGAGCGTCAACGACACGGTCCCGCGCATGCCCAGCGGGTCCCAGTCGCCGCTGAACCGGAGTCCCTCGCTGTCGGTCGGCACACTCATGAAGCGGATCGTGGGATCGTCGGGAGTGACGCAGATCACGTTGTGGCGATCAGCCGCGTGCGAGAGCGAGGCGAAGATCTTGCGCCCGTTCAGCCGCCAGCCGCCGTCGACGGGCGCAGCCGTCGTGCTGACGCCCGCGGTGGCACCTGGGGCGTTGCCCTCGCTGAAGGGCTGTGCATGGATGTGACCGTCGTTGACAACGCCGGCATACATCGCCGCCCGGCGGCGCTCGTGGCTGGCGCGTTCAGGCGGCGACATCTCCAGGTCGTCGGCGATCTGACCGCAGAGCAGCATGGTGGCGGTGTGCATGTTGAAGGTGAGGGCCGTGGATCCGCAGTGGCGGCCCAGTTCCTCCGACACCAACCCGTAGGTGGCGAAGTCGGCGCCGAGGCCGCCATAGTGGGCAGGGACGCAGAGGCCCAGCAGCCCTGCGGCGCGGAGGTCGGCGTAGTTCTCGTGGGGAAGCGGGCGTCGCGGTCGTACCCCGCGGCGCGCTCGGCGAACGTCGGCCCCAGATCGGCGACGAGCGCCACGAGTTCGCGCTGGCGGTCAGGAGGAGTCGGCGGCACGGTCGAAGTCATGAGGCGCGGTCAGGCTACGCGGTGGTGCCGTCGCGGATCTGCAGGGTCTTCAGGTCGCTGTGGAAGTCCAGGGCGTAGTCCCCGCCCTCCCGGCCGAGGCCGCTGATGCCGCAGCCGCCGAACGGGGCCGTCAGGTCGCGCACCAGGAAACAGTTCACCCACACCGTCCCGGCGCGCACGGCCCGGCCCACTCGCTCGGCCCGCTCCGCCGAGCCGGTGAAGACGACGCCGGAGAGCCCGTAGCGCGTGCTGTTCGCCAACTGCACCGCCTCCGCTTCGTCCGCGAAGGTCTGCAGTGTGAGCACCGGGCCGAACACCTCTCTCTGCACGATCTCGCTGTCATTGCTCGCCGGATGGATCAGCGTCGGCTCGTACCAGAGGCCGTCGGGACGGCTGCGGCGCCCACCCCGCAGCACCTCATCGCCGCCGGCGCTGGCCCGCTCCACGAAGCCCTCCACCCTCGCCAGGTGGTCGGGGTGGATGAGGGGCGAGATGGTGGTGGCGGAGTCGCGGCTGTCGCCCAGCACGTGGGCTCCGGCGTGGGCCTCGAAGCGCTCCAGGAACTCCCCGAGGATGCCTTCGGCCACCAGGAGGCGGGTCCCCGCCAGGCACACCTGCCCGGAGTCGTCGTACTGCCCGGCCGCGGTGCGTGCGGCCGCCTCGATGTCGGCGTCC
>JAGWAK010000017.1:30455-56576 GCA_021296435.1 Acidimicrobiia bacterium
CACGAGGGCGGCGCCCACCTCGGCGCCCCGGCCCTGTACCACGTTCAGCACGCCCGGGGGCAGTCCGGCTTCGTGTGCCAGGTCCGCAAGGAGGCTGGCCGACAGCGGCGACCATTCGGCCGGCTTCAGCAACACCGGGTTGCCGGCCGCCAGCGCCGGCGCCACCTTCCAGGTGGCCAGCATGAACGGGGCGTTCCAGGGGGTGATGATCACCGCCGGCCCCGCCGGCATCCGTTCCACGCGGTTGTGGGTCCCCCGTGAGGACCAGGTGCGTTCGTGGTGCTGCTCGGCCAGCTCGGCGTAGGCCCGGAAGTTCCGGGCACCTCTGGCGATCACCCGCTCCCGGAGGCTCTCCAGCAGCATGGCCATGTCGAGGCACTCCACAGCCGCCAGTGGTCCAACCGTCTCGTCGATCAGGTCGGCCAGACGGCGCAGGTAGGCGCCCCGCCCGGTCACCCCCAGCGCAGCCCAGCCTTCGGCCGCCTCGCACGCCGCCTCCACGGCGGCGGCTGCGGTCCCGGCGTCGCCGGCGGAGACGTCGGCCAGCTTCAGCGACCAGTCCAGCGGTGACCGCACCTCGAAGGTCTCCGTCGAGGCCACCCGGCGACCGCCGATGTAGTGGTCCGGCGACACGGCGGTGCCGGCGACGGTCACGCGGGAGCGCTCGGTGCTCATGGCTCGTCGCCGGCGGGCACCTGCAGCACGCGGTAGCCGCCGCCGATCGCCAGTCGCCGGGGCTCGGTGCCCGCGGCCGCGAGCCGGCGCGCCAGCGAGTCGGCACCCAGGTTCTTGTGCATCACCAGTACGGCAAACGCGCCGGGGCGCAGGCGGCTCAACCACTCCCGCAGCAGTTCGTCGAGAGCCGCGTTGCCGATGCGCACGGGGGGATTGCAGTAGATGGCGTCGAGACGCAGCGACGGCGGGATCTCCGCGGGGGCGCACACCCGGGCTCGGCCGTTGAGGCTCACCGGATCGGGGCTTTCGGCGACCGCCACGCCGGCTGCGGCGAGGTTGGCGACGGCCAATTCGCGGGCCCGCTCGTTCACGTCGGTCGCCCAGATAGTGGCGTCCGGTGCCCGCAGGGCGAGTGTCACGGCGATGGGTCCGTAGCCGCAGCCCACGTCGGCCAGCACCCGGCCGGCCGCCGCGCTGCCGTTGCCGGGCGGCGCCGGGGGCAGCGGCGCGTGTTTCAGCAGCAGCAGCGTGCCGGGATCGATGCGGTTGGCGGAGAACACCCCGCGGTCGGTGCGCAGGTCCAGCGTCAGGTCCGGCAACCGCAGGGTGACGGTGCGTTGGCGGCGCCGCGAGCCGGGGCTCGGCGAGAAGTAGTGCTCCGCCTCGGCCATCTAGCCGACGATAGCCCCGCCCGCGGCGCCCTCGGTCGCTAAGGCGCTCGCTAGCCTCGACGGCGTGGAGATCAGGCTGTTCGGCGACCCGGTGCTGCGTTCCAAGGCGGCCGACGTCACTCAGATCGACGGCTCCGTGGCCCGGCTCTGCGACAGCATGTTCGGCACCATGTACGCGGCGCGGGGCATCGGCCTGGCCGCCCCGCAGGTGGGGGTGCGCAAGCGCCTGTTCGTCTACGACGTGCCCGAGACCTGCGGGCGCGGCGTGATCCTCAACCCCGTCATCACCGAGAGCGACGGCACCTGGGTTTTCGAGGAGGGCTGCCTCTCGGTGCCCGGCTACTCCTGGGAGATCGAACGGCCCCGGCGGGTGGCGCTGACAGGTGTGGACCTCGAGGGCAACGAGGTGACCGTCGAGGCCGACGACCTGTTCGCCCGGCTCATCCAGCACGAGATCGACCATCTCGACGGCGTACTCCTGACCGAGCGTCTCGACCCCGACCAGCGGCGCGCCGCCCTCAGCGATTTGCGCCGGCGCGGCGTGGGTGCGCCGGGGGCGGGCCTGTTCCCCTCCCTCGGCACCGAGTGACGCCGTGACCCCCTGGCCGGCGACGGTTCGCCGGCTGGTGTACTTCGGCACACCGGAACTCGCGGTGGCGCCGTTGCGCGCCCTCTGCGACGCCGGCTTCGAGGTCACGCTGGCGGTGACCGGCCCCGATCGCCGCCGCCGACGCCGGGGAGCGAACGAGCCCAGCGCGGTGAGTCGAGCCGCCGCAGAGTTGGGCATCCCGGTGACGCACCGGCCCGAGGACGCGGCCAGTGCTGCCGGCGATGCCGACGGCGCTGTGGTGGTGGCCTACGGGCGGCTCATCGGCACCGATGTGCTCGACGTTCTGCCGGCGGTCAACGTGCACTTCTCCCTGCTGCCGCGCTGGCGGGGGGCAGCCCCCATGGAGCGCGCCATCCTGGCGGGTGACACCACCACAGGTGTCAGCCTCATGGCGCTGACCGAGACCCTCGACGCCGGCCCGCTCTACGTCCAGGCGGCCACGCCCATCGGCCCCTTCGAGACACTTGTCGAGTTGCGGCAGCGGCTCGTCGACTTGAGTTGCCCGCTGCTGGTAGAGCTCTTGCGGGGCGGGCCGCGCAACCCCGTGGCGCAGGAGGGGGAGATCACCTGGGCCGCCAAGATCGGCGAGGACGATCTCCGCCTCGACTGGGATCGCCCGGCCGCCGAGCTGCACCGGCAGGTCCGCCTGGGCCAGGCCTGGACCACGCTGGCAGGGGAGCGCCTGCGGATCCTGCGCGCGTCCGTCGAGCTGAGTCACGAAGGCCCGCCGGGCTTGCTCAACGGTCTGGTGGTCGGCACAACCGCCGGCGGGCTGCGTCTAGAGGAGGTGCAGGCCGCCGGTCGCCGGGCACTGCCAGCGGGGGAGTGGCACAGGGGTGCACGTCTCGGCGAGGCCTGCCTGCTCGGCACCTGAGGGTTGTCCGCGGGGTGTGCCCTCCCGGTAGGGTCGCCACGTGACCGATCTGCGTGCCGCCGGACTGCGGGCCAAGGTCCTCACCGTCTCCGACGGAGTGATCGCCGGCACCCGCCAGGACGCCTCCGGCGAGGCGCTCGGCGAGTTGCTGGCGGGCGCCGGCTACGAGGTTGTCGAGCGGAGAGCCGTCGCCGACGGCACCGAGTCGGTTGCCGGGGCGCTGGCAGACATGGCCGACGGTTTTTCGGGTCTGGTCGTGACGACCGGCGGGACGGGTTTTGGGCCGCGAGACCTCACGCCCGAGGGCACCCGGCAGATCGTCGAGCGCCTGGCCCCCGGGCTGGCCGAGGCGATGAGGCTGGTGAACCCGCTGGGGCGGCTCTCCCGGGCCGTGGCCGGCACCCGCGGTCGGGCGTTGATCCTCAACACCCCGGGGTCGCCTCGCGGCGCCGTGGAGTGCACCGAGGCGGTCCTCGACGTGCTACCCCACGCCCTGCGCCTGCTGAGCGACGAGCCGACGCCCCACTGAGGCCGCCGCTGGGCGGCTCAGGCCCTCAGTGGACGATCTTGGCGAGGGGGAGTTCCAGGATGTCGGTGGCGCCGGCGTCGGAGAGTTCGGGGATCAGCGTGTTGATGACCGCCTTCGGTACGACGGTTTCCACGGCGAACCCCTGGCCCCTGTAGAGCGCGTTCACCGTGGGCGCCTTCATGGACGGCAGCAGGTCGATGACCGCCGTGAGGGCGGCCGCCGGCACGTTCATCTTGACCAGCACACGGCCCCGCGCCTCCAGCACGCCGGTCAGCAGCGTGGCGATCTGGCCCATGGCGTGGCGCTTCTCGGGGTCGGCGTAGGCAGTGGGGTTGGCGAGCAGTTCGGTGTAGGACACCAGCACGGTGTCGATGATCCGGAGTCCGGCAGCCCGCAGGGCGCCGCCGGTCTCGGTCAGCTCTACAACGCAGTCCACGATCTCGGGCCCCTTGGCCTCGGTGGCACCGTAGGAGAGCTGCACGTCGGCCTCGATGCCCCGGTCGGCGAAGAAGCTTCCGGTCAGGTTGGGGTACTCCGTCGAGACCCTCACCCCGTTGGGCAGATCGTCGGTGCTCTGGTACGGCGAGTCGGCCGCCACCGCCACGACGATGCGCACCGGCTGGTCGGTGGCCTTGGAGTAGCCCAGCTGACACAGCGACACGACCTCGGCGCCGCTCTCGGTGACCCAGTCCCGGCCGCTGATTCCCAGGTCGAAGATGCCCTCGCTGAGATACCGGGGTATCTCCTGAGGCCTCAGGATGCGCACGTCGTCCACGCGCGGATCGTCGATGGTGGCGCGGTAGTCCACCCTTGACATCCGCCGCACGTTCAGGTCGGCGTCGCCGAACAACTCCAGTGTGGCCGCCTCCAGAGATCCCTTCGGCAGCACCAGCCGCAACATCCCGACCACGCTACCGGCGCGACCCGTGGCCTTGGCCGCCGAGAATCTGAACACCTCGGCTGACCGTTGCCCGGCGGGGATCGGGATCGGGTCGTGAACCGGAGTAGCCCTATCGAGAGAGTTCAGTCACCCGCCACCCCGGGCCGATTAACTACTCGGCTCCCGGATCAGAGTCCGGGCCGTCGCCGGCGGATTGCTGGACGAAGACCATGCGGAGGCTCTGCAGCGCCTCGCGGAGCGTCGGCTCGGAGTCGCCGAGGCGGCCGGCGAGGCCCTCGACCAGGAGCCCCATGGCGTCGATCGCCAGGCGTGCCGCCACTGGGCGGGGTGGGTCGGCTGTCAGGTGGATAGCCCCCAACTCGTAGAGCCCCATGGCGTGGTTGGCCACCACCACCTCGGGAGGGGCCGCGGCGAGCCGCTCGCGCGCCGCGGCCAGCTCCGCCAGGATCGCCTCGGCTCTCTCCCGGTCTTCAGGATCCAGGTCTTCCAGGTTGATTTGCTCCGCGCCGGGAACCGCTTCGTCGCCCGCCGGACCGGCGCTCTCAGGCTGCGGATCTCGCGGCACGTGGTGCTCGCCACCGGGGGTCCAGAGTGTCATCGCAGCCTCCTCGCGGTCGTCCTCTTCGATTCTGCTGCGCTTCCTGTTACTCTATGCCCCGCCTGTAGAGCCCGAACCGGGATCGTTACGGTTCGGGCTTGGTGCAGTTCCGGCCTGGATCTCCAGGCGCTGCGGGCAGGTGCTTGCCGGTCCGCACACTCCGGCACGCAGAAACAAACTGTCGTGCCGCTGAGGAGGCGGACCGAGAGAGGGGAAGTCACGATTGCTGAGTGATTGGCCATAGCTGCGTCGTCAGGTTCCGAGCCGCTAGTCAACGAGAACATCCGGGCGCCGCAAGTCCGTCTGGTGGGTCCCGACGGAGACCAGATCGGGATCCGTCCGCTGGCCGAGGCCCTCTCGATCGCACAGGCGCACGGGTTGGATCTGGTGGAGGTGGCCGACAAGGCCGAACCGCCGGTCTGCCGGATCATGGACTACGGGAAGTACAAGTACGACGCGGCGCAGCGGGCACGGGAGTCGCGCAAGAAGAGCACGCAGGTTGTCGTCAAGGAGATGAAGTACCGGCCCAAGATCGGGCGCGGCGACTTCGAGACGAAGACCCGCAAGGTGCGGGACTTCTTGACCGCGGGCAACCGGGTGAAGATCACCGTGATGTTCCGCGGTCGCGAGACGCTCCATCCCGAGTTGGGTCAGCGCATTCTCGACGAGGTCTCCGAAGTGACCGGCGACCTGGCTCGTATCGAGGCTCCGCCGCGCCAGGACGGGCGCAACATGGTGATGGTCCTGGCCCCCGACAAGCGCACCCGCAAGTAGAGACGCGGCGCCTGCGGGCGCCAGCAGGGCCCGAGCCCTGTCCCGATCGCCGGCGCGGGTTGTGATCCGGCTCCCTTTGCCCGAGCCTTGAGGGAGTAGCCGGCCGATCACCGGTGGTTGTACGCGGAGCGGGCCAACACCCCCAACAATCAACACCCCGGCAGGATCAACACCCGGAGAGGAACGACAATGCCCAAGATGAAGACCCGCCGGGGTGCCGCCAAGCGCTTTAAGGTGACCGGCTCCGGCAAGATCGTGCGTCGTCACGCCTACAAGAACCACATCCTCGAGAAGAAGGCTCCGAAGCGCAAGCGCCAGTTGCGTCGCGACGGAACCGTGAGCGGCGCCGACAAGCCGTCAGTGCGCCGCCAACTCGGTATCTGAGGCTTACCCGGGAGGTCAGAGACGATGGCCAGAGCCAGACGATCCGTCCAGGCCCGCAAGAGGCGCAAGACCACCCTGGCGCGCGCCAAGGGGTACTACGGCAACAAGAGCCGCACCTGGCGCGGCGCCAACGAGCAACTTCTGCACTCGGGGCAGTACGCCTTCCGCGACCGCAGGGCACGCAAGGGCGAGATGCGGCGGTTGTGGATCCAGCGGATCAACGCCGGGTGCCGCCAGCACGGCTCCACCTACAGCACGTTCATGGCAGGGCTTCGCGCCGCCGGCGTGGAGGTGGATCGCAAGGCGCTCGCCGACATGGCGGTTCGTGATCCCGATTCCTTCGCCTCGCTCGTGCGGCTGGCTGAGGTGGCCCGGACCAGCGATCTGCCCAGCGGGTCCTGACCCGGCCCCGCTGCGCCGGCGGGTGGCGACGTGGTGCCCTTGACCTCCGTGCGGCCGCGCCTGGCCGGGCTGCGCCGCCTGGCGCGTTCGGCGACCGCCCGTCGAGCCGACGGGATCTTCCTCGTGGAGGGGGCGACCCTCGGTGCGGAGGCGTCGGCTGCGGGCCTGCGGATTCGCGAGATCTACATCGAGACGTCCCGAGCGGACGAGGACACACGGGCCCTGGCAGACCGGTTGACCGCGGCCGGTGCCACGCTCGTCGAGGTCGAGGCGGGCACGCTCGCCAAGGTCGGGGCCTCGGTCACGCCGCAGCCGCTGCTGGCGATCGTCGAGCGGCCTGTGGTTGCACGAGAACAGTCCCCGGCGGAGGTTGCTTCGTTCGTGCTGGTGGCGGTGTCGGTCGCCGATCCGGGCAACGCCGGCACGCTGCTGCGCTGTGCCGAGGCTGCCGGCGCGGGCGGCGTGATCTTCGCCGGCGATGCCGCGGACCCCTACGGGCCGAAGGCGGTGAGAGCCTCCGCCGGGTCGATCTTCCGGCTGCCCGCGGCGCTGTCGGAGGATCCGGTCGCCACCCTGGAAGATCTCCGGGAGCGAGGTCTGCGCACCGTGGGCGCCGCCGCCGGTCGGGGGCTGCCGTATGACCGGGCCGATCTGACCCCGCCGCTGGCGCTGGTGGTGGGCAGCGAGTCGCACGGTCTCCCCGCCTCGCTGGCGAGGCAGATAGATGATTGGGTGCATGTCCCCCTCGGCGGCCAGGCTGAGTCGCTCAACGTCGGAGCCGCCGCCGCCGTGCTCTGCTTCGAGGTGCAGCGCCGCCGCCGCGACACACCGGCCGTCGACGGGACACCTGCGGACCGATGACAGCCGACTCCGCCGCAGTTCTCGCCTCCGAGGCCCGCGCCCTGACCGCCGAGGCTGTCAGTGCCCTCGAGGTCGCGAGCAGCGTCGCCGAGCTGACCGCAGCCCGCCCCGACCTGCTCGGCAGGGGTTCGCCGCTGACAGGGCTGCGCCGCCGACTGGGCGCGTTGGCACCGGAGGATCGACCGCTGGCCGGCCGTGCCCTCAGCGAGGCGCTGGCCACCGTCGAAAGCCGCTACGACGCCCGCCTGGAGGAGTTGCGGGCCGCCGAGCGCCGCCGGCAGCTCGAGGCCGAGCGCCTCGACCTCACCGAGTTGCCCGAACCCCCACAGGTGGGGCGGCTGCACGTCATCACCCAGACTCTTCAGCGCCTCGAGGACGTGTTCAGCGCCATGGGCTACACCGTCGCCGAGGGCCCTGAGATCGAGACCGAGTGGCACAACTTCGGGGCGCTCAACTTCCCGCCCGGCCACCCGGCCCGCGACATGTACGACACCCTGTACGTGGACCACGGCCCGCCGGGCAGCACCCTGCTGCGCACCCATACGTCTCCGGTGCAGGTGCGGGTCATGGTGAACCAGCCCCCGCCTCTCTACGTGGTGGCGCCGGGCCGCTGCTACCGCCAGGACACCGCGGATGCAACCCACATGCCGGTCTTCCACCAGATCGAGGGGCTCGTGGTGGACGACGGCATCACCCTGGGTGACCTGGCCGGCGCCATCGAGACCTTCACGACGGCCTACTTCGGTCCGGGTTTCACGTCCCGGCTGCGCCCCTCGTACTTCCCGTTCACCGAGCCCTCCGCCGAGTTCGACGTGCAGCGCCCCGACGGCACCTGGCTCGAGCTGGGCGGCTGCGGCGTGGTCCATCCCTCGGTGCTCGAGGTCTGCGGCGTGGACCCCGAGCGCTGGAGCGGGTTCGCCTTCGGTTTCGGCATCGACCGCCTGGCGATGCTCCGCTACGGCATCGGCGACCTGCGGGACCTCTGGACCAACGACGTGCGGTTCCTGGAGCAGTTCTGATGAAGGTGCTGCTGTCCTGGCTGCAGGAGTTCACGCCTGTCGAGGGTTCGCCACAGGGAATCGCCGACGATCTCTCCGACCTGGGCCTGGCAGTCGCCGCCGCGCCTGCCGGCATCGTCGTGGCCCGGGTGGCCGGGCTGCGGCCGCATCCCGACGCCGACCGCATCCAGCTCGTGGATGTGGACGCCGGCGACGGCGAATTGCGGCAGGTCTGTTGCGGCGCCTTCAACATGGCCGTCGGCGACCTGGTGCCTTTCGCCACAGTTGGCACGACCATGCCGAGCGGGCTGGAGATCGGGCGCCGGCGCATGCGTGGCCAGGCCTCGGAGGGCATGCTGTGCTCGGCGGTCGAACTGGAGATGGGCCCCGATGCCGAGGGCATCATGATCCTGCCGGCGGGCCTCGAACTCGGCGACGATCTCACCGCTGCCCTGGGTGTTGCGGGCGACGTGCTGTTCGACCTGGAAGTGAACCCCAACCGCCCCGACGCCCTGTCGGTGGTCGGCGTGGCCCGCGACCTGGCAGCCCGTCGCGGCCTGCCGTTCGAGCTGCCCGAGCCGCAGGTCGAGACCTCCGGGGCTCCTGCAGGGGAGTCGAGTTCGGTGGAGATCCTGGCTCCCGACCTGTGCGGGCGCTTCAGCGTGCGCGTGCTGTGCAACGCCACCGGGGCCCGGCCGCCGCCGCTGCTGGCCCGGCGCCTGCTGGCCCTCGGCATGCGTCCCCTCAACTTCGTCGTGGACCTCTCCAACTACGTGATGCTGGAGATCGGCCAACCCTCGCACGCCTTCGACGCCGACCTGGTGCCCGGTGGGGCGCTGGGTGTGCGACGGGCCACCGAGGGCGAGCAGGTTGAGACCCTCGACGGCGTCGTGCGCACGCTCAATGCCGGCGACGGGGTGATCGTCGACGCCTCCGACCGGGCCATCGGCATCGCCGGTGTCATGGGCGGCGCCTCGGTGGAGATCTCCGCCGAGACCCAGGTGGTGCTGCTGGAGGCCGCCTGGTGGAACCCGCCCGACATCGCCCGCACGTCGCGCCGCCTGGGATTGCGCAGCGAGGCTTCGGCCCGCTTCGAGGCCGGGGTGGATCCCGAGATCGCTCCGTGGGCACTGGAACGTTTCGCCGAGTTGGCCGCACCCGGGGGAGTGACGCTGGCGCCCGAGTTGGTGCAGGCGCAGGGACACCTGCCCCCGCGCCCGACGGTGCGCGTCCGCACCGGGCGGGTCAACGCCATTCTCGGCACCGACCTCACGCCTCCCGAGATGCGCGCCTGCCTCGAGCCCATCGGTTTCGGCGTCAGTGCCGCCGCCGGTGAGCCATCCCCCGAGCTCCGCAGCTACCCGGGCGAGGTGTGGGATGTGACAGTGCCATCCTGGCGCCCCGACAGCTCCACCGAGATCGACGTGATCGAGGAGGTCGGCCGTCTCTGGAGCTACAGCCGCATTGCCCGGACGGTGCCCTCCTCGCCACACTCCGGCGGCCTGACGGCCCGACAGCGCTCCCGGCGCCGGGCGCACGACGTGCTGGCGGGATTCGGGCTGATGGAAGCCATGCCGCTGCCATTCCTGGCTCCCGGGGATCTCGGGCGGTGCGGCCTGCCCGCCGACGGCATCACGGTGACCAACCCTCTGGTGGCCGAAGAGTCGGTGATGCGCACGTCGCTGCGGCCGGGTCTCCTGAAGGCCGTCGCCTACAACGCGGCCCGCCGCCAGCCCGGCGTGGCGCTGTTCGAGATCGGCCACGTTCACGCACCCGGCGACGGCGAGTTGCCCGCCGAGAGCGACCATCTGGCGGTGGCGCTGGCTGGCCGCGAAGCCCCCGCGGCGGCGGCGCTGTGGGAGCGCCTGCGTCGCGCCATGGCGTTCGTCCCCACCGAGGTCCGCAACGAGGCCACGGCGGGGATGCACCCCACCCGGTCGGCGAGCCTCATCGCCGGCGGCGAGACGGTCGGCGTCCTGGGCGAGATCGACCCGGCGGTGAGCGAGGCCTTCGACATCGCTGAGCGGGTGGCCTGGCTGGAGTGCGACCTGGGCCGGCTGCTGGAGTCGCACGTCGGTGACTCCCACTACCGCCAACCCAGCCGTTTCCCCTCCAGCGATATCGACCTGGCGTTCGTGGTCGACGACGCCATCCCCGCGGCGGCAGTCGAGGCGGCGCTTCGCGAGGCGGCCGGCGACGCGCTGGTCACCCTGCACCTCTTCGACGTGTTCCGCGATGCCGATCGACTCGGCCCGGGCTGCCGCAGCGTGGCCTGGCGCCTGCGCCTGCAGGCCGCCGACCGCACCCTCACAGACGCCGAGGTTGGCGAGATCCGCGCCGCCTGTATCGAAGCCATCGCCACCACCGGAGCCACCCTGCGGGATTGAGTGGGCCGCGCGACTCCATCACCACGCGACACCTGGTCCCGATGATTGTCGGGGTACGGATGCGGGACTGAGCCGGCCGGTCGACTCCCAACGCGACACCCGTCCGAGGCGGGACGGGATCGATTGTTACGCGGGATTGCATATTGATGCACTGTGCTGTATGATCTCGTGATGCTCTCTGTGGCGATCGTCGGGGCGTCCGGTTACGCCGGGGCGGAGCTGTTGCGCATCCTGGCCGCGCATCCGGCGATGGCTGTCGTGGCGGCGACCGGTGACACGCAGGCGGGCGTGGCGGTCGGGGATCTCTACCCGCATCTCGGTCCGGCCTATCCGGAGTTGGTCTTCAGCAGCTACGCGCTGGAGAACGTGGCGGACGCGGATGTGGTGTTCCTGGCACTGCCGCACGGGGCGTCGCAGCGGATCGTCCCGGCGCTGCTGGATGCCGGCACCGGCACCAAGGTCGTCGACCTGGCAGCCGACTTCCGGTTGCGCGATCCAGCCGTCTACGAGGAGTGGTACGGCGAGACCCACCAGGCTCCCGATCATCTGGACGCATTCGCCTACGGGCTACCGGAGCTGTTCCGTGACAGCGTCGTGGGTGCGGCTGCGGTCGCCGCGCCGGGCTGCTATCCCACAGCCGCAGCCCTGGCGCTGGCTCCGCTCGCCGGAGCCGGAGTCATCCAACCCGACGGCGTGATCGTGGACGCCGCCAGCGGCGTCTCCGGTGCGGGCCGTCCGGCGAAGCCCCACACCACCTTCTGCGCCGTGGACGAGGACTTCGTGGCCTACGGCTTGCTGGACCACCGCCACACCCCGGAGATCGAGCAGGCCAGCGGCGCCGGGGTGCTGTTCACGCCCCACCTGGCGCCCATGAACCGCGGCATCCTGGCCACCTGTTACGCCCGCCCGGCCGGCTCCGTCGACACCGACGATCTCCTGGCGCTCTACGCCGACGCGTTCGCCGGGGAGCCGTTCGTGACCGTGAGCGACCATTCGCCGTCCACCAAGGCCACACTCGGCTCCAACAGCGCCCACCTCACCGCCCGCTTCGACCCGCGCACCGGCTGGGTCGTGGCGCTCTGTGCTCTCGACAACCTCGGCAAGGGGGCGTCGGGGCAGGCGGTGCAGTGCGCCAACCTGCTGTGCGGCCTCGACGAGACCACCGGCCTCGTCAACGTGGGGGTGTACCCGTGAGCGTCACCTCCGTAGACGGCTTCGTGGCGGCCGGTTTCACCGCCGGCATCAAGCCCTCGGGTGCCCCCGACATGTCGGTCGTGGCAACCGCCGACGCGGCCCCGGTGGCCGCAGCCGGCACCTTCACGTCCAACAAGATGACCGCCGCGCCCGTGCTGGTTACGCGCAGCAACCTAGAGCTCTCTGGCGGGAGGGCCGCGGCCGTGATCCTCAACAGCGGCAACGCCAACGCGGCCACGGGGCAGCAAGGGCTCGCGGACGCCAAGCGCATGTGCGAACTCACCGCCGAATCGCTGGGCTGCGACAGCGATCACGTGCTGGTGTGCTCCACCGGCCTGATCGGCTTCGAGCTGCCGATGGACGTCATCGCCGCGGGCATCCCCCAGGTGGTGGCGGCCCGGCACGCCGCCGGCGGTAGTGAGGCCGCCCGGGCCATGATGACCACGGACACCGTGCCCAAGGAGGTGACCACCGACGGCGGCGGCTTCACCGTCGGCGGCATCGCCAAGGGCGCAGCCATGCTCGAGCCCAACATGGCCACCATGCTGGCCGTGCTCACCACCGACGCCGCCGCCGAGCCTGCCGAACTGCAGGGGATCCTGCGCGCCGCGGTGGCGACCAGCTTCAACCGGCTCACCGTGGACGGCGCCCAGTCCACGAACGACACCGTGCTGCTGCTGGCCAACGGACGCGCTGGCCCGGTACCGCGCCAAGCACTCGCCGCGGCCGTCGCAAGCGCCTGCGGTGACCTGGCGCTGCAGATGGCCGACGACGCCGAGGGTTCCACCAAGACGGTGCTGCTGCGGGTCACCGGCGCCGCCAGCGACGCCGAGGCCGCCAAGGCCGCCAGGGACTGCGCCAACTGCCAGCTCGTGAAGTGCTCCTGGTTCGGCGAGGACCCCTACTGGGGCCGCATCGCCAGCGAGTTCGGCGCCGCCGACGTGGCGTTCGACCCCGAGCGCATCACCATCGCCTACGGCGACCACGTGGTCTACGCCGAGGGTCAGCCCCAGCAGCCCGATCCCGAGTCGATCAGCGCCTACATGCGCCAGCGCCGGCTCCACCTCAACGTCGACCTCGGCATGGGCGACGGCCAGGCCGAGATCGTCACCGTGGACCTCTCCCACGACTACATCGACGAGAACTCCCGGACGAGCTGATGAACCCTCACCTCACTTCCCCATCCGGCGCGCCCCAGGTGACCGCGGAGGTGCTCACCCAGGCACTGCCGTACATCCAGCGTTTCGCCGGGCGCACGGTCGTCATCAAGTTCGGCGGAGTTCCGGTGAGCGATCCAGATGCCGCGCGCGCCATCGCCGGTGATGTCGTGCTGATGCACTCCGTCGGGATCCGCCCCGTCATCGTCCACGGCGGCGGGCCACAGATCGACGACCTGATGGGTCGACTCGGCAAGGAGGCCAGCTTCGTGGAGGGTCGCCGGGTGACCGATGCGGAGACTCTCGACATCGTGCGCATGGTGCTGGTCGGCAAGGTGAACCGCGACATCACCTCGGCCATCAACGCCAGCGCCCCCCTGGCCGTGGGCCTGTCCGGTGAGGATGCCGGTCTGATCCTCGCCGCGCCGCGCGATCCGGCGCTCGGCTACGTCGGCGAGGTGGCGGCGGTGAATCCGGGCATCGTCCGGAACCTCCAGGAACTGGGCTACATCCCCGTCGTCTCCACGATCGGCGCCGATGACGCCGCGCAGCCCTACAACATCAACTCCGACACCGTGGCGGGTGCTCTCGCTGCCGCGCTGGGTGCCGAGCGTCTCGTGGTGCTGACCGACGTGGCGGGGTTGCTCGCCGATGTGGACGTGCCCGAGAGCGTTCTCTCGGAGGTGACGGCGGGGGAGTTGGCGGGGATCATGGCTCGCGGCGGTGTCGTGGGCGGGATGATCCCCAAAGTCGAGGCCTGCCTGCATGCGGTGCGTAACGGCGTCGGGTCGGCGCACCTTCTGGACGGCACCCATCCCCACGTTCTGCTGCTGGAACTCTTCACCGACACCGGCGTCGGCACCATGATCCGCCCCGACCCCCAGGAGATGGATCCGTGATGCCGAGCCTCCGCGACGTTCCGGCATCTCTGGCCGTCATTCCGGCGAAGGCCGGAATCCACCCAGCGGTGATCGCACGGGCGCGTCGCGACGCCTCCGGTAGATCCCCAACCCTCGAAGGTGCGCCATGAGTCCTCAGGCCGATACGACTGCGAAGACGAGCCCGCACGCCGCCGCCGTGGGGGCGCCCGGCGACGCCGAGCGCTGCCCGCTCATGCCCAGCTACGGCCCGCCACAGGTCATGTTCGTGCGGGGCGAGGGAGCCCTCCTGTGGGATCGAGAGGGGCGCGAGTACCTGGACTTCCTCTCGGGCCTGGCGGTCACCAGCCTGGGTCACAGCCACCCCCGCGTGGCCGAGGCCCTCGCCACTCAAGCCCAGCGCCTGCTGCACGTCTCCAACCTCTTCGCCACCGAGCACAACGGGCCTGTGGCCGAGACCCTCGACGGGCTGCTGGGCGGGGGCGGCCAGGTGTTCTTCTGCAACTCCGGTGCCGAGGCCAACGAGGCCGCCATCAAGCTGGCGCGTCGCTGGGCCGGCTGGGGCCGCCACACGGTGATCTCCACGCTCCGGTCGTTCCACGGCCGCACCCTGGCCACCCTGCACGCCACGGGCCAGCCCGAGAAGCACGAGGTGTTCCAGCCGCTGCCCGAGGGGTTCCGGCACGTGCCGTTCGCGGATGTGAGCGCCGTCGCCGAGGTCGTCGACGAGACCACCGCGGCAATCCTGGTGGAGCCGATCCAGGGCGAGGGCGGGGTGAACGTCCCTCCGGCGGACTACCTGCCCGCACTGCGAGCATTGTGCGACGAGCGGGGCCTGCTGCTGATGTTCGACGAGGTGCAGACCGGTCTGGCGCGTACGGGCCGCTGGTTCGCCCACCAGTACAGCGGTGTGCAGCCTGACGTGGTCACAATGGCCAAGGCGCTCGGCAACGGCGTGCCCATCGGCGCCTGCTGGGCGCGCGCCGAGGTGGCCGGCGCCTTCCGCCCCGGTGACCACGCCACCACCTTCGGCGGCCAGCCGCTCGCCACCGCCGCGGCGCGGGCCACCCTGGACTGCATGATCGAGATGGACGCCCCCGCCGCAGCCAACGCCGCCGGCGCGCGCCTGCGGGCGGGACTCGAGGCGCTGCCGTCAGTGGCCGGCGTGCGCGGCCTCGGCCTGCTGCTCGCCGCCGAACTGGATCCGGCGCCCGGCCGCAGCGCCGGCGAGGTGGCCGCGGGGTGCCTGGCCGCGGGCCTGGTGGTCAACGCCGTCACGCCCAGCGCGGTGCGCTTCGCCCCGCCACTAGTGGTCTCGGCGGATGAGATCGACGAGGCGGTGGCGCGTTTCGCCGCCGTGCTGGCCGCTCCTGCTGAGGCGGCGGCCTCATGAGCCTCTCCCGCCGCAACCAGCGGGCCGAGGATCGCCGATCGCACGGTGGCAGCGAGGCCGGTGAGGCGGGATCCGGCCCGGACGCGCCCGCGGTGCGCCACGTGCTCGATGTGGACGACCTCAGCACAGCGGAGATCCTCAACGTGCTGAACCGCGCCAAGGCGGACGACCGGGTCAACACGCTGGAGGGCCGCGGCGTGGCGCTGTACTTCCAGAAGCCGTCGGCCCGCACCCGCCACTCGGCGGAGTTGGCGGTGGTGCAGCTGTCGGGTCACCCGGTCACGGTCACCGACACCGAGGTGGGCATCGACACCCGCGAGAGCGCCGAGGACCTGGCGCGCACACTCGCCTGCTACCACGCGATCATCGGGGCGCGGGTCTTCGACCATCGCATCCTGGAGCGGATGGCCGCGGTGTCGCCCGTGCCGGTCGTGAACCTGCTCTCGGATCGCGCCCACCCCCTCCAGGCGCTCGCCGACCTTCTCACCATCCACGACGAGTTCGGCTCGTTCGAGGGGCGCACCGTGGCCTACGTGGGCGACGCAAACAACGTGGCGAGTTCGCTGGCCCTGGGAGTGGGGCGGACCGGCGTGGGGTTCCGCATCGCCTCGCCCCCGGGATACGGCTTCGGCGAGGATCGGTTGGCCCGCCTCCGGGCGGCCGGCACCGAGGTGCACAGCTTCGAGGACCCTCGTGCCGCCGTCGCGGGGGCCGACGTCGTCTACACCGACGTGTGGGCGTCCATGGGCCAGGAGGAAGAAGCCGCCCAGCGGGCACAGGACTTCGCCGGCTACACCGTGACCCCCGAGTTGATGGACGTCGCCGCGCCGCACGCCGTCTTCCTGCACTGCCTGCCCGCTCGCCGGGGCGAGGAGGTGGCCGCCGAGGTCATCGACGGCCCTCGATCCAGGGTCTGGCCGCAGGCCGCCAACCGCATGCGCGCCGCCAGGGGTCTGTTCCGGTGGCTCACCGGCCCCCCGGGGCCAACTCCGGAGCAGGCAGTGAGACCGTTGACCAAGAGGGGAGCGGTGACCGTGAAGGGAAGGCGCAGATGACGTCCGGCAACGTCGGCAAGCGGCAGCGCCAGCACATCATCGAGCGCCTGCTGGGTGACGAGGCTGTCAGCAGCCAGGAGCAGCTCGTGGAGTTGCTGGCCGAGCGCGGCGTGAGTGCCACGCAGGCCACGGTCTCGCGCGACCTCGATGATCTCGGCGCCGTCAAGGTGCGCGTCGGCGGCGGAGCGGGCGTCTACGCCGTGCCCGTGCCGGCCGAGGAGCGGACGATGAGCGAGGATCACCTACGCAGGGTCCTCAGTGACTGGGTGATCGACATCGGCCGCTCCGCCAACCTGGTGTGCCTGCGCACACCCCCCGGTTCGGCCCACGTGGTGGGTTCGGCCCTCGACCGGGCGGGGCTCGGCGATGTGCTCGCCACTGTGGCCGGCGACGACACCCTCCTCGTGGTGGCCGCCGAGGGTTGCGACGCCGGCGCCCTCGCCGAACGCCTTCGCGCCCATGCCGGCCTCCCGCCCGAATCCCCGCTCCCCGCCAGCAAGGAGTTCTGAACCATGACCCAGACATCCCCACAGCCGGGCGCCCCCCGCAAGGTGGTGCTGGCCTATTCCGGGGGCCTGGACACGTCGGTCATCCTGCGCTGGCTGCAGGCCACCTACCGCTGCGAGGTGGTGACCTTCACCGCGGATCTGGGCCAGGGCGAGGAGTTGGAACCGGCGCGCGCCAAGGCGGCGGCTCTGGGCGTCAGCGAGATCCGCGTCGAGGATCTGCGCGAGGAGTTCGCCCGCGATTTCGTCTTTCCCATGTTCCGCGCCAACGCCATCTACGAGGGCGAATACCTGCTCGGGACCTCCATCGCCCGACCGCTCATCGCCAAGCGGCTGGTGGAGATCGCGGCCGATACGGGTGCCGACGCCATCGCCCACGGGGCCACCGGCAAGGGCAACGACCAGGTGCGTTTCGAGTTGGGGGCCTACGCGCTGGCGCCCGGTATCAGGGTGATCGCACCCTGGCGAATCTGGGATCTCACCTCCCGCGAGCGCCTGCTGGCGTACGCGGAGGAGCACGGCATTCCCATCATGGCCGCGACAGGCGGGGGCTCGCCGTACTCCGAGGATGCCAACCTGCTGCACATCTCCTATGAGGGGGGCCGCCTGGAGGATCCCTGGCTCGAGCCCGAGCCCTCTATGTGGCGCTGGACGGTGGCCCCCACCGACGCGCCCGACGAACCGCTCTGCCTGGAGATCAGCTTCGAGCGCGGCGACGCCGTGGCCATCGACGGCCGCCCGCTGCGGCCGGGAGAACTCCTGGCGGAGTTGAACGCCCTCGGGTCGGCCCACGGCGTGGGACGCCTCGATCTCGTGGAGAACCGCTACGTGGGCATGAAGTCACGCGGCGCCTACGAGACACCCGGCGGGACAATCCTGCTGCGCGCCCACCGGGCCATGGAGTCGCTCACGCTGGACCGCGAGGTGGCGCACCTCAAGGACGAGTTGATGCCCCGCTACGCCTCGCTCGTCTACAACGGCTACTGGTGGAGCCCCGAGCGGCGCATGCTGCAGACGGCCATCGATCACAGCCAGCAACTCGTCAGCGGCGTCGTGCGCCTGCAGCTCTACAAGGGCAACGTCACGATCGTGGGCCGACGCTCCTCCCAGAGCCTCTTCGACCCGGCCATCGCCACCTTCGAGGAGGATGAGGGCGCCTACCACCAGGGTGACGCCGACGGATTCATCAAGCTGCACGCCCTCAGGCTGCGCACTGCCGCGGCGCGGGCTGCGGGAGGTGGTGCCGATGGCACCTGACCCCAACCCCACCGAGACCCGCGCCCCCGCCGAGAGCGGCACGCTCTGGGCCGGGCGCCTGGACGCCGAGCCGGCCGAGGCGCTGATGGCATTCACGGTCAGCCTGCCGTACGACCGCCTCCTGGCGGCCGACGACATCGTCGCCTCGCACGCCCACGTGCGCGGCCTGGTGCGTGCCGGGCTGCTGAGCGACGCCGACGGCGTGGCCGTGGCCACCGCTCTCGACATCGCCGCGGCCGAGTTGTCGGCCGGCGAGTTCGCCTTCGCACCCGGTGACGAGGACATCCACACCGCCGTGGAGCGCCGGGTCACCGAGTTGGCGGGCGACGCCGGCGCCCGGTTGCACACGGCCCGCAGCCGCAACGACCAGGTGGCCTGCGACCTGCGCCTGTTCGTCAAGCGCGAGCTGGCCACGACGGCCGGCGGCGTGCTGGCCCTGCAGCAGGTGCTGGCCGAACGCGCCGCCGAGGTCGACGAGGCCAGGCTGCCGGCCTACACACACCTGCAGCGCGCCCAACCCGTCCTGCTGGCGCACCACCTGATGGCTCACGGCTGGGCGCTGGCCCGCGACGTGGACCGCCTGCTGGACGCCCGCCGGCGCGCCGACGTGTCACCGCTGGGGGCCGGCGCCTCCGCGGGTACGTCGCTGCCGATCGATCCCGACGCCACCGCCGCCGACTTGGGGTTCGCGGCCCGCTTCGAGAACTCTCTCGACGCCGTCGGGGACCGCGACTTCGTGGCCGAAAGCCTCTTCGCGCTGGCGCTGCTGGCCGTGCACCTGTCGCGCCTCGGCGAGGAGATCGTCTGGTGGGCCAGCGAGGAGGTGGGGTTCCTGCGCCTCGACGACGCCTGGGCCACCGGGAGTTCGATGATGCCCCAGAAGAAGAACCCCGATGTGGCCGAGTTGGCGAGGGCCCGCGCCGGACGGCTCATCGGCAACCTCACCGGCCTGCTGGCTACCCTCAAGGGGCTGCCGCTGGCCTACAACCGCGACCTGCAGGAGGACAAGGAGCCGCTGTTCGACTCCCTGGTGCAGGTGCGGGGGGCGCTGGCCGCGCTGGCCGGACTGCTGCGCACCGCCGCCTTCGACTCCGAGCGCATGGCCGCCGCCGCCGACGATCCGTTCCTGGCCGCCACCGACCTGGCAGAGGTGCTGGTCAGCCAGGGCGTGCCGTTCCGTGCGGCGCACGAGCGCATCGCTGGCGTGGTGCGGGCCGCCCTGGCGGGAGAGGGGAGCTTCGCCGACCTGGCGGCGGCCGAGGTCGGCGCCGAAGCGCTCGAGATCCTCCAACCCGGCGGAATGCTGGCGAGGCGCACGAGCCCCGGCGGCGGCGGTCCTGCTGCGGTCGCCGTCCAGCGCGAGCGGTTCGCCGCCCGCCTCGCCGCCGACGCCGCCCGCCTGGCCGCCCTCGATGCGTGAGCGGTGGTGACTCCGTGGTCGTTCCAGGTCTGGCATCCGTCACTCCGGCGAATGCCGGGATCCGGAGCCATTCAGCGCGATCTGCGTTGAGGGGCCTCGCCGGAGCGCCGACTGCGGAGTGAGCGACCACCCCGAGCGCTCCTTCTTCGAGCGACCGGTCACCGCCGTCGCTCCGGACATGCTGGGCATGGTGCTGGCCTGCGGCGACCGGGCGGGACGCATCGTGGAGGTGGAGGCCTACGGCGGCGCAGATGATCCGGCCAGTCACGGCCACCGGGGCCGCACGCCGCGCAACGAGGTGATGTTCGGGCCGCCGGGGCATCTCTACGTCTACTTCAGCTATGGGATGCACTGGTGCGCCAACGTGGTCTGCGAACCGGACGGGCGCTGCGGTGCCGTACTGGTGCGCGCCCTGGCGCCGCTGCAGGGCATCGAGGACATGTGGGCCGACCGCCCCAAGGCGCGCCGCCAGCGCGACCTTTGCAGCGGCCCCGCCAAGCTCACCGCAGCCCTCGGAATCGCCGGCGACCACAACGGGGTCGATCTGATCGATCCGACCTCGCCGGTGAGCCTCCGCCAGGGCGACGTCGCGCCGGCCGGCCACGCCACCAGCGCCCGCATCGGGATCAGCGCTGCCACCGACCGCCCCTGGCGCTGGTACACCCCGGGCGACCCCAACGTCTCCCGCCCGCCCCGCTGAGCGAGCACTTGGCGTGCGAGCGCAATCGTCGGGATAGGTTGGCCCGATGAGCGATGAGCTTCGGGGGCGAGTGGCGGCGGTCTGCGTCGGCAAGGTCGGTGAGCTGGATTCCAGCGGCCGCTCTATCGCCAGCGCCTTCGTGAAGCGGCCCGTCGCGGGACGGGTGCGTGTCCACAGTCTGGGTGTCGAGGGCGACGAGCACGTCTACGAGGGCCACGGCGGCGAGGACGCGGCGGTACTCGTCTATTCCCACGACCATTACCCGTTCTGGCGCGACCTCGGCGTCGACATCCCCGACGCCGGAGCGTTCGCCGAGAACCTCACCGTGGACGGGTTGACCGAGGCCGACGTGCACATCGGTGACACCTTCGAGCTCGGGTCCTGCACCGTGCAGGTCAGCGAGCCGCGGTCGCCCTGCTACAAGATCGCCGCCCGCTATGGCCGCAAGGACATCTCCATCGTGGTGCAGGAGACCGGGTTCACCGGTTACCTCATGCGCGTGCTGCAGGAGGGCGAGGTGGCCGCCGGCGACGAGGTGCGCCTCGTGCGGCGGGACACCACCCACGACTGGAGCGTCGCCGAGGCCGGTCGCATCCTGAACGTGGACCGCAACGACATCGACGGCGCCCGCCGGCTGCTGGAGATCGACGCCCTCAGCGCGGGGATCAAGCGATCCCTGAACGCCCGCATCGCCCGCGGCGATCGCCTCGGCCTGGATCTCGACCGCCTCTACCTCTCCGGGAAGGTCGAGACCTAGAGTTCGGATCCCGGCGCCCGGCGGGACTACCTGCCGCCGTCGGCGGCGCGTCTGGCGAAATCGCGCCGGCGCCGTCCATCGGCGTCCCCGNNNGGAGACAGCTACTCAGACGTCGCCGGGTGTGGCGCAGCTGGGCATGGCGTTGACCTCGGCGAAGATGTCGATGTAGCCGGTGATGGGCTCGCCGTCGCGGGAACTCACCGTGAACGGGGGGTCGCTGCCACCGGCCAGCACCCCGGCGTAGGCGCGGCGGTCACCCAAGTAGGTGTCCCAGTCCGCCAGCCAGGCGTCCAGCAGGTCGGCGTCGGATCCCACGACATCGTCGGCCTCGGCCCGCAGTTCAGTGACCATGTCCTCGAACATCAGCGTGGATGTTCTGATCTGGCTCGCGCGATCCTCCGGCCCGGTCGCCTCGGCCGCCCCCGGCAGCCGGTTCACCGCGGCGACTGTGGCGAAGCAGACGTCCTCCGCGTTATGGGTGAAGACCACGTTGTAGAGGGTGTCGGGGTGGCCGCTCGGCGCCAGGGGTGAGAACGCCCAGATCCAGAACCCGGCCATCACCGCAAGCGCCACCACCGCAATCGAGGCGCCGGCGCGGTTGCGGGGCAGCCAGCGCGGGTTGCCGCCCCGTCCGGCGGCGTCGGGATCGTCCGCGCCGCGCATCGAGTCGAGCCAGTGCTGGACGTCTTGCTTCTGCGAGCTGATCATTGCCCGCCTCCTGCCTCGTCGGTTCCGCCGCTGTCGGACTGGCCATCGCCGCCGGGTTGGCCGCCGCCGCCCTCCGCCTCGAGTTGCTCGGCCTCGAGTTCCTCGCCGTCCTGCGCATTGGGGCCGCCGTCAGTCTCCTCCGGCAACTCGACCGCCTCGAGTTCCGCCAGGTCCGGTTCCGGCGGCTCGACGGCCACCTCGATGATCACCGCGCTGCCACCGCTGGCCAGCTCGGTGGCCCGGGGAATCTGGTTCACGACGGTGCCGGGCTCCACGTCGTCCCGCACGACCTCCGAGAGCCGCACGTCGAGGTAGGCCTCCTCGATGGCGTCCTGGGCCTCCTCCAGCGGCAGGTCGATCACCGACGGCACCTCCACCACCTGCGGGTACTGAGTGGTCGTCGTCGTCGGCACGCTGGCGGAGAAGGATTCCGCCCGTAGGCCCTCGTGGACGGCGGCCATCACCAGCTGGAAGATCTCCGCGGGGTACGAGCCCCCGGTCACGTCGCGTTCGGTTGTGGGCGGCTCCATGGGGATCTGCGCATCCGGGAAACCCACCCACACCGCGGTGGTGTACTGCGGCGTGTAACCGGTGAACCCGGCGTCCACGAAGTTCTCCGCCGTGCCCGTCTTGCCGGCCACCTGCCGGCCCTCCAGGGCCGCCCGGCCCCCGGTCCCGGCATCCACGACCTCGGTCATCACGTCGGTCATCTCATCGGCGATCCGGCTGTTCAGGACCCGCGTGGAGTTGGGCTCGTGCTCGTAGAGCACGGTGCCGTCCAGGCGGGTCACACGAGTCACCATCGTGGGGGGAATGTAGATCCCACGCCGGGCGAACGTGGAGTACGCCGCGGCCATGTCCAGCACCGTCACGTCCTCGCTGCCCAGCACGGCGGCCAGCACGGGCTGTAGCGGCGAGGCCACCCCCAGGCGCTGCGCCATGGCGACGCCGGCCTCCGGCGTCACGTCCTCCATGAGCTGGGCGAACACGGTGTTGATCGACCGCACCAGCGCCTCGCGCAGCGTCATCAGCCCGCCACCGCCGGTCGCCGAGAAGTTCGAGACCTCCCAGGTCTCCTCCAAGCCTGGTATCGGCAGTTCGATCTTGCTGGGGGCCGGGTACAGGGCGCTCATCTGGATCCCCTGCTCCAGGGCGGCAGCCAGCACGAACGGCTTGAACCCCGAGCCTGCCTGGCGCCCGCCCTGGGTGGCCAGGTTGAACCGGGCAGACGCTGAGTCGCCGAAGAAGTCCCGCCCGCCGACCATGGCCTCCACGTGCCCGGTGTCGTTGCGGATGACCACGATCGCCGCCGACGGTCCGCCCTCCCACGGCAGGATCGTCGTCAAGGCGCTCTCGGCGGCGTGCTGGGTGGCGGGCCGCAGCGTGGTGTGGATGTGCAGGCCCCCTTCGAACAGCAGCCGCACCCGCTCGTCGGGCGTGGCGCCGAAGCGGGGATCGGCGAGGATCCACTGCCTCACCTCCTCCACGAAGTACCCGTACTGGTACTCCTCCTCGAGGGTCGCAACCCGGGGCGCCAGCTGCAGCGGCTCGGTGCGCGCCTGGCGGAACTCCCGCTCGCTGATCCAGTCGTTGGCGAGCATCCGTTCCAGCACCGCTTCGCGGCGTTGGATGGCCGAGGGCCTGTTCTCGTACGGGTTGCGGGCCGACGGCGCCTGAATGAGCCCCGCCAGCAGCGCGGCCTCCGCGAGGGTCAACTCATCGAGATCCTTGTCGAAGTACTCCCGGGCGGCGGTCAGCACGCCGTAGGCGCCCTCGCCGAAATTCACCGTGTTGAGGTACTGCAGGAGGATGAATTCCTTGGAGTAGGCGCGCTCCAACTGCAGCGCCAAGGCGATCTCGGAGATCTTGCGGCTGGCGGTGATCTCGGTGCGATCCAGGAAGGCCCGTCCCACGTACTGCTGGGTGATCGTGGAGCCACCCTGAAGGACGCCGTCGGCGGAAATGTTCGAGCGCGCCGCCCGCAGCAGGGCTCGCAGGTCCACCCCTTGGTGCTGCCAGAACCGCTCGTCCTCGATGGCCACCACGGCGTCCTGCAGGATTCGCGGCACCTCCTCGATGGTCTCCAGGTTCCGCCGGTGCTGCTCGCCCCGGAAGGCGGTGATGAGCCGGCCGTCGGCGTCGTAGATGAACGAGGACTGCGCCGTGGTGGGAAGCGACACCCGCAGGTCTCGGGTCTGATAGGTGCACGACCCGGCGACCAGGGCCACGATGAGGGCCACCGGAACCAGCCCCAGGACGGCGCGGCGGCGTGCGAGAATGGCAGTCACGGCGACGTTCAGAGCCTACGAGAGCGCGCCCGGCGCGCCACGGCAACGCCGCTCGAGGCCAACGGTGCGGCAGACTCGGGCGTACGTGCCCGGTACGCAACCGCCGGCACCGAGACGGCAGCGAGGAACGATGGAACGGCGAGTGGTATGAGCATGCAGGCGACGGGGAGTGGCGCGGGGGTGCTGGAGGACCTCGGCGAACGGGGTCTCGTCCACGACACCACCGACCGGCAGGCGCTGCAGGCGCTGCTGGCCGAGCCACCTGCGGTCCTGTACCTGGGTATCGACCCGTCGGCCAGCAGCCTGCACCTCGGCAACCTCATCGGTGTGCTGGTACTGCGGCGGTTCGCCGAGGCCGGGCACCGACCCCTGGCGCTGGTGGGCGGAGCCACGGGCATGGTCGGCGATCCCAGCGGCCGCTCTGACGAGCGCAACCTGCTCGACGCCGAGACGTTGGAGTCGAACGTGGCCAGCATCCGGCGTCAGTACGCCCGCTTCGCCGGCGTGGCCGAGGTCGACGTGGTCAACAACCACGACTGGACGGCGCCCGTGAGCGTCATCGAGTTCCTGCGCGATGTCGGCAAGCACGTGACCGTCAGCCAGATGCTGGCCCGCGAGTCGGTGCGCAGCCGGCTTGGCAGCGAACAGGGGATCTCCTACACCGAGTTCAGCTACATGCTGCTGCAGGCCTTCGACTTCTGGTGGTTGCACACCCACCACGGTTGCCGCCTGCAGGTGGGGGGCTCGGACCAGTGGGGCAACATCGTGGCAGGCATCGATCTCATCCGCCGCCGCTCCGGATCGGTGGCGCACGGCCTCACCTGGCCGCTGCTGACCCGCGCCGACGGCCAGAAATTCGGTAAGACCGCCGAGGGGACCGTCTGGCTGGACAGCGATCGCACGCTGCCCTTCGACCTGCACCAGTACCTGCTGCGCACCGACGACGCCGACGTGGGGCGCCTGCTGGCGCAGCTCACGCTGCTGTCGATGGAAGAGGTGCGAGAGCTCACCGCTGAAGTTGCCAGGGCCCCCGAGCGTCGAGTCGCCCAGCAGCGACTGGCCGACGAGGTGACCGGTTTCGTGCACGGTGCGGCGGAGGTCGCCCGGTCGAACCTGGCCGCCGAGGCGCTCTACGGCACCGCACCGCTCAGCGGTGAGATGCTGGGAGCGCTGGCGGGGATCGTCGCCGAGATCCGTGCCGGCAGTGAGGATCTGACCGGCCCGGAGGCCCTGGTGGGGCTGCTGGTCACCTCGGGTCTGTGCTCGTCGCGCGGCGACGCCCGGCGCCAGCTGACCCAATCGGCCGTCTCGGTGAACCGCACCCGGGTGTCGCAAAGCACCGTGGAGCCCGGCTGGTTGATCGACGGTCGCTACCTGCTGTTGCAGCGAGGTCGCCGCGAGCGCCGGCTCATCCTGCTCGACCCCTAGCTTTCCAGCCGCGGCGCGTTCTGGGAGGTGGAGGCCAGGTGGTTGCGATAGTGGGTGCATCTGGCTAACATCGCATCCCACCTCCGCACTCGGAAAGCGCCGATTGGCCGCAGACCGGGCCGGCGAAAAAGCGAGGCGGAGGGAGGACGCCACCTTATGCGTGTCGTTCGCGACCCCGTGGGGAAGCGGCGGCCGGTGCGCTCCTTGAAAACGGAAGAGAAGACGAATGCCAGTGCGGGTGGCCTCGCCGGAATCCTTGTCCGGTGCGGCCTACCCACAATTCCGGATTGTCGGACGCGGGTTGGCGCCCTCGTCCGGCTCTCCACGCTGCGACTGTGCAAGGAATATCACGGACGCAGCATCTGATTCGACGGTTCGGGGCGGTTCGCCGCCACGGGCCTGAGATGTCGACGGAGAGTTTGATCCTGGCTCAGGACGAACGCTGGCGGCGGGCCTAACACATGCAAGTCGAACGAGATGTCTAGTGGCGAACGGGTGAGTAACACGTGAGGAACCTGCCCCGAAGACGGGGATAACCGTGGGAAACTGCGGCTAATACCCGATACCCCCGACGCGGCGAGTGCCGCGACGAGGAAAAGCTCCGGTGCTTCGGGAGGGCCTCGCGGCCTATCAGCTAGTTGGTGAGGTAACGGCTCACCAAGGCATCGACGGGTAGCTGGTCTGAGAGGACGATCAGCCACACTGGGACTGAGACA
>JAGWAK010000110.1:0-3668 GCA_021296435.1 Acidimicrobiia bacterium
AGGCGCGCGCCGACGCTCGTGCGGCGGGCTCCGCGGGCGCCGCGGCGGCCGCCGACGCCGGCACCAACGCGTCGGGCGTCGGCGAGGCGCTCGCCGCCGCCGAGGCCGGTCGCGCCGAGGCAGCCGCAGCGTCGGCGCAAGCCTCCTCAGCCGGAGCCGACGCCGCCGCCGCGCTGGCCGAGGCATCCGCGGCGGGCGCGGCTGCTGACGCCGCAGACGCCGCGGCCGCCCTCGCATTGGCGACAGCCGAGGGCAGCGAGGAGGCCATCCGGGCTGCTGAAGCGGCGCTGGCCGAGGCCCAGGCGGAGGCCGAGGCCGCCCAGGAGTTGGCGGCCGCAGCCCAGAGCGAAGCCGACGACGCCCGCTCCGCGGCCGAAGCGGCACAGAGCGAAGCCGACGAGGCCCGCTCCGCGGCCGCAGCGGCCCAGAGTGAGGCCGACGAGGCACGCTCCGCCGCTGCGGCGGCCCAGGCGCAGGCCGACTCGGCGCAAGCCCAGGCTGACTCCGCGCAGGCCCAGGCCGACGCCGCCGAGGCCACCGTCAACGTCTCCGACCTGCTGGACTCGCCGACCAGCGTCGGACCGCGGACACCTCTCTCAGCCACGCCGGAGCCTGGCAAGACGCTCATCTGGATCGAGTGCCCGACGCCCGGGTGCGTGCTCGTGGGTGACGGGATCACCGACGCCGCCACGCATCTCGGCTGGACCGTCCAGCGCATCGGCCACGATCTGACGCCGGAGGGAACCGCCGGCGCAATGGCCCAAGCGGTGGCGCAGAACCCCGACGCCGTACTGATCTCGGGCTCGGTGAGCGCCTTCTACGAGGACTCCCTGGCCGCGCTGAACGAGAGCGGTGTTCCGGTCATCGACTCCTCCTCGGTGAACGAGGTGGGCGGTGCCGCCAACGGCATCTACGGCATGGTGCAGGGAATCCCCCAGACCACGGCCTACGGCCAGGTGCTCGGAAGCTGGCTCGTCGCCGACTCCGGTGGCGACGCCAAGGTGCTGGTCTTCAACGTGCCCGACGTGCCCGTGCTGACCGGCTTCAACACCGGCATCGCCGCGGTGATGGGCGAGACGTGCACCAACTGCGAGGTGGAGATCGTCGACGTCTCGTTCGCCGATCTGCTCGGCGGCGCAGTGCCGGGCCTGGTCGTGTCAGCCCTGCAGGCCAACCCCGACGCCGACTACGTGGCGTGCGGGTTCGGCGACCTCTGCATCGGCGTCACCGGGGCGATTGCCGAGGCCGGCCTCGCCGACCGGGTCAAGCTCACCGGTGCGCTGCCGAACGCGGGCGACTTCGGGGCCATCGCCGCCGGCGACGAGGCCGCCTTCGTGGCCGCTCCGGAGTACATGATCGGCTGGCGCAAGGTGGACATCCTGGCCGCCTTCTTCGTCGGCGACGACCTGACCGAGGCGCAGACCGCCCTGCTGCCCATGCAGGTCATCACGCCCGAGACCACCGGCATCGTGCGCGATGACGGCGGCAACTACATCGGCGTCGCCGACTACGAGGCGCAGTTCCTGGCCCGCTGGGGACTCGGCTGATCCGGACTTGACACCGCCGGCCCCGGTCCCGCCAACCGCGGGCCCGGGGCCGGCGAACCCCAGTTCCCGCCCCGGCGGGTTCTAGTGGTCGTGGATGAGCATCCCGCAGATGTTCTTGCCGGCCACCATGTCGTCGTACCCCTCGTTGATCTCATCGATCGTGTAGCGGGCCGTGATCATCTCCTCGATGAGGAACTGGCCCTGGCGGTAGAGATCGATGATGCGGGGCATGTCGTCACCGAAGTTGGCTGATCCGTACAGGCAGCCCTGGATCGCCTTGTTCGAGAACACCAGGTCGGTCACCGGTATCCGCACCTCGTCAAGGGTGATGTTGGCGGGTGCCACCAGCACGCAGCGCCCCCCCTTGGCGATTGCGGCATAGGCATTCGAGATCGTCTCGGTCGTCTGGAGGCCCACGCAGGAGATCGCAACATCGGCCCCCTGGCCGTTGGTGACCTCGCCGATGGCTTCGGCGACCTCCTCGCGGCTGAGTCGGCCGATGTTGAGCGTGTGCGTGGCGCCGAACTCCACCGCCTTGTGCAGCTTCGAGTCCAACACGTCGATGGCATAGATGTACGCGGCGCCGGCGATCCGCGCCCCCTGAATGGCCGCGGCGCCCACGCCGCCGATCCCGAACACCGCCACGGTGTCCCCGGGCTGTGCCCGCCCCCGGTTCACGACCGCTCCCCACCCCGTTGCGGCTCGGCAGGCGATGGTGCCGGCGACCTCGTAGGGAACGTCATCGGGGATCGGCACGACCGAGTCCTCCGGGACCACGGTGTGACGCGAGAAGCCGCCGAGAATGGTGAGTTGGTAGACATCAGTGCCGTCGGCCTTGTGGAACCGATGCGTGCCGTCCATTTGCACGCCCTCGAGCACACCGGCTCCCTGGTTGCAGAGATACTCCCAGCCGCGGGCGCAGTAGCGGCAATGCCCGCAGGCAGGGATCCAGATGAGCGCCACGCGGTCGCCGACCGAGACCTTGGTCACGCCGGGACCGACTTCGAGCACGTCTCCAGAGGCCTCGTGGCCGCACACCACGGGCAGCGCCACAGGCACATCTCCCTGAAGGACGGTGTAGTCGGAGTGACACAGCCCGCAGGCACGCACTTCCACGAGCACCTCGTTCGCCTTGGGCGGGTCCAACTCCAGATCCTGCACAACCATGGGGGCCTTGAACTCCTCAAGGACCGCGGCACGCGTCTGCATGGTTCCTCCTAGGAATCGTCGCCGGCGAGGATCAGGTCCGAGGCCCGCTCGCCGATCGCAATCACCGTGGCGTTGGTGTTGGCGCTCACGATACGGGGCATGACCGAGGCATCGACCACGCGAAGGCCGCTCACTCCCCGCACCCGCAACGACGGGTCCACCACCGCCTCCGCGTCGCTGCCCATCCGGCAGGTGCCGCTGGGGTGGTAGGCGAGGCCTGCGGTGGCCCGTGCGTACGCCGCCCACTCCTCGACGCTGCCCAGAGGTGCCGGCGGCATCTGCTGATCGGTGAGGTAGGGGGTGAATGCCTCTGTCTCGAAGACGCGCTGGGCGATCTCGCACCCCTTCGCCAGGCGTTTCAGGTCGTCCGCGTCACCCATCAGTTCGTGGGAGATGCGCGGCGGTTCGGCGGGTTCGACCGATCGCAAGGTGACCGTGCCGCGAGCGTTCGGCCGGCACAGGTTCGCGGCGATCATGCAGGCGGGGCGCTCGTGCAGCGCCAGGCCCTCGGGGCCGAAGTCGAAGCCGATCGGCGTGAAGTGAAACTGGATGTCGGGACGGTCCAGTGACGGGTCGCTGCGGAAGAAGGCGTACCCCTGCGCCACCGGTGATGTCATGGCGCCCGTGCCCGAACGCTGCCATTCGTCGACACAACCGTCGGGATCGCCCAGCAGCATGGTGTTGAGCGTCGGCACGTTGACGAAGAAGCTCACGAACGTGATCGGATGCTCCTGGAGGTTCCGCCCCACACCCTCGGCGTCGACGGCCACGTCGATGCCCAACTCGGCCAGGTGAGACCGGGGGCCGATCCCCGACAGCATCAGCAGCTTCGGCGACATGATCGCCCCGGCCGCCAGCACCACCTCCCGGGACGCCCGCAACTCGCCGCCGGGGGTCACCACCCCGGCGCAG
>JAGWAK010000110.1:3681-5637 GCA_021296435.1 Acidimicrobiia bacterium
ACCTCGACACCGGTGCGGACCTCGAGGTTGGGGCGATCCAGCACCGGCGCCAGATACGCCCGGGCGGTGGTCTCCCGGTGCCCGGCCCGCTGGTTGGTCTGCACGGGAGCGAAGCCCTCCGGGTCGGCACCGTTGGGATCGGGGTTCGCCCGGAAGCCCGCCTCGACGCCCGCAGCCACGAACACGTCGACCAGTTCGTGCGGCGTGCGCAGGCGCGACACGTTCACCGGGCCGTCGCCGCCGCGGAACTCGTCGGGTCCGCCTTCGAAGGACTCGCTGCGACGGAAGTACGGCAGCAGCGAGTCGTAGTCCCACCCGGTCGCCCCCTCCGCCGCCCACGAGTCGTAGTCATGACGCTGGCCCCGTATCCAGACCAGGCCGTTGATGGACGTGCCCCCGCCGAGAACCTTGCCGACCGGCCACATGTCCACCCTCCCGTCGCGGGTCGGGTCGGGTTCGGCCATGAAGCACCAGTCGGTCGCCGGGTTGCCGACCACGTTGCGCTGACCGAAAGGCATCTCCACGTCGGCAACGAGGTCGCTGCCACCCGCCTCCAGCAGCAGGACGCGATTGGACGGATCGGCCGACAGGCGGTTCGCCAGCACGCACCCCGCGGCCCCGGCTCCGACGATCAGATAGTCACACTCCATCGGTCCCGGACTCCTTCTCCTCGGTTCGGGCGAGGATCGCCAACTCCCGTTCCCGTGCCTTGCGAGCGCGCAACCGCAGCGCCCAACCCGACAGGGCGATGGCGCCGAGCAGCGCACCGCCCTCCACCACCTTCTCGATCCACTTCCCCACACCCACCTGCTGCAGCCCCGAGATGGCCACCTCGATGGTGTAGACCGCCAGCACGGCCCCCCAGACGTTGTAGCGACCGGGGCGGATCGTGGTCGCCCCCAAGAAGGCGGCCGCGAACGCCGGAATGAGCAGCGTGAGCCCCGTGCTCGGTGTCCCAGTGCCGATTCGCCCGCCCAGCATGGCGCCGCCCGCGGCGGCGAGCAGCCCGGCCACGACGAAGGTCCCCATCACCATGCGGTCGGACCGGATTCCGCTGAGCTCGGCGGCGCGACGGTTCCCACCGACCGCGTACATGCGCCGCCCGGTCGGCATTCCGGCCAGCACGAACCACACGACGATGGCGATGACGCCGGCATAGACGACCGTCAGCGGGAGACCTCCGGAGACGCCCTCGAAGATCCGCTTGCGGAATACCGTCGTCAGGGGTTCGGGCGCGCCGAGGATGGTGCGCGACGAGTAACGCAGCGAGATCCCCTCGAGGATTGTGCCCGTCGCGAGCGTGGCGACGATGCTCGGCACCTTCAGTTTCACGACGGCCACGCCGTTCACGAGGCCGATGAACATACCGACGGCCAGCGTGCAGATGAGGGCCAACCATGCCGGGAACGCCTGGTTGACCGCGAAGCCCACGACGAGGAGTTGCGCGAACGAGAGGTTCGACGCCACCGACAGGTCGAACTCGCCGACGATGAGCGGCATCATTGCCGCGAAGGCGAGCAGCACCAGCACCGTCTCGCGGTCGAGGATCGCCCGGAAGTTGTTGATGGTGGCGAAACTCTCCGGCCGCAGGACCGAGAAGAGAACCAGTTCGGCGATGAGCAGGAGCGGGATGGCGTAGCGGCCGACATAGCCCGAAAGCAGGGAGGCCATCTCGACGCTGCGGCTCTCGGCCGCCGGCTGGGCGCGGTCGCCGCCGGAGTCGGTCATCGCCGACGCGCCGTGGACGGATCGGATCTCACCGCGCGCTCACGCCTCACGCTGCCCGGTACACGGCGCTGCTAATGGCGTCCTCGGTGAGGTCGCGCCGGGAGATGGACTCGATGAGGCGGCCGCGGTGCAGGACGGCGACACGGTCGGCAACCTGCGCGATCTCCTCGAAATCCGAACTGATCAGCACAACGCTCGTGCCCTCGCGGAGCACAGCCCGGATCTTGG
>JAGWAK010000018.1:0-3881 GCA_021296435.1 Acidimicrobiia bacterium
GCCGCAGGTGCAGCATCACCGACGTCTCGTCGTGGCCACCGTGGATGCCCATGCCCAACTCGTCGGCGGTGCTGGGGCACCCGCCGTGGTCGGGCGGCACGAACGGGTGCACGAGGAACGTTCGCAACCCGAAGCGGCGGCGCAGTTCCCGGCAGGCCACACCCAGCAGCGCCGTGTTGCCGCCGTGGCCGTTCAGGAAGACGAGTCGTTCGGCGCCTGTGGCGGCCACCGACCGGCCCACATCGTTGATCACCGCCAGCAGCGTCTCGCTCGACAGCCACAGCGAACCCGGCGACCAGGAGTGCTCGTCGGACTTGGAGATCGACAGCGTCGGAAGCAGCCAGGCGTCGGCCTCCTCGCCGCATTCGGCCACCGCCGCCCGCGCCGCCTCGTCGGCGACCACGTGATCCACCGACAGCGGCAGGTGCGGCCCGTGCTGCTCGACGGCGCCGATCGGCCACACCAGCGTCGAACCGGCGCCGATGCGCCCGGCGATCTCGGGTGCGGTCAGGTTCTCCAGCCGCCGCGACGCGCTGGGATCTTGTGCCGGAGCCATGAGGTCACGCTACCGGGGGGGAACGGTTGGCGCCCGGCCCGTGAGGCTCAGAGTGCCCGGGTGACGACCGAGGCAACGTTGCGCCCCGAGGCACCCCAGACGCCCGCGCCGGGGAAGGTGGCGGCGCCGGCGCAGAACAGGCCGCGTACCGGCGTCGTGTAGCGAGTCAGGTGCCGGGGCCGGCCCAACAGGGCCGAAAGGGGCGAGCCGGCGAACGATGCGGCATGCCCTCGCGGCATGCCGAACTGCTGCTCGTAGCTCGGTGGGGTCATCACCCGCCAGTCCACGATGGACTCGGCGAATCCCGGCTCGACCAATTCGCCGTAGCGCGCCAGCCAGCGTTCGGGCTCGGCGGTGCTGCTCCAGCCGCCGGCGAGGTCGTACGGCGTGTACAGCACCTCGAGGCTGAACACCTCCCCACCGCCGGGCGCGCGCATTTGCGGGTCGAGCACCGACGGCACGTTGGCGAAGAACACCGGATCGGTCCCCACCCCCCCGGCCGCGGACGAAGCCAGGGCGCCACGCAGGCCCTCGATGCCCGGCAGGATGAACGTCGTCGGGATCAGGCTGCCGGCTCCGTCGAGCCCTTCAGGGGTCTCCGAGTAGACAGGGGCCGCCGCCAGGACGGCGTCGACCTTCGACTCGTACCCGTCCCTGCCCGGTGGGGCCCAGATCCGGCCGAGGCGGTCCGGCAATCCCGCCCCTTCGAGAGCGATCGCCGCAGGATCGCACGCCACGACGACGGCTCCGACCTCGCGGACCTCCCCGCCGGCGAGCTTGACGCCCCTGACGCGACCCGCTGCGGTGCCCGGACCGCCATCGAGCAGCACGCTCTGCACAGGCGTCCCGCAGTGCAGGTGCCCTCCGGCGGCTTGGAAGCTTCCCAGCACCGCATCGGTGAGTCCCCCGCTGCCTCCGGTGGGACGGCCCACCTGAACCAGGTGCCGGAGCGCGTAGCCGAGGGCGCCGAGGCCGGTGCCGGGGGTCGACCCGTCGAGACCCCACACGACCGGACCGGTGGCCAACGCCGGCAGGATCAGCGCCTCGTGGCCGAAGAAGTCGGCAAGCAGCGACTGCGCCGAGCGACGCGACCAGGACCACAGGCGGCGGGTGGCCGCCGGCCGGCGCCCCAGCACACCGGCCACACCGGCCGGGCTCGGCGGCTGCTGGGCCAATTCGACGAGCAACTCGGCGATGGGTCGGGCGGCCTCGACGAAGCGGCGGTAGCCGTCGACCTCGTCGGGATACGTCCGCCGCAGACCGTCGAGCGTGGCGTCCAGGCTGTGCCATTCCACCCACGGGCTGTGGCCGTCCCAGAACCGCTGCACGCCCACCGGATCGACATCGAGGTAGCGCAGGCCGTGGTCGGCAAGTTGGAGTTCGTCGGCGATGGGCATGGCCCGCACCAGCAGGTGGTCGCAGTTGCAGATGTTGACCCTGGCGCCGACCGCCTCAACGGTGGAGGCACACCCGCCCACGGTGGCGCGGGCTTCGAACAGGAGCGTCCGGAGGCCGGCCCGGGCAAGGTACGCCGCCGCGATCAGCCCGTTGTGACCCGCCCCGAGGACGGCGACATCGGCGGAACCGTTCAGAGACACGTCTCGAAGTCTTCCAGACGATCCACCGTCATTGCCCGAAGTCGCTCGGCGAGCACCGGCGCCTCGGCGGTCTGGAGTTCGCCGTCACGGACCACGACCCTTCCCGCCACGATGACGTGACGGGGACGCCGCCCCGGGTTGGCCCACAGGAGACCTGCCAGCGGATCACCCACGCCGGCGTCGGCCACACCGGTCACGTCGAAGCAGCAAAGGTCGGCGGCGGCGCCCTCTTCGAGATGGCCGAGCTCCGGCCGTCCGAGGCCCGCGGCGGAGCCGGTGGTCGCCATGGCCAGCACCTCTCGGGCCGTCGGTGGCCGCGACGTCAAGCCCCCCACCTGCAGGGCAAGGCGGCTGTCGGCCAGCAGGTCGCCGGCGTCGTTACTGCCGCCACCGCTCGTGCCGAGCCCGACGGGGACACCGCGGTCCAGCAGCTTGCCCACCTCCGCCACACCCCAGCCCATCGGCACGTCGCAGCCGGGGGCGTGCGTGGCGTGGGCGCCCGAGGCGGCGAAGCGGGCCCGCTCGGCGGGCGTGATCTCGCAGAGGTGGGCCACGGTCACGTCGTCGGCCAGCCAACCCCAGTCGTCGAGGAGGTCGAGCGGGCGGCGCCCCCAGCGCTCGGCGGCCCGCTGCACGTCCACCTGCTCGTTGGCCTGGGTGCGGCGGCGCAGACCGTGATGGGCCGCCACCTCGGCGAGGGCTGCGAAAGTCTCGGGGCCGTCGGAGTGCACGCCCGCGGGACCGCAGGCGATCTGCAGCATCCCGTGGGCCTCGCCGGCTCCGTGGCGTGCCACGAGCGCCTCGACCGAGGCTGCCGCCACCTCGGCGTCGTCGCCGGCCGTGCCCCGCACGAACACCAGGCGGGAGCCCAATCCCTCGGCGGCGGCGACGGTGGCTTCGGCCAGCTCGACGGGATCCTGATCCGCGGGCCACGTGAGGTGATGGTCCGCAACGGTGGTGACCCCGGCCAGCAGGCCCTCGGCGACCCCCACTGCAGCCGCGGCCGCGGTCAATTCCGGATCGACCCGGGCCTGCCGGTAATAGCCGCCCATGGTTGCCAGCCAGCGGTCCATGCGCACGTGGCGGGTGCCCTCCAGGGTCCGGAAGGCCGACTGCAGCAGGTGGTGGTGGGCGTTGACGAGTCCCGGGATGACGACGCATCCGGAGGCGTTCAGCGTCGCGCGCTCGGCCCGGTCGTTCGCGGGCGGGCGGCTCGCGTCACCGCTTCCGACCTCGACGACCACCCCGCCCCGGCACACCACCTCCGCCCCGGCCAGTTCACGGCGACCCGTCCAGACCAGTTCGGCGCCATGCACCGCCAACTCCATGCGGCGATGGTAATGGCCGGCCCTGTGGCCGGTCAGCGCTCAGGCGTCGTGCAGGCGGGCGGCGCGGCGGGCCAGCTCCCTGTGAGCAGCCGCGACGTCCAGGCCGAGCAGTGCACCGTCGGCGACCGTGTGCCGGCCGCCGACGAAGAGGTGGCGCACCCGCCTGTCGGGACCCAGCACCAGGGCGGTGACCGGGTCGGCTATGTCGACCAGGTCGTCGGCCGGCCATACGGCGATGTCGGCGGCCATGCCCGCCTCGAGCCGTCCCAGTTCGGCGCCGCGGCCCAGGCAGGCGGCCCCACCGGCGGCCGCCATCTCCAGCACGTCGGTGGGCATGAGCGCATTGGCCCGGGCCTCGCGCTGGCGGGCCGTGTAGAGCGCCTGGCGCAGTTCGGGGAA
>JAGWAK010000018.1:4007-31982 GCA_021296435.1 Acidimicrobiia bacterium
CCGAGGCGGGTCATCTCGTCGTCGTCGAGATGGATGCCGTGGGCCAGCCAGACGTCGTCGCCCATCCAGCCCCAGCCCTCCAGGACCTCCACCGGCCGGCGCCCGAAACGGGCAAGGCAGTGCTGCTGCTCCTCCAGGGTCTCGACGAGGTGGGTGTGCAGGCGCAGTCCCAGGCGGCGGGCCAGCTCGGCGGCCACCACCATCAACTCGGTGCTGACCGAGAAGGGGCTGCACGGGGCGACCACGATGGACACCCACTCGCCGTCGTGGTATTGCGCCGCGAGGCGTTCGGTGGAGGCCCCGATGTCGTCGCGGTTCTCCACCAGATGGTCCGGCGGCAACCCACCGTCGCTCTCGCCGAGGTCCATGGACCCGCGGGACAGCGCCAGGCGCACACCCACCTCTCCCGCGGCCTCCACGATGGCGTCGAACACGGTGTCGTCGCCGCGGGGCACGACGTAGTGGTGGTCGAAGACGGTGGTGGCGCCACTGAGGGCCAACTCGGCCAGGCCCACCCGGGCGGCAGCCCCCACGTCGGCGGCGTCCAGCATCCCCCAGATGGGGTACAGCGTCACCAGCCAACTGAACAGGTCGCAGCCGTCGGCGCGGCCTCGCGTCATCCACTGGTAGAGGTGGTGGTGGGTGTTCACGAAGCCCGCGGTGATGATGTCGCCGTCACAGCGGATCACCATTTCGCCCGCCTCGGGGGCCACGTCACCGACGGCGGTGATGCGACCGCCCTCGATGGCCACATCACCGGGCCAGCGCCCGCCGCGCAGCACGAGCCGTCCAGGGCTCTGAGTGCCGTTCATCGGTCAATCATGGCACCGCCGACCCTGCGGGTCTGCCGCAGCGGGCCAGGGCCGGAGCTGCAGAGCGGCCGGCCCCCCGGGTGCTCAGAAGGTTCCGCCCCCCATGGCGGCGTGGGGATGGTTCTCGGTGAGACCGGCGGAGGTAACCCGCACGAAGGCGGCGTTGCGCCGGAACTCCTCGAGGTCAGTGGCGTCGAGGTAGCTCATCGCGCTCTTCACGCCGCCGAGCAACTGGTGCAGCACCTTGGCGACCTCGCCCTGGTAGGGAACGAGGCCTTCCACGCCCTCCGGGGCGCGGTGCTCGAAGTACTCGTCGTCCAGCTCGTCGCCGTGCCGCTCGGCCCGACTCTCCACGGCCTCCCGCGAGGCCATCCCCCGGATTCGCTTGACGAGTCCCTTGGCGGAGTGCTCCACCTCGCCGGGGCTCTCCTTGGTTCCGGCGAAGAGGCTGCCGATCATCACGGTGTCGGCGCCGGCGGCTAGGGCCTTGGCGATGTCCCCGGAGGTTCTGATGCCGCCGTCGGCGATGACCGGGACGCCGCCGGCGCCCTCGACCGCGTCACCCAGGGCGGTCAGCTGCGGCACCCCCACCCCGGCGACCAGACGCGTCGTACACACACCGCCCGGCCCGACGCCCACCTTGATGGCGTCGGCGCCGGCGCCGGCCAGGTCGGCGGCCCCGGCCACCGTGGCCACGTTGCCGGCCACGAGATCGACGTCCGCGAAGGTGTCCTTCAGCCGCTTGACGCCCTCGATGGCGTGGGTGGCGTGACCGTGGGCGATGTCCAGCACCAGCACGTCGGCACCGGCGGCGACGCAGCTCTTGGCGCGCTCCATCATGTCGTGGTCGGTGCCCACGGCCACCCCGACCAGCAGATCCTCCCCCGCCGCCTTGACCTTCTCGACCTCGAGGGCGTGGGCATAGGTGGGCAGGAACCGGTGGATGATCCCGATCCCGCCGAGGCGCGCCAGCGCGATCGCCATCTCCGATTCGCAGACGGTGTCCATGTTCGCCGCCACGATGGGCAGACGCAGGTCGATGTGCCGGGACAGCCGGGTGTTGAGGTTCACCTGGCGACGCGACCGCACCCGCGAGCGACGGGGCACCAGCAGCACATCGTCATAGGTGAGCCCGATACGCACATCGTCCAGCGGCATGCGGGAACCTCCAGGACTAGGGTCGGCAGACGTTCAGCGGCGTGACCGGCACGCTCCCGATCGCACCGGCGAGAAGATGCCCTCAGTCTGCCACAGCACCAGCGCGGTCCGAGGCGTCGGGGGAGCCCACCCGGCCGAGCAGGTGCTCGGCGGCGGCGCGCAGGGCGACGGCTGCCGGCGTGTCCGGCAACTCGGTCAGCGCCGTGGCGGCCCGGTCGGCCCACACCGAGGCCGCTGCGAACGCCTCCGGCACTCCCGATCCGGCGCGAATGATCCGGCGCGCCTGAGCACTCTCGTCGGCACTCAAGCCGGGTCCCAGGATCGAGCGCAGCTGCTGACCCTCCGGAGATTGGACGGCCAGCAGCACGGGCAGCGTGTAGTTCCCCTCACGGAGATCGTGGCCCGCCGGCTTGCCGAGTTCGTCGTCGCTGGAGATCACGTCGAGGATGTCATCGACGATCTGGAACGCCATCCCGTAGCTGTGCCCGAATTCCGAGAGCGCTTCGGTGAGCGCGGCGGGAAGCTCCGCCACGATCGCGCCCACCCGGCACGAGGCGGCGAGCAGTGACGCCGTCTTGCCACCGATCGACAGCTCGTAGTCCCGCACCGACCGGTCGCAGTTGTAGGCGTCCTGGTACTCGCGAATCTGCCCCTCGCAGAGCTTCCCGATGGTGGCGGCCAGGAGTTCGGCAACCTCGGTCCCGAGCGAGGCGGCGATCTGGCTGGCGCGGGCCAGCAGGAAATCTCCCGCCAGAATCGCCGTGGCGTTGCCCCACGTGGCGTTGACGCTCGCCACGTTGCGCCGCGTCGTGGCACCATCGATCACATCGTCGTGATACAGCGACCCCATGTGCACCAACTCGACCGCGACCGCGCCGGCGACGACGTCGTCACGACAGCTGCGGCCGTGCGGATCGGCTATCCCGGCCGAAGCGATCGCCAGGCCCGGCCGGATGCGCTTGCCGCCGGCGTCGATGAGGTGGCGCGCCACCGTGGACAGGAAATCCAGGTCGGAGCGCACCTCGGCCCGCAGATGCAACTCCACCCGCTCCAGATCCTCGCCCAGGCTGGGGAGCACGAGGACAGGGTCGATCGCCGTCACGCTGCGAGGATAAGGCTGGATACCCCGCGACAGGCCTCACCTGTACACTTGGAATGCCCGCGGCAGCCGCGTTGTTGTAGTCAGGCAAGCGGCATGGCGCGGACGTTTTGACAGCTGGAGGAGCCGATGTTCGAGAGATTCACAGATCGTGCTCGCCGAGTGGTCGTGCTGGCCCAGGAGGAAGCGCGACTGCTGAACCACAACTACATCGGCACCGAACACATCCTGCTGGGCCTGATCCACGAGGGTGAGGGAGTGGCGGCGCGGGCGCTGGAGTCCCTCGGCATCTCTCTCGAGCGGGTCCGTGAACAGGTCGAAGAGATCATCGGCAAGGGCGGAACGCTGCCCAGCGGCCATATCCCGTTCACGCCGCGGGCCAAGAAGGTCCTCGAGCTCTCGCTTCGCGAGGCCCTGCAGTTGGGCCACAACTACATCGGCACGGAACACATCCTGCTGGGGCTGATCCGCGAAGGCGAAGGGGTTGCCGCCCAGGTGCTGTCCAAGCTGGGCGCCGACCTGGCCAAGGTCCGCCAGCACGTGATCCAGTTGCTGTCGGGCTACGGCAGCAGCGGTGAACGCCCGGAGAAGGCAGCGGCAGGTGGCGGGCGCGGCAAGGCCTCGGGCACCTCCCACGTGCTGGACCAGTTCGGCCGCAATCTCACCCAACTGGCGAAGGACAACAAGCTCGACCCGGTGGTGGGGCGCATGCGTGAGACCGAACGGGTGATGCAGGTGCTGTCGCGGCGCACCAAGAACAACCCGGTGCTGATCGGCGAGCCGGGCGTCGGCAAGACCGCCATCGTGGAGGGCCTCGCCCAGCGCATCGCCGCCGACAAGGTGCCCGGCACCATCGAGAACAAGCAACTCTACACGCTGGACCTGGGCGCCCTCGTGGCGGGCAGCCGCTACCGCGGCGACTTCGAGGAGCGCCTCAAGAAGGTCCTCAAGGAAATCAAGGGCCGCGGCGACATCATCCTGTTCATCGACGAGCTGCACACCCTCGTCGGTGCGGGAGCAGCCGAGGGCGCCATCGACGCGGCGTCGATCCTCAAGCCCATGCTGGCGCGCGGCGAGTTGCAGACCATCGGGGCCACCACCCTCGACGAGTACCGCAAGCATCTTGAGAAGGACTCGGCCCTCGAGCGCCGCTTCCAGCCCATCAAAGTCGCCGAACCCACCGTCGGCGACACCATCGAGATCCTCAAGGGGCTGCGCGATCGCTACGAGGCCCATCACCGGGTCACGATCACCGACCAGGCACTGGTGGCCGCGGCGAACCTGGCCGACCGGTACATCTCGGACCGGCACCTGCCGGACAAGGCCATCGACCTCATCGACGAGGCCGGCTCGCGCCTGCACCTCAAGCGCATGGACATCCCCACGAACCTGCTGGAAATCGACGCCGAGATCGACGTGGTGGCGACCCGCAAACAGCAGGCCGTCGAGGAGCAGGACTTCGAGGAGGCCAGCCGCCTGCGCGACCGGGAGAAGGAGTTGCTGCTGCAGCGCGAGTCCGCCGAGGCCGAGACACGCAGTTCCGGCGTCGACCTGTTCGACGAGGTCGACGAGGAGGGCATCGCCGAAGTTCTGTCGGTGTGGACCGGCATCCCGGTCTACAAGCTCACCGAGGAGGAGACAGCCAAGCTCCTGCGCATGGAGGAGGAGCTGCACAAGCGGGTCGTCGGACAGAACAGCGCCATCGGATCGGTCAGCCAGGCGATCCGCCGCACCCGGGCCGGGCTGAAAGACCCCAAGCGGCCCTCCGGCTCGTTCATCTTCCTCGGGCCGTCGGGCGTGGGCAAGACCGAGCTGGCCAAGACCCTCGCCGCGTTCCTGTTCGGCGACGACAACGCGCTCATCAGCCTCGACATGTCGGAGTACATGGAGAAGCACGCCGTCAGCCGGCTCATCGGGGCGCCCCCCGGGTACGTGGGCTACGACGAGGGCGGTCAGCTCACCGAGGCGGTGCGCCGCAAGCCCTTCTCCGTGGTGCTGTTCGACGAGATCGAGAAGGCCCACCCGGACGTGTTCAACTCTCTCCTGCAGATCCTCGAGGAGGGGCGCCTGACCGACGCCCAGGGGCACTCGGTGGACTTCAAGAACACCGTTCTGATCATGACCTCGAACCTCGGCACGCAGGACCTGCGCAAAGCCACGCTGGGTTTCGCCCGCGCCGACAAGGTGGTGTCCTACGAGGCCATGAAGGAGAAGGTCACCGACGCCCTGAAGAAGCACTTCCGGCCCGAGTTCCTGAACCGGGTGGACGAGGTGATCGCGTTCCACGAGCTCAGCCCCGAGGAGGTCACCCAGATCGTGGACCTCATGATGCGACGGGTCGCCGACCAGTTGGCGGGCCAGGGCATGGGCCTCGAGATCACCCCCGAGGCCAAGGTGCTGCTCGCCGAGGAGGGCTACGACCCCACGCTCGGCGCACGACCGCTGCGCCGAGCCATCCAGCGGCTCGTGGAGGATCCGCTGTCGGAGCAGTTGCTGCACCGTGAGTTCCGGGCCGGGCAGATCATCATCGTGGACGCCACCGACGAGCCTCCCACCGAAGACACCGGGGATTCCAAACGCCCCGACGGCTCGCCCATGCGACGCATCGTCTTCAAGGCCGTCGAAGGCTTCGAACCACCGTCCGCTGTCGAGGAGATGGTCGCCCACTGACCGTGCGACTCCGGCACGGGCCCACCGGCGACGCCGGCGGCCTGCACGTTCGCCCGCCGGCCCGCGGAGCCCGCGGGGGAGACCGCGGCGCACGTCGGCTGCTGCTCGGGCTCACCCTGGCCGGGGCTCTGCTGGCGGCGTCCGCCTGCGAGGTGGGCGTGGGGGTTGACATCGACGTCGCCGAGAACGGCTCGGGCACCGTGGCGGTGGGGGTGAGTTTCGACCGCGCCGCGTCCGACGCGCTCGGCGATCTCGCATCCCAGCTGGATCTGCAGGACCTGGCGCTCGCCGGCTGGGACGTCACGGGACCGGCCCGCGAGACCGACAACCTGCTGTGGGTGCGGGCCACGAAGCGCTTCGGGAGCGCCGAGGAACTCCCGGCGGTGCTGGCCGAGATCGCCGGTCCGGACGTCTTCGAGGGCTTCCAGATGCGCCGCCGATCCGAGTTCGCCGAACAGACCTGGGAATTTGCCGGCAAGGTCGACCCGGCCGCGGCACTTCCCGAGCTGTTCGACACCCTGGCGTTCAACGAAGGCCTGCAAGAACGGATTCGCGCGGCGATCGGTGACTTCGGCGGCGGCTTGCCCCTCGACGGGCTCACCGTTCGCCTGAGCATCGATCTGCCCGGCAGCCTGACCAGCGGCGCCGGTGACTTCACCTGGACGTCGCTCAGCGAGGACTCGCCGCCGGTAGCGGTGCGCATGACCGCCCAGGAGGAGAACACCACCGCCAAGACGCTGCGGCTCGTGGGGCTGGCAGCGGCGGCGCTGTTCGTGCTGGCGATGCTGCTGAACGTGCTGGGGTGGTGGTATGTCCGGCGCTACCGCAAGCGCCGGGCGAGCGCCCTCATGGCCAAGGCCGACAGCGAGCAGATCCCCGCCGTCGCCACCGGGGCCGTCGATGCCCCCGCCGAGGACGCGGTCAGCACGGACGACTCGTGGGGCTCGGTCGAGACCGCCGGCGCTGACCTCGACTGGTTGGAGCAGCCCGTCGAGGCTGCTGGAGCGGTGGCCGTCGGCGACGACGACTGGGATGACTTCACGAGCTCCGAGTACGAGGACCTGGCCGGCGACCTCGAAGATCTTCCCGATGACCTTGACGACCTCGCCGGTGACCTCGAAGAGGAGGATCTCACCGCTGCCGGCACTGCCGCCTCCGCAGGCGACTGGACCGCGTCACTCGAGGGGAGCCGCGACGCCGCGCCGGAGCCGGACGCCGCGGCGAGCACCGGCGAGGAGACGGCGGCGCCCCTGGATGAGACGGGGTCGTTGCACGAGCCGGCGGAGGTCGACGAGTCCGAGGAGCTTGTCGGACCCGAGGCCGGCGACGATGCGGACCAGGGTGAACCCGAAGAGGTCGACGAGCTGCCACCGGGGATCGAACCGGAGGCGGTCGACGAGCCTGATGTTGATGGCGAACCGGACGCCGAGGACCAGACCGACACCGACGACGCACCGGAAACCGACGACGAGACCGACAGCTCCGACGAACCCGACGAGGACGGCGAACCGGACGTGGCGACCGCCCCGGCAGCCACAGCGGCGGCGACCCCCACACCGCCGTCACGCACGCTCAGGCTTGTCGTGATCGGGGGCTGGGGCGTGCTGTTCCAGCCCGCCGACCCCGCCGGCGAATTGCTGGTTCCGTACCTGCAGCAGGCAGGTGCGACCGCCTCTCCCGCGGCGATCCGCGAGTCGTACCGTCTCGCCACTCTGGGCCGCCTCACCCCTGATGAACTGTGGGAGTCCTGCGGCCTGACCGGCGAGCCGACCTGGACCCATGGCCCGTACACGGGGCAGATGTCTGTGAGTGCCGGCGCGGCCGATTTCGTCCGCTCGCTGCTGCGGCGGCACATCGGGGTGGCCTGTGTCACCAACGACGTGTCCGACTGGTCGTGGCGCCTGCGGGCGTGGACGGGTTTCGAGGCGCTGTCACCGTGGGTCGTCAGCAGCGACATCGGCATCCGCAAGCCGGACCCGGGAGTGTTCGAGATGCTGCGCAGGGTTGCGGAGATCCCGTTCGCCAGCTGCCTGGTTATCGACAACGATGTCCGCACGCTCGACGCGGCGCGCTCGCTGGGCATGTCGACGGGGCTCTTCGGCGTGCCGGTGGACGATGCGGCCGGCGCCCGGGGCTCCCACCCGGCCGTCGGCGATTTCACGGACCTGCTGCGCCGGACCTAGCCCCGCCGAAACAGGGCTGCCCGCCGGTCGGGTCAGTCCGCGGCCCTCGCGTCGCCGGCGTCGTGTTCGGCCACGACGATCAGGCGGTGGTCGAACGCCAACCGCACCCGATCGCGCTGCACTTCGGCAACCGATACGAGTTCGGCACGCGCGGCATCGCTGCCGCCTCGGGGCGACTGGGCCAATTGCGCCACGATCAACCCGTAGGCCACAGTCACCACTCGCATCCGCGGGTCCCGGGCCGGATGCCCGTAGGCGCCGACCTGCAGCAAGCTGCCGGGCTCAACGCCGATGCCCGTCTCCTCAAGCAACTCGCGGACAGCCGCCTCAGCCAGGTCCTCGTCAGGTTCGACAAACCCTCCCGGCAGGGCCCACGCCCCCTCGTAGGGCGGTTTCCCCCGCCGGATCAGCAACACGCTTAGTTGGTGCTCCACCCAAGTCAACAGCACGATGTCGACCGTCACGGCAAAGGGCGCGAACGCGCCGGGGTCGTAGCCCTCGGGTCGGGGTTCGGTCGCAGCCTCGAGCGAGTTCTGCGAGTCCGCGAGCACGGCTTCAGGATCGATCATTTCTGTCGAGTTGACAAGTGCCTGTCTCACAGGTGAGGCCTTGATCAAGACAATCCGAGCGGCATCCTGCCGGGTGACTCTTCCCGCTAGGCGCGGTACTGCCGCACGGGGCGGCTGAGGATTTCCTCCACGAGGGGGACGAAGTCCTCCAGCAGTAGATCGTCGTGGTGGGGGTCGAAGCAGTTCTGGTCGTAGGAAGCGCAGAAGTCCACGCAGCGGTCGTAGTAGAGCGACCCGGCGTACCGCTCCCGGGCGTCGCGGTCCTCACCGAGGTGGTGGAAGTAGTAGTAGCCCTGGAACAGCCCGTGGTGGCGAATCACCCAGGCGGTCTCTTCGCTGACGTAGGGCTCCAGGACGTCGGCGGCGACCGCGCTGTGGTTCTCCGGCGCCAGCACGTCGCCGATGTCGTGAAACAGCGCCGCCACGACGAACTCGCCTGGCTCCCCGTTGCGCAGCGCCCGCGTCGCCGACTGGCGGCTGTGGCGGGCCCTGTCGATCCGGTAGCCCAGTGTCGGCCCCTCCAACAACCGGAAGGTGGCCAGCAGGTTTCCAACCAACTCGCCGGCGGCGTGGTCGCGGTACAGCCTGTCGAGGCGCACGTAATCCTCCCGGGTGCCCTCGCTCATCTGGGTCCAATTCACGGTGAACCCGTCGGTCATCGCCTCACCTCCCCCGCTGTGACCTCTAGCGACTGCGCAGGGTCAACTGTGTTCGGTCGCGAATGACGTAGTGATTCCCCGACCGGCCCAGCCAGCCGAGGCGCACGAACTGCGAAATGGCCTTGTTGACCCGCTCCCGCGACGCCCCGACCATCGCCGCCAACTCCTCCTGCGTGACCGGCAGCGTGAAGCTGTCGTCGTCGCCAGCGAAGTTCAGCAACCGCTTGGCGGTGCGACCCACCACATCCAGGAACACCGCATCGGTCAGAGCCGTACCGGCAGCCCGCAGGCGCCGCACAAGCATGGCCACGACCCGCCACAGATAGTCGGGGTTGTCCTGGTACAGGCGGCTCACCGGGCCGTACGGGACCGCCAGCACTTCGCTGGCCTCGAGGGCGCGGGCACTGGCGGAGCGGCCCCGGCCGTCGAACAGGCCCATCTCGCCGAACAGGTCGCCCTCCTCCATCAGCGAGATCACCGAGTCCCGGCCGTCGGGTGCGGTGGTGACGATCGCGATCCGCCCGGAGAGCACCACGTACATGGCGTCGGGGCGGTCGCCCGTCGCGAAGAGGGCGTCCCCGCGCTCCAGCGCGCGGCACACCGAGTAGCCCGCAACGGAGGCCAGTTGCCCCTCATCGATTCCCTCGAAGATCTCCGTCTGCGAAAGCAACTTGGCGTCGACCATGACGAGCGCCATGCTAATGAGCGTGACTCAGTGCGTGGGCCGCGACAACATTTCCGTGTGGACCGTGCTTGTGGCCGCAGGGGAGGGACGGCGCTTCGGGGCACCCAAGCAACTGCAGCCCCTCGCCGGGCGCAGGGTGATCGACTGGGCCCTCGAAGCGGCTGCGGCGGCGAGCCACGGCGTCGTGGTCGTCGCCGCCGCCGACCAGGTGCAGACGCTCCGCGACGGTCCCGCCGCCCTGACGGCGAGCGCCGACCCCGTCGCCGCTCCACCGTCCGCCGGATCCCAGGGCGGCACCACGGTCGTCGTGACGACCGGCGGGTCAACCCGGTCGGAGTCAGTCCGTGCCGGCATCGCTGAGGTGCCCGAGGACACCGAGGTGATCGTGATCCACGACGCCGCCCGACCGCTGGCCGGCGGCGCGCTCTTCACGGCGGTCACGGCCGCGGTCGTCTCGGGCGCCGACGGGGCAGTGCCAGCCATCCCCGTGACCGACACGATCCGCCACACCGAGAACGGTTCGCTGGACCGCTCGCAGTTGCGCGCCGTGCAGACGCCGCAGGCTTTCCGGGCCGACCTGCTGCGCCGGGCCCACGCTTCCGGCGACGAAGCCACTGACGACGCCTCACTCGTCGAGGCGGCCGGCGGGAAGGTCCGTCTCGTGGCCGGCGAGCCCGACAACCTCAAGATCACCACACCCGGTGACCTGCACGTGGCCGAGTCGCTCCTGGTGGCCCGGGCGCCGGATCGGCCCGCCGGCGTGCCGCTGGTGGGCATCGGCTTCGACGTACACCGGTTCAGCGATGACCCGCAACGGGATCTTGTGCTCGGCGGCGTGCTGTTCGAAGGCGAGCGGGGCCTCGACGGCCACAGCGACGCCGACGCCGTCGCCCATGCCTGCTGCGATGCCATCCTGGGCGTCGCCGGCCTGGGCGACATCGGCACCCTGTTCCCCGACGACGACGAGCGCTGGCGCGGCGCCGACAGCCTGGCCCTGCTGGCCGAGGCAGCTGCCCAGGTGCGGGGGGCCGGGAGACGGATCGGCAACATCGACTGCACCGTGGTGGCCGAACGCCCCAAGCTGGCCCCGCGCCGGGCTGAAATGCAGGCCCGGCTCAGCGAAGCCGCGGGCGCACCCGTGACCGTCGGGGGTAACCGCGCCGAATCGCTCGGCGCGCTGGGTCGCGGCGAGGGCATCGCCTGCTGGGCAGTGGCCGTGCTGTTCTGACAGCTCCGACCTGAGGGCCACGCGGCCCTCACAGCCCGCAACCATGCCGGCCGCAACCCGGCCGGCCGCAACACCGGGGTCGCCACACCGGCGGCACAACCCACCGAAAGCGGCGGCTGGCTCGTAGGGTTGCGCAGATGGACGACGAAGCGCCCTCATCCTCGGGGGACCAAGGCCGGGCGGGCGGTCCCCACTCGGGAGGCGGAGGACGCGGCGGCGGACCCGGCGGTGGCCGCGGCGGGGGCGACCGCGACGACTACCGCGGCGGACGCGGCGGACCCCGCGGACGCGGCGGACCCGGTGGACGCGGCGGGGGTGACCGCGACGACTACCGCGGCGGACCCGGTGGACGCGGCGGGGGCGACCGCGACGACTACCGCGGCGGGGGATACAGCGGCGGGCGCGGCGGAGGCGACCGCGACGAGTACCGCGGCGGACGCGGCGGCGGACGCGGCGGACCCGGTGGACGCGGCGGAGGCGACCGCGACGACTACCGCGGCGGACGCGGCGGACCCGGTGGACGCGGCGGGGGCGACCGCGACGACTACCGCGGCGGACGCGGCGGCGGACGCGGTGGGGGATACAGCGGCGGGCGCGGCGGCCCGAGGGATCGTGGCGGGCCGCCCGGCGGGGGTCCCGGGCAGAGGGGAAGCACGCCGATGCGCCGGCGAGACCAGGACCGCGGCGAGACCCGCGGCCTCGGCGGCGACCGCGTCGAGGGACGGCACGCCGTCAAGGAACTTCTGCTGGCGGGCATACGACCCGTTCGACAGGTGGTCCTTGCCGCCGATCAGGATGATTCGCCGATCCTCGAAGACATCATCGATCTGGCCGACGAGGCCGGCGTGGACATCCGAGAGTTGCCCCGCGGCCGCTTCGATCAGATGGCTGCCACCGAGTCGCCGCAGGGAGTGGTGGCGTTCGCCGCCCCGCTGCGCGAGTTTGCCGTCGAGGAACTCGTGGCAGACCCGCGCGCAGGCGAGGACGCCAACCGCCTGTACCTGTCGGCCGGCGCCGAGCACACCGAACGCCGCACACCGGCACCGGACGAAGCCGCCGCCGAAGACGCCGATCCCGATCCGGCCGCCGAAGACGCCGCTCCCGACCCGGCCGTCGAGGACTCCGCTCCCGACCCGGCCGTCGAGGACGCCGCTCCCGATGAGCCGGCTCCCGCGGCTGCGCCACCGACCCTGCTGCTGGTCCTGGACGGCATCAGCGATCCGGGCAACCTCGGGGCGATCCTCCGCACGGCAGAGTGCGCCGGGGTCACCGGCGTCGTGCTGCCGCGCCACCGGGCGGCGCGCATCACCCCGACGGTCGCCAAGCGGGCCGCCGGCGCCATCGAGCACCTTCGCTTCGCGCCCGTCAGCGGGATCCCCACCGCGCTCGCAACGCTCGCCGAGATGGGCGTCTGGTCGGTGGGCCTGGACGTCACTGCCACCCAGACCGTCTGGGAGCTAGACCTCGCCGACGCCCCGCTGGCACTCGTGCTGGGGGCCGAGGGGCACGGCCTGTCTCGCCTGGTTCGCCGGCGCTGCGACGTGACCACCCGTATCCCGGTCACCGGACGGCTCGACGCACTGAACGTGTCCGCCGCCGGCGCGGTGGCGCTCTTCGAGGTGCTCCGGCGCCGCAGCACCGGCTGAGCGTCGCGCCCCGGGCGCGCATCAGCGGTCGGGGCGAGGCAGGTGAAGCAGCAGGTTCTGCAGAAGCAGTTTCTCGTCGGGATTGCGCACCAGAGCCTCGGACGCCTCCCTCAACAGGTCGAGCGCTTCGGCGACCGGCTCCGCCGCCGTGGCGTCGAGCGACTCGCCGTAACGCTCGGCCAGCACGGCGAACCCGAACCGCAACTCGGCGTCACGAATCCGTCGCCGGCGCCGATCGCTCCGTTGTTGCTCGGCACGGACGGCTGAGGTGCTCGGACCGGACTCCCGATCACCGGGGTCATCATGAGCCGGTCCCGCCGGGTCGGCCCTCACCCCGGGAGTCTCCTCGGTCGCCGCCTCAGCGGCCGCATCGATCAGCGCCCGCAACCCGTCCACCATGGCCGCGGCTCGGGCTCCCGTGCCGTCGAGACGCTCGGGAATCGACCACCAGGCGTCGATCCGCTCGGCCAGATTCCCCCCGGCGACCAGGTCGCCGGCGCGCCCCGGGTCTCCCCCCACGGCGCGCGCTGCCCGCCGGGCCACCACGGGCGCCACTCCGCACCCCACGAGCCAGTCGTGCACCTCCTCAGGCGACGGAGCCGGGAACCGTACCGTCACGCAGCGAGAGGCCACCGTGACATGCCCGGGGGGCACGTCATCGGCGAGCAACACGATGGTGGTGTCCGGCGGCGGTTCCTCGACGGTCTTCAGCAGGCTCGCCGCCACCGAGGGCGAGGCCGTGTGAAACCGGTCGCAGATGATCACCTTGCCGGCGCCTTCCAGCGGCCGGCGGGCGGCCTCGGTGATGATCGCCGTCGCCTCGGCCGCCAGCAGTGCCCGCCCCTCCGGCTCGACGAGTACCACATCGGGATGCGTCGCCTGCCGTGCCCGCCGGCGATGCCGCTCGGCAACCTCCGGATCCGACGCGGCCGGGCCCGCGAGCGCGGTGGCGGCCAGCAGCTCACCGGCGAACGTGCGAGCCACGGCGCGCTTGTCGCCGGCGACGGTGCCGACGAGCAGGTAGGCGTGGACCGGCGCCGCCAGCGCCCCTTCCAACTGGCGCAGGCCGGCCCCGCCGCCGACGAGCGGCGGCCAGTCCGTCACGCCCATCCCAGCCGTTCGGCCGCCAGGGCAGCGATGTCGTCGCGCACCTCGGCGGGCGAGCGATCGGCGTCGACCACCGTCCAGCGGGCGGGGTCGGCCGAGGCGAGCTCCAGGTAGCCGGCCCGCACCCGGCGATGGAAGTCCATCCCCAGCGCCTCGAACCGGTCGGAACCTCCAGCACCCCGGACCCGCGCCCGCTGGGGATCCATGTCCAGCAGGACGATCAGATCGGGCCACAGGCCGCCGGTGGCAACCTCTGACAGCAGCCGCACCAGGGGTACATCCAGGCCTCGCCCGTACCCCTGGTAGGCCAGCGACGAGCCGATGTACCGGTCGCACACCACGTCCCGACCCGCCTCGAGGGCCGGGCGGATCGTCTCAGCGACGTGTTGCGCCCGGTCGGCGGCCATAAGCAGAGCCTCGCTGAGGATGTCGAGGCGCGCCCCAGCCCCGTCCAGCAGTAGCCGGCGCAGCTCCTGGCCCAGCCGGGTACCGCCGGGCTCGAAGGTGAGTTCGGCACCTTGGCGTGTCGCCAGCCAGGCAGCCTGGGTGGACTTGCCGACTGACTCGCCGCCTTCGAAGACCACGAACCGGCCCCGCTCGGTCGCCGCACCCATCGCTCATCAGTCTCCCAGAGACTCGTCGCCAGCGGGAGCGCCGGCCGGGCCGTTGGGTCCGGTGCCGGCCGCCGCCCGCTGCGTGCGGCGGGCGAGCAACCCGGCGACGATCACGGTCAACCCGGCCAGCCACAGCGTCAGGCGCACGCCGGGGAGTTCCACGACGACGATGCCGATGTCGATCGCGCGATCGAAGAGCACCTCGGAAATCCGGTCGAAGAGGGCCGCCAGCAGGGGTCCCACCACCAGCGCCAACACGACACAGAGACGCACGATCGAGTAGAGCCCGGCGAACACCCGTCCCCGCACCTCATCGGCGGTGTGCTCGTGCAGCAGGGTGAAGCCCAGGACGTACATACCCCCGGCGCACACGCCGACCGCGCCGGCCACCAGCATCACCCACGGCAGCGATCCCAGCGACGAGGCCACCAGCAGGCACACGCCCGCCCCCGTGACCGAGCGGGCGAACATGCGGTGCTTGTGGACACGCCGCTGCAGCAGCGACAGCACCACCACGCCGACGCCGACGCCCGCGCTCAACCCGGTGACGATGTCGGCGAACCCGCCCTCGCCCACCCGCAGCACCTCGATGGCGTACACCAGGGCCAGCGGGATCAGCATCCCGCCGCCGATGAGGGCGGTCGCCAGGCCGATGTTGACCGAGCGCACCGTGGGGTTCACGACCACGTAGCGCCAACCCTCGCGGTACTCGCGGAAGATCCCCTCCCACCGCATCGCGGGACGCTCCGCACGGGCGGCGCCGCGGGGGTGGCGAAGCGGCAACGAGAACACCAGCGCGGCGGAGACCACGAAGGTCAAAGCGTCCAGATAGAAAATCGGCCCCTGCTTGTCCAGGTGGAGCAGCCCCAGCCAGCCCTCCCGGTCGGCACCCTCCAAGGCGCCCGCAACCCGGGCGAAGATGAGCGAGGCGATGGGGAACGTGGCGTAGGTGGCGAACATCGACAGCGAGTTGGCTGCGGTCAGGTGCTTTGCCGGCAGCAGGTTCGGCACCGACGCCTCCTTGGCCGGGATCCACAGCAGTGTGAACGCCTCCAGCGCCAGGGACACCAACACGAGTTGCCAGACGCTGTTCACCAGCGGCACGACGAACAGGATCCCCGCCCGGGCCAGATCGCAGACCACCATCAGCCGGCGGCGGTCCCAACGGTCCGCCAGCACACCGGCCAGCTGCGAGAAAAAGACCCCCGGCACCAGCCGCGCCGCCAGGACAATGCCGATGGCGGCCTCGGGCGTTCCCGCTCCCAGCCGGGCCGCCACCACCGAGATGGCCAGGAAGCCCAGCCAGTCGCCCGTGGCGGTGACGACCTGCGCCGACCAGAGCCGGAAGAACTGAGGAGTGGCGAAGACCCGCCGCTGGAAAGCCGCCCACCTGCGGCGCTGCCCGGCAGCCGCTCCCTCAGCCGTCACGGGCTGACGACCCCTTCCGGCGCCGGGATCCGCCGGAGGTGCCCTTACGGGCCTGGCGCGTTGGGGCATCACGGCGGGCCGCCAGCAGGTCGGAGGCGCGTTGGGGCGTCAGCGCCTCGGGCGTGTCCCCGGCGCGCAGCGATGCGTTGGTCTGCCCGTCGCTGACATAAGGGCCCCAGCGCCCGTCGCGGATCACGAGCTCCCGCCCGGTGACGGGATCGGGTCCCAGATCTCGCAACGGTGCCTTGGCCTCCCGACCTCGCCCGCGGCGCGGCTGTGCAAGCAGCGTCAGGCACTCCTCGACGCTGATCGTGAAGATCTGCTCCTCGGTCTGGAGGGAACGTGTCTCCGATCCTTTCTTGAGGTAGGGCCCGAACCGTCCGGTCTGCGTGGTGATGGCGACGCCGTCGGCAGGATCGGTGCCGACGGTCCGCGGCAGGGTGAGCAGCCGCAGCGCATCCTCGAGCGTGATCTCCTCCAGGCTCATCGAGCTGAGGAGCGACACTGACTTGTCCGCCTTGGCGTCGGGATCGCCCGGCGGTGGTCCGAGCTGCACGTACGGTCCGTAGCGGCCCTGGCGAGCGATCACCGGCAGACCCGAGTGCGGATCGGTCCCGAGCTCCTGGCCCGTGCTGGGGCGGGCCAGAAGTTCCAGAGCGAGTTCCAGGGTCACCTCATCGGGTGAGACATCCTCCGGCAGTTGGGCACGCTGGTCGCCACAGGTCACGTACGGACCGAAGCGGCCGAGGCGGGCGTCGACGGGTCGACCGTCGGGATGCGTGCCAATGGCGACGCTGTTGACCGCCCGCACGTCGATCTCGTCGAGTCTCTCGGACACCCGGGTCTTGAGACCAGGGTGCTCCCCGCCACCGAAATAGAACAGCGAGAGCCACGGCAGCGACTCCTGCCTGCCGCGGGCAATGTCGTCGAGGTCGTCCTCCATCCGGGCCGTGAAGGCGTAGTCCACGTAGTCGCCGAAATGGACCTCGAGCAGGCTCACCACGCTGAAGGCGGTGAACGTGGGGACCAGAGCGGTCCCCTTCTTGCGGACGTACCCGCGGTCGTTGATCGTCGTCATGATCGAGGCGTAGGTGGAAGGGCGACCCACGCCGAGCTCCTCGAGGCGACGGATCAGCGTGGCCTCGGTGAACCGCGCCGGCGGTTGTGTCTGGTGGCTCTCGACCTCCGGATCCGACAGCGCCAGACCGTCGCCTTCGGTGACTTGCGGCATGCGCCGCTGCCCCTCGGAGCCATTGCCGGATCCGTTGCCGGCCGAGCCGGGCGGCGACAACAGATCCCACGCCCGGCGGAACCCCTCGTGGGCGATCACCGTGCCCGAGGCCGCCAGCGTCACCATACTGTCGTCGGCGGTCGGTGCCAGCGCCTCGATGGTCACAGTCTCTCCGGTCGTGTCGGTCATCTGCGAGGCGAGCGTGCGGCGCCAGATCAGCTCGTACAGCTTGGCCTCCGTCGCCGACAGCCGCGAGCCCAGCGACTCGGGCGAGGCGAACGTGTCGCCCGCCGGCCGGATGGCCTCGTGCGCCTCCTGGGCGTTGCGCACCTTGCTGGCATAGCGGCGGGGACCTGCGGGCAGGAACTCCTCGCCGTAGCGCTGCGCCACCTCGGCGCGCGCCGCCTTGAGCGCCACGTCGGAGAGGGTCACCGAGTCTGTCCGCATGTAGGTGATGAAGCCCTGCTCGTAGAGCGACTGTGCGACCTGCATGACAGCCGAGGCCGACAGTCGCAGGCGACGCCCCGCCTCCTGCTGCAGCGTGGAGGTGATGAACGGCGCCGCCGGCCGCCGGCGGTACGGCTTCGAGGCCACCGAGGTCACCTCGGCGTTCGACCCGTCCAGGTCCTCCGCCAGCCGGCGCGCCCCGGATTCGTCCAGAACCACGACCCCGGATGTGGCGAGCTTGCCGTCGGCGCCGAAGTCCCGCCCTGAGGCGAGGCGCTGGCTGTCAATGGCACTGGCGGCCATGACGAAGCTCTCCCCGGCGCCGGTTGCGGCGGTCACCTCCAGCGACCAGTACCCGGCGGGAACGAACGCCATCCGCTCGCGCTCGCGCTCGACGACGATCCGGGTGGCCACGCTCTGCACCCGTCCGGCGGACAGGCGCGGCGCCACCTTCTTCCAGAGAACCGGTGAGACCTCGTAGCCGTACAACCGGTCGAGTAGGCGCCGGGCCTCCTGGGCGTCCACGAGCCGCCGGTCCACGTCCCGGGGTTTCGCCAGCGCCGCCCGGATGGCGTCGGGGGTGATCTCGTGGAACACGAGCCGGCGCACAGTCACCTGCGGCGGGGGCGAGAGCACTTCGAGCAGGTGCCAGGCGATCGCCTCGCCCTCGCGATCCTCATCGGTTGCCAGGTACAGCTCATCGGCGTCGGCCACCAGCTTCTTGAGGTCGCGCACCGTGTCTCGCTTGGCGCTGTTCAGTACATACAGCGGCTTGAAGCCGTTCTCCACGTCGATGCCGAGGCGCGCCCAGGGCTCCCCGCGGTAGGCCTTGGGAATCTCCGCGGCCTTCGTCGGAAGGTCGCGCACGTGGCCGCGGGACGACTCCACGGTGTAGCTGTTGTCCAAGAAGCGCGCGATCGTCGCGGCCTTGGTGGGCGATTCGACGATGACGACCCGCTTGGGCGCGGCGGCTGAGGCCATGGACAGCAAGATACGGGCTAGCTGCGACCGGACGCCGCGAGCGTGCCGACAAGGCGACGACCGGCCAGCCGCAGCACCATCAATCCGAGCACCGCAGCCACCAGGGACGCCACCAGGACGCCGATCTTGGCTTCGTCGCCCGCCGCGGATCCGTTGAACGCCAGCGCCGTCACGAACAGCGCCACGGTGAATCCGATCCCCGCCACGATCGACACCCCCACGACGTGCAGTCTGGTGACGCCGGCCGGCAACGAACTGAGACCGAGTCGCGTCGCCAGCAGGGTGAAACCGGACACGCCGACGGTCTTGCCAACCAGCAGCCCCAGTGCCACGCCGATGGTGACCGACGAGGACGCCGCACCCCGCAGCGAGTCACCGCTGAGCGCCACCCCGGCGTTCGCCAGGGCGAACAGCGGCACGATGAGGTAGCTGACGTACGGATGCAGCGCCACCTCGAGGCGCTCGGCGACCGAGCGTGACTCGGCGATGCCGAAGTTGGCTCGGCGGATGTCGGTGACCGAGATGGACGACTTGTCCTGCAACCAGCGCGCCACCGAACGGGCGTCGGTGTCGCGCTGCAGAGGCTTGGCCGGTGTCAGCAGACCGAGGGCGACGCCGGCGATCGTGGCGTGGACACCGGAGTTCAAGGTGGCCCACCAAACGAAGACACCGATGATCATGTACACAGGCCACTGCCAGACGCGGATCCGCGTCAAGGTGGATATCAGGACGCACAGGAGCGCCGCCAGCCCGAGCCATCCCAGCGAGATGTCGGAGCTGTAGAAGATCGCGATCACGAGGATCGCGCCGATGTCATCCACGATCGCCAGTGTCAGCAGGAACAGGCGTAGCCAGCCCGGAACCCACTTGCCGACGAGGGACACGACACCGACCGCGAACGCAATGTCGGTGGCCATCGGCACACCCCAGCCGTTGAGGTTGTCACCGCCCGCGTTGAACGCCACGTAGACCAGAGCCGGCACCACCATGCCGCCGAGCGCAGCGACCGCCGGCAGCAGCGCGTCGCGGGGCCGCCGCAGCCGGCCGGTGGCCAACTCGCGCTTGATCTCCAGACCCACCACGAAGAAGAACAACGCCATGAGCGCGTCGTTCACGAAGCCGTGCAGATCTTCGTCGAAGACCACGAAATCGCTCACCGAGATCTCGATGGGGGTGTGCCAGAACTCGGCATAGCTGTCGCCGACGGGGGAGTTCACCCAGATGAGGGCGGCGACGGTGGCGAGCAGGAGGAGGATTCCCCCTGAGGTCTCGATGTGCAGGAAGTGCAACAGCGGGCGGCCCACCGTGCGGGCCAGCGCGCTGTCGCGGCCGATGAACGTCAGGCTGCTGTCGGGAGGCGACCCCGCCGCGCGGACCTTCTCACTCTCCGGCACCTGAGTGTCGGGATCGGGCGGTTCCGCGTCCTCGCCAGCCTCGATGTTCTGCTCATTCGACATGACTGTCCCCGACAGAATCCCCTGACGACCCTGGAACGCTAGCGGCTCGCCCGCCACACCAGCCTCGCAGGAACGGCACGGGGTGGCGACGCTTTCCCCCACCGGGAGTGACGACCAGGTGTCGGACGGGCGGGCGCGGCGTCGCTCGGCGGCGTGACACGTGGGGATCCGAGCCGGCTAGCCCGAGGAGGTGTGGACCACCAGTCGGACCTCGGTCCCGCGACGGCTCGTGGCGATGGAGTGGTCGTCGGACATGACCCGCATCAGCCACAGGCCCATGCCCTTCTCGGTCTCCAACCTACCGGGATCGGTCGGATCGGGCGGCTCGGGCACCCTCGCTGGATCGAAGCCGCCGCCCCGGTCGTACACACCGATCTCCACGCGCCCCGGACTGGGAACGCAGCAGATCCTGATCGGCGCGACGGTCCGGCGTGCGGCGTGAGCGGCGATGGCGTTGGTGACTGCTTCAGACACCGCCACCCGGAGATCCTCGAGGCGTCGCGCATCCACCCCCGCCTGCCTCGCCACCGCCTCGGCCACGAAGTTCCGCACCATCGCCACGTACTCGGTTCGAGGGGGGATACTGATCTCCACCGCGTCGCCGCGGTCGTGCGCTGCTGCCGCCATCGGCATTGGTCCCGGGTCGGAATGGGGTGAAGTCCTGCGGGGTTCACAGTACCGGGACGGCGTGGCGCCGCTGCGGCGCGTGCGGTGCGCGCCCCGGTCAGCGTTCGCTCCGCATGACCGCTTCCCCCGACAGCACCAGGTCGTCCAGCACAATCCCGAACGGGGCGACGCGCACCGGGGATCGGTAGTCCAGCCGGATCGAGACGTTGCCGGTGCCGGGAAGTTCTTCGACGCGCACCGCCAGACGTTGCGGATCCAGGCGCGAGGCCGCCAGCGCGGCAGGCCGCGCCACAGTGAAATCGCTGCTGACGGCGACGGCACGGGCAGCCTCGCGGGCGCTGTGGACCACCATGATCTGCTCCCGCGCGGTCAGTGCCAGTTGCACCAGGAACAGGGCCATCAGCATCAGGAGCGGAGCCAGCAGCGCCAACTCCACAGTCGCCTGGCCCTGTTGCGACGGGCATCGGCGGCCAGCGGGCTCGCCCGCGCTCACGTGATGAGCTTGCTGATCGACCTGAACACGGCGTTCAGCAGCCGGCTCACCATGTTCGTGTTCCGCGCCCAGTCCAGGACGAGCACCGCGATGAGCGCCACGCCGAGCAGCACGAGGGCGTACTCGGCGGTGGCCTGGCCCGCCTCGGTGGCGCGCCGGCGCAGCCGGCGACCGGCCGAGGGGTGGGTCGGCCGAGGGATTGCTGATCCGAGGGTCATGGTGTGTCCTCCTGGTTGTCTGTTGAACGGTGGACGGCGGGAGTCGACGGTTGGGTCAGAACCGCAGCAGTTCCAGCGACTGCGCCACAGTGGGCAGGATCGTCAGCAGGACGAATGCCGGAAGGACGCACAGGGTCAGGGGGAACAGCAGCCGCAGCGGGATCCGCCGGGCGGCCGCCTCGGCCTGCCGCCGCCGCTCGGCGCGAGCCACTGCCGCGGCCTGCTCGAGCGCGGGTCCGAGAGCAGATCCGTAGCGCAGGGAATCGGTCAGCGGGCGCACCAGCAGCCGCAGGGGCTCGCCCGTCGGCGTGCGGGTGAGTGCTTCGAGGGCCTCCGCCGCCTCAACCCCGAGCCGCATCTGCCGGACGGCCCGGTCGAGCGCGCTCCCGACAGGGCCGTCGAGACGGGGCGCCACCGCCTCGGCGGCGAGTCGCACGCTCAGGCCCGCGCTGGCGGCCAGAGCGAACAGGTCCACCGCCTCGGGTAGCTCCGCCAGCAGCGCCGCCGCCTCGCGCTGTCGCCGCCGCGCGGCCCGCCGGCGGAGCACGAACCAACTCAGCGCGGCGACCGCCAGTCCCAGTGTCACATCGATGGTCGCCCCGGCGAGCAGCGCCAGCGCCACTGATCCCGCCCGCCGGTCGGCACCGGCATCCGGCTGCCGCCCCACCGCCGACCGCAGGATCCGCCCCAGCGACGCCGCGGGACGGGCGCGGCGACCGCGCCTCGGGACCGACGGAGCACCGAGGCGCGCCCGGACTGCTGCCGAAGGGGCATGGAGCAGCAACGCGCCCCACAGAACCGCAAGTGCCCAGCCCGCCGCCAGAACGGTCATGGCAGCCGCGTGATCCGGTGCATCCAGACGAACGCCACGAGGTTCAGGGCGCCGCCGGCGACGAGACAGATCATCCCGAATGGGGTCGCGTAGAGCGCCAGTATCGAGCCGCTGTCGAGCATCGCCGACATCCCCAGGAAGCAGAGCGGCAGCAGTGCGATCAGCAGCCCCGACAGGCGCCCCTGTTGGGCCAGCGAGGCGACCTCGCTTTGGGCGGCCCGCATTCCGCGCAACGTCGCCGCCACACCGTCTACCGCCGGCGCCCGCCGGCCCCCGGTGCTGGCGCCGATGGAGAGCGCCGCGGCCGCCAGGTTCACCTCCGCAAGGGGACAGCGGGAGCGCCAGCGGTCCAGCGCCGCCGGCAGCGGGCTGCCCGCCCGAACGTCCCCCAGCACTCTGCGGAGCTCTGCGCCGAGCGGGCCGCTCGCGGGGAGGACCTCCTCCAGAGCGGTCGCGGTGGACACACCGGCCCGCAGCGAGCGGGCCAGCCGCTCCAGGAAGTCCGGCAGCGCCTCGACGATGAGACGCGCCCTGCGACGGCGCGACGACCACAGTGCCACGGGCGGTCCGAGCAGGCCGGCGCCGGCCCCTGCCGCGGCTCCCGGCGCCCCCGCCAGGAGCAGGCCGCCCAGCGTCCCCACCCCCAGGGCCGCGCCCCAGACGGCGACGGCCTGGGACTCATCGGCCGGAACGGCGGCGTCGTCCATGGCGCGCCGGAACTCTTGCCGCAGCCGGCCGGGTGCACGCCCGGCGCGCGGATCGTTGCGGGTGTCGTGCGGTGCGCCCGCCGATGGCACCGCCGGCGCGCCGGTTGTTCCCCCTCCGTCGGACCGCTCGCTGAGTAGCCGGCTGCGCCGCCGCATCCGCCAGCGGGACACCTCCACCGGCAGGCGCCGCAGAGCCAGCGCCGCCACCAGGATCGCCACCGTGTATCCGAAGGCGCCTGTCACAAGCCCACCTCCCTACAGGTCGAGCCACGCCGGATCGGCCGGCGGCGCATCGAAGGCCCGCGGAGGTGCCTCCGGCAAGGTCCGCAGCGCCACTCCCTCCGCCAGCGTCGCCAGACGCTCCGGCCCGCCGCGCACCTCGGCCACCGCCACGACTCGCCGGGTGCCCGCCGGACCTCGAGCCAGATGGACGACGAAATCCACCGCGGAGCTGATCTGATCGCGGACGGCCTCCAGCGGCAGTCCGGCACCGGCCATGAGGACCATCGTCTCCAGGCGGCCAAGGGCATCGGGCGGGCTGTTTGCGTGGCAGGTGGACAGGCAGCCGTCGTGGCCGGTGTTCATCGCCTGCAACATGTCGAAGGCTTCCGGTCCCCGAACCTCGCCGACGAGGATCCGGTCGGGGCGCATGCGCAGCGCATTGCGCACCAGGTCGCGCACGGTGACCGCCGCCAGACCCTCGATGCTGGGTGGTCGCGCCTCCAGACGAACGACGTGTGTGGCCTGAAGGTCCAGTTCAGCAGCGTCCTCGACGGTGACGATGCGCTGATCCGCCGGGATGTGCGCCGCCATGGTGTTCAAGAAGGTGGTCTTGCCGGCACCGGTTCCGCCGCTCACGACGATGTTCGACCGGGCCGTCACCAGCCAGCGCAGCAGGGCCGCGACCGGCGGGGAGGCAAAGTCCTCGAGCCGCAAGGCGCAGGCCCGGAAGCGGCGGATGATCAGGTAGGGACCGTCGACGGCCACGGGTGGCATCACGACGTTGACCCGCGAGCCGTCGGGAAGCCGGGCGTCGGTCAGCGGCGAAGTGCGATCGGCTCGCAATCCCAGCGGTGCCACCACTCGCTCGATGAGTTGGTGCAGCGTTGACTCGCTCACCCTGACCGCAGTGCGACGCAGCGTCCCGCCCTCCTCCACCCAGACGGCGCCGGGACCGTTGACCATCACGTCACTCACCGCCTCGAGCGCCACCAACGCCTCCAGCGGGCCCAGACCGGCGAGGCGGGCCTCCACTCGCTGCGCCAGGGCGTCCTGGAGTTCGGGGCTCAGCAGTGGAGCGCGCTGGCGCACCAGCTCCCTGATCTGCTCGATACCCACCGGTTCGCCGGCAAGGCAGACCTCCACGACGAGACCGTGCAGATCGCGCTCGACGGTCGCGAGCGGCTCGGAGCCTGCGCCCGAGCGGGACTCAGGCATGTCTCCCGCCGGGTGTGGTCCCGCAGGCGAGCTCATGCCGGGCAGACCTGCGCCAAGGCCCGGTCAAGCGCCGCCGGGACACGACTGGCCAGCAGCCCGGCGTCGGTGGCCCGCGCCACAGATGGATCGACCTCGAGGCGGAGGACCACCGGGGCACCCACCACGTCCTCCACATCGCCGGCGGTCAGCGGGCGGCCCGGCTCAACCAGCAACACCACACCGGTCGGCTGCAGAGGCGCCCGCGCCGCCCTGCGCAATGCCAGGAAGCAGGCTCGAGTCACCAGCCACGACCTGTCGGCTCCAGCCACGATCCGGCGGCGTACGTCGATGTCGTCGGGAGCCGCCCCGGCCGCGGCACCCCCGGCTTCCTCGCCGCCGGCTCGCCACAGGCAGCCGCCGTCGATGATCGCCACGCGGTGGTCGGCGACCAGCTCGCGCGCCATCAACTCGGCCCGGTCGGTCCGGCACAGCGGCCCGGCGCCGCGGTGCAGCAGCGAGAGCCCCGCGGCGACTTCACGCTCCAGGCGGCGCAGCGCATCGATCTGCACCTCGTCGCCCACATTCAACCAATCGGCAACGCCGGGCGTGGTGGGCTCGGGCGCGCCCAGCAGCCCGGCCGAGTCGCCACAGAGGTCGACGAGCAGAACTCCGGCGTCGGTGGCGGCCGCCCACCGCCGAGCCGCCAGGGCCGCCACGACCGACGTCCCCGATCCCCCCTTGACCGACCAGCACGCAACGTACATCTCTGCCTCCCCTTGCCGGCACGCCGATCGGCGCGCCCGTTGAGTGGTTCTCAGGGGGAAGCTGCAGGGAGCGGGCGCCGCGGCCGGTCAGCGATTGAACCGACGGGAGGCTCGAGGCACCGAGTTGGAACCGGGTCCGGCCGAGCCGGAAGCCGGTGTATCAGGGGGTCAGACTTCGCGGACCTTCTTGGCCACCCAGGCCACGAGTACCGCCACCAAGACGAAGAGGAAGAACTTCTTCATTGCACGGAAGTATACGACCGCGATCTCAGGTCGCAAGCTGCGAAGGCCGCTGCTGGAAGGCGATCGCAAGATGGGGAAACAGCGGAGGTGGACGGAAATCCCGTGCCCCTCGGCGGCCACCGCACGACGGCGGCCGCTGCCGACGGGCGATCGCAGGATGGGGGAAACAGCGGAGGTGGACGGGAATCGAACCCGCCGGACGGGGATCGCCCGTCCCACCCGCTTTGAAGGCGGGGGAGCCCACACCTCCGGCAGCGACCCTAGCGGGCAGTGGCCACCGCACCGCAGGCGGCGACACTCAGACGGCCAGCAGGTCCCGGGCGCCGGTGTCCGACGAGGGATGCCGCAGCTTGGACATGGCCCGCGCCTCGATCTGGCGGATGCGCTCACGGGTCAGGTTGAAGTGCTCCCCGACCTCCTCGAGGGTGCGCGGCTCACCGCGGTCCAAGCCGTAGCGGAGCGTGAGGATCTCACGCTCGCGCTCGTCCAGCGGCGACAGCAGGCGCCTGATCTCCTCGGGTAGTAGGGCGGTTGCGGCGACTTCGAACGGCGACTCGGCCGAGCGGTCCTCCACCACGTCGCCAAGTTCGGCGTCGCCGTCCTCGCGCAGCGGTTCCGAGAGCGAGAGCGGCTCGGCGGCGAAGCGCAGCGCCTCGGTCACCTTCTGCTCGGGCATCTCCACCTCTTCGGCCAGCTCGCTGAGCGTGGCCGGCCGGCCGTAGCGCAGCTCGAGGCGGGCGCGGGCCTTCTGGAGGCGGGTGAGGGTGTCGCCGGCGTGCACGGGCAGGCGAATGGTGCGACCGGTGTTGGCGATGCCGCGGGTGATGGCCTGGCGTATCCACCACGTGGCGTAGGTGGAGAACTTGAACCCCTTGCGCCAGTCGAACTTCTCCACGGCGTGCATGAGGCCCAGATTGCCCTCCTGCACGAGATCCAGCAGCGGCAGTCCCGAGGCCTGGTACTTCTTGGCGATCGACACGACGAGGCGCAGGTTGGACTGCACGAACCGCCGCTCGGCCGCCTCACCCTCGGCCACCAGCCGGCGCAACTCGACGCGGCGGCGCGAAGACAGCGACTTGCCCACCGCCAATTCCTCGCGTGCTTCGATCCCGACCTCGATCTTCTGGGCCAGCTCGACCTCGTCGTCCTTGGTGAGCAGGGTGTATTGGCCGATGTCGGTCAGATAGAGCCGGACGAGATCTTCTTCGTCCCTCTCAACCCGCTCTCGCGCCACTGACGATGTCTCCCTGAAAATCAACAGGCGGCCGAGTGCCGGCCTCCCGAGCCTCCCCTGAACGAGAGCCGCGAACTCACACTACAGAGCGCGCCGGCTCCTTCAACCGCGCGGACCGTCAGCACGACAGGTCGGCGAGGCGCCGACCGAGCCTGGCAGCCATCCGTCGCTGGCTCGGCGCCGTGGTCCGCTCGTCGAGCAACGTCAGTCCTCGGGCCTCGATCCCCTGAAGATCTTCGACCACGATGGCGCAGAAGCGATCCTCGGCGGCTTCGGCCACGTCGCCGAGTTGGGTGGCGAAACGTTCCAGCGAAGCGCGCATCCGGGGCAGCACCACGTGCAGGAGAACAACGAGGCGGTCCGAGGTGCCCGTGGCGGCCCCCCGGAACAGTTCCTCCCAGCCCGGCGACGGCGCGCGGACCCGCTCGGTGGCCCCCAGAGCCGGAGAGTCCGCCAGCAGCGCCTCCCAGCCGGTGCGGTGCTCAGCGAAACGGCGCGCCGTTTCGTGCAGGTACACAGCCACCGCGCCGTCCTCCTCACCGGCACCCCAGAGCCTCAACGACTCCGCCAGGTGTCGCTGCAGCCAGACGTAGCGCCCGACCGCGTCGGTCAGATCTTCGATCATCATGGCGCTGGTTCCGAGCTGCTCCGCCGGCCAGTCGGCCAGACCCGCCGCCTGCTGCGGTTTGCCGCCATGCCCGTCAGTCCCGGGCCTCGCCCCGATAGCGGTTCGTGATGGGCATGCGCCGATCCTTGCCGAAGGCCTTGGGTGTCACCCGCACCCCCGGCGGCCCTTGGCGGCGTTTGTACTCCGCCACGTCGACCAGCCTGCCGACCCTGCGCACCAATTCGGGGTCCGCCCCGGCCGCGATGAGCTCGCCGACGGTCTTGTCCCCCTCCACGAAGGCACGGGCGACGGGGTCCAGCGACTCGTACGGCGGCAGGCTGTCCGAGTCGCGCTGGTCGGGGCGCAGCTCGGCCGACGGCGACTTGGCGAGCACCCGCTCGGGGATGAGCGCCCGGCCGGCGACGGCGTTGCGCCGCCGGGCCAGTTCGTAGACCTGCAGCTTCCAGACGTCCGAGATCGGCGCGAAGGCGCCCGCCGAGTCGCCGTAGAGCGTGGAATAGCCGACCGCGGCCTCGGACTTATTGCCGGTGGTCAGCACCAGCCAGCCGAACTTGTTGGCCAGCGCCATCAGCACCACGGCACGGATGCGCGACTGCACGTTCTCCTCGGCGAGATCCGGGGCGAGACCCGTGAACGCCGGCGCCAGCATCTGCTCGAAGGCGTGGTGCGCCGGCTCGATGCCGATGAGACGATCCTCGATCCCCAGGTTGTCGCAGAGCGACTCGGCGTCGGTGACCGAATGGTCCGAGGAGTAACGCGACGGCATCAGCACCCCGTGCACGCGCCGGGGCCCGCGCGCGTCGGTGGCGGTCGTGGCGGGGAGGGAGGAGTCGACCCCC
>JAGWAK010000018.1:32054-44562 GCA_021296435.1 Acidimicrobiia bacterium
GGGCTCAAGGGGCGCCGCCGGTGCGGTGGGCGGCAGCGGGGCGGGCATGACCGCCGGCCGGTCGCTGACGGGGATCCGGCGCAGGGCGGGCCCGGCGAGCCTCGCCGAGCCGCCGCGGCAGCCAACCTCGACGTCGACCACGAGGACCTCCTCGGCAAACGCCTGCGCCTGGGCGGTGACCGAACCACCCGCGCCCAGGACCAGTGACCGGCCGTCGAAGAGCAACTCGTCCTGCCCACCCACGAGGTTCACGTAGACCACCGGGCAGCCGGTCCGCTCGATGCGCCGGCGCAGGACGCCGAGGCGCTCCTCGAGCTTGCCGATGTTGTACGGGGAGGCGTTGAGGTTGATGATCAACTCGGCGCCGCCGGCAACCAGTTGCTCCACCGCGCCGCCGTCGATCCAGATGTCCTCGCAGATGGAGATCCCCACCGCCACGCCGGCGATATCGAACAATGCCTCCGGTGTGCCCGCGCTGAAGTGGCGCTTCTCGTCGAAGACGCCGTAGTTGGGCAGGTGGGCCTTGCGCTCCACACCGGCGGTGGCGCCGTCGGCACACACCGCGGCCGCGTTGAACAGCTTTCCCCCCTCGCCGGAGGTGGGCAATCCCACGACCGCCGCGCAACGCCCGGTGGCCGCGGCGATCTTCTCCAGCGCCGCCTGGCAGTCCAGCGCGAAGCGCGGCTTGGCCAGCAGGTCCTCCGGCGGGTAGCCGCTGACGGCCAACTCCGGGAAGACCGCCACGTCGCCGCCGCGCTCTGTCACCTCCGCCAGCGCCGCGAGCATCCGCTCGACGTTGCCGTCGAGATCGCCGACGGTGAGGTTCAGCTGGCAGATGCCAACCCGCAGCATCACTTCAGGCTAGCGACGGGGCTCCGGGGGCGACCCCGGGGTACCGCTCAGATGGAGTAATACAGCTCGAACTCCATGGGATGCGGGCGCAGGGCGACCGTGTCGATCTCCTCCCGCTTGGCCTCGATGTACGACTCCAGGAGCGACTCGCCGAAGACCCCGCCGACCCGCAGGAAGTCGTGATCCTCCTCGAGCGCGTCGAGTGCCCGGCCGAGCGAGGCGGGAACCGTCGCCACACCCGCCAACTCCTCGGGCGACAGCGAGTAGATGTCCTTATCGAGGGGATCCGGCGGTTCGATGCCCTTCAGCACGCCGTCGAGACCGGCGAGCAGGATGGCGGCGAAGGCCAGGTAGGGGTTCGCGGACGGGTCGGGACACCGGAACTCGATGCGCTTTGCGGCGGGGCTCTCCGAGACCAGCGGAATGCGGATCGCCGCGGAGCGGTTGCGCTCGGAGTACACCAGATTCACCGGTGCCTCGTATCCCGGGACGAGTCGCTTGTAAGAGTTGACGGTCGGGGCCGCGAACACCAGGATCGCCGGGGCGTGGGCCAGCACACCCCCGGTGAAGTGGCGCGCCATCTCCGACAGGCCGGCGTAGTTGTCGCGGTCGTAGAAGAGCGTCTCACCGTCCTTCCACAGCGACATGTGCACGTGCATGCCCGATCCGTTGTCGCCGTAGATCGGCTTCGGCATGAACGTGACGGTCTTCTGCGCCCGCGCTGCCACGTTCTTGCACACGTACTTGTAGAGCTGCACCTTGTCGGCCATCGCCAGCAGGTGATCGAAGCGCATGTCGATCTCGGCCTGCCCGGCCGTGCCGACCTCGTGATGGTGCAACTCCACCTCCACCCCGCACTCCTCGAGCGTGGCGACCATCTCCGCCCGAAGGTCCTGGTGGCCGTCGAGGGGCGGCAGTGGGAAGTAGCCCGACTTGTAGCGGATCCTGTGGCCGAGGTTCGGATCGTCACGGGCATCGAGGGTGTCGCCGCTGGTCCAGATGCCCTCCACCGAGCGCACCTCATAGGCCGCCCCGTAGGGGTCGTTGTGGTAGTTCACCCCGTCGAAGATGAAGAACTCGGCCTCGGGTCCGACGTAGCAGGTGTCGGCCAGGCCGGTGCCCTGCAGGTAGCGCACTGCCCGCTTGGCGACGACCCGGGGGTCCTTGAAGTACTCGAAGCCGGTCACCGGGTCGTAGACGGTGCACAGCAGGGCGAGGGTCTTGTGCTTGAAGAACGGGTCGACGAAGCCGGTGTCGGCATCGGGGAGCAGGAGCATGTCCGACCGGTCGATCGTCTGGAAGCCGGTGATCGAGGAACCGTCGAAGCCCAGCCCCTCGGTGAAGACGGCCTCGGTCAGCTGATGCGCGGGAAGCGTGTAGTGGTGCTGCGTGCCGGTTACGTCGGTGAACCGCATGTCCACGAACTGGATGTCCTCGGCTGCCAAGCGCGAAACAACGTCAGCGGGAGTTGTCATGGTGATCCTCCACTCGGTCCGGTGCCGCCAGTGCGCGTCCCCCGGTGACGTTGACTGGAGACAACTGGAAGCCTAGGAGAATCTTGCCCGGGGCGGGCGACGGCTGTCCCGGCTCGCGCAATCCGGCGTCACTCAGGACCGCCGGTCAGTGGGCCACACCGGCGGGCAGCCCATCGCCAGCCAGGTGGCGGCGGCGACCGCCACGAACACCGCGTCCGAACCGTTCACCGGCTCGCCATCGCTGTCGACGATCCGCACATCCACCGGGGGCGTCCGCGACGCCGGCACCACCCCGAAGGATCGCACCGTCAGATCCGCCACAGCGCCGGAGTCGTCGGTTGCGATGGCCTCAGAGGTCACGAGGCTGTAGGCCATGTGCGCGGCGCCGATGCAGTACGAGCGCAGCACGACCTCGTCCAGCAGGTGCCCGCAGTCGACCTCCACGGAGATGACCTCGCCGACGTGCGCGGTGGCCACCCCGCCACCGGGCAACCGGACCGCATCCGCCGTACCGCGTGCGCCGGCCAGCAGGGCCAGCGCCTCGAGCACACCGGCGGCGCGCGGTTCCGCCGAGGTGGGCGGTCCGGCGACATCGGTCTCGATGACCTCCAGGCCGGGCGCCACCGCGGCGACGGCCTCGACGATTCCCGGTGTCCGCGCCACGGCCAGCCGCCCGCTGCCGTCGGCGTTGGCCCCGCCGGCAACCGGCGGGCGCTTGGGCCCCAGACGGGTGGCGTCGGGACGGGAGTACAGCACCCGCACCGGCCGGCCCGTCTCCTCCGCGAGCCGCCGAGCCACCGCCGGGGCGTCCGAGCGGGCCTTGGCGCCGCACGCGCCGCCGGTGGCAAGCGGGTCGGGCGGGGCACACCACGAGGCGTCCAGCTCCAGATAGGCCGGCTCGCTCCAGCAGGTCTGCAGAGTGCGGTCCCAGGCGCCCGGTGGCACCTCCAGCGGCGGCGTGGGGCGCAGCGTGCTGCGCCGTCCCTCGGCTGCCCCCGCTGCCTGGCGCGCCTCAGCCAGCGTCTCTCCCAGCGCCCAGCCCCCATCCGGTGCCGGGACCGCCACCAGGGCGTCGGGAGGGGCCGAGTCGTCGGCGAATCCTCCCTCGCCGCACGCCACGTGTGGGCCGGCGACCTGCGATCCCCCGCCCTCGATGGCCGCTCTGCGGGCGGCGGCGGCGAAATCGCGCGACCCGCCGGGCACGTGCGCCCCCTCTTCGACCGCCCGGGCGGCCTCCAGGATCGTCTGCCAGCCGGTGCAGCGGCACAGATGGGCGGACAGTGGCCCGCTGGGATCGGCACCCGGCGAGCGCCGTGAAAGGCTCTCGAGCCGCAGGATGATGCCCGGTGTGCAGAAACCGCACTGGCTGGCGCCGGTGGCACAGAAGGCGTCCGCCCAAGCCTCCCTTCGGGCGGGATCCAGACCCGCGAGCGTCGTGATCCGGCGACCCGCCATGCGCCGTGCCGGTGTGACGCAGGCCACCCTGGCGGCGCCGTCCACCAGCACCGTGCAGGCACCGCACTGCCCCTGCGGACTGCAACCGTCCTTCACCTCGCGGATGCCGAGGTGCTCACGCAGCAACGTCAGCAGCGAGAAGTCGCCGGCGGGCGCGCTGACGGGGCGACCGTCGACAGTGAGGGTGATGTGGTCGCCGGCAGGCGCCGGCACAGAGGTCAGCTGAAGGACTGCCCGCAGCCGCAGGTGCGCTGGGCGTTGGGGTTGTCGATGGAGAAGCCGGCGTTCTGCAGGCTGGCGCCCTGCAGCAGCATGGCGCTGGATTGATCCACAATGACGTCGACACCCTCGAACTCGGCGCTCTGGTCGTTGTCGTTGACCTCGGTGTCGAAGTACATCTCGTAGCTGAAACCCGAACAGCCACCCGGGCGGACGGCCACGCGCAGTGCCAGCCCCTCTTCGCCCTCCTGGGTGAGCAACTCGCCCACCTTGCTCGCCGCATCGGGAGTTAGCGTGATCATGAAACACTCCTTGGTCGATTGCCTCGCCTCATCGCTACCTCCGAAGGGGCTTCGATCCGCAGATCCGGGGGACGGACCGGCCCGATCAGCTTACCCGAGGCGGCCCGGGGCCGGCACGGCTCCGGCCACAGAGCGCCCCGTAGACTTCGCAGCGTGACCGTCGCCCCACCGCACGATCCACCACCGCCGACGAACGAGGCCGTGATGGCGTTGCTGAGCGATGTCATCGACCCCGAACTCGGCAGCAACATCGTCGAGTTGGGGATGGTCAAGGGAACCGAGGTGGACCCCGGTGGCCAGGTCACCGTGACCGTCGCCCTCACCACGATGGGCTGTCCCCTGCGGGCGCAGATCCAGCGCGACGTGCGCAACCGGGTGGCATCCCTGCCGGGTGTTTCCGGCGTGGACATCTCCTGGACCGAACTCTCCTCCGCCGGCAAGGCCAAGGCCATGGCCATCGCCCGGCGGAACATCGCCGAGACCGCGCCGGACACGGAGATCCCCGTCACCACCAAAGTGCTGCTGATCGCCTCCGGCAAGGGCGGCGTCGGCAAGTCCTCGATCTCGGTGAACCTCGCCGTGGCGCTGGCCACCGAGGGGATGACCGTCGGGCTGCTCGACGCCGACATATGGGGCTACTCGGTGCCCCGCATGCTGGACCTCACCGGCCGCCTCGAGGGAGCCGAGACCGAACGCAAGATCCTGCCGCAGACCCGGGAGGTCGGCGAGGGCACCCTGAAGGTCGTCTCGATGGGCCTGCTGGTGGACGACGAGCAGACGGCGCTGATGTGGCGCGGTCTCATCCTGAACCGGGCGGTGCGCCACTTCCTGGAGGACGTGCTGTGGGGACCCATGGATTTCCTGGTGGTCGACATGCCGCCGGGCACCGGCGACGTGCAGATGGGGATCGCCAAGCTGCTGCCCCGATCCGAGATGATCATCGTCACAACCCCGTCGCGCAGCCTCCAGAACGTGGCGGGGGGCGCCGCGTTCTGGGCGGCCAGCCCCTCGCCGCCTCCCTCGCCGAACAGCGCATGGCGCGTGCCGTCGGGTGCCTGATACGCGGTCATGTTCTCGATGACGCCGGCGATGCGGAGGTAGTTGTTCCCTGCTGGGCAAGGTGCCGATCGACCCGCTGGTCTCGCCCTCCAGCGACGCCGGGGAGCCGTTCGTGCTGGGCGAGGGCCCCGCCGCCGAGGCCTTACGCGACGTCGCCAAGCGGCTGGTGGAGGAGCTGGTGCCGGCCGGCGCGCTGGCCGGCTGCAGCGCGCATACCGCAGGGACGCCCGTCAGCCTGCAACGACGCACTTCGTGAACTTCCGCTTCAGTGACGAGCAGCTGGCATTCCGCCGGATGCTGCGTGACTGGGTGGAGAGAGAGTGCCCCAAGTCCGTGGCCCGCGAGCTCGAGGCCGCCGAGGGGCAGTACCCGTATGAGCTCTGGGACCGCATGGCCGAGGCCGGATTCCACGCCATCGGCATCGATCCCGCCGACGGTGGCCAGGGGGGGACGGCGGTGGATCAGGCGCTGCTGTGCGCCGAACTCGGACGGTCGCTCGCCGGGCTGACGTGGATCTGGGGCATCTCCTCATTCGCCGGAGCCAAGTCGCTCAGTGCCTTCGGATCCGACGAGCAGAAGGAGCGCTTCCTCGGTGACCTGGCCGCGGGCAGGCTGCGCTTCGCCATCTCGGTGACTGAGCCCGGCGGCGGCACCGACCTGCTGGGCGCACTGCGAACCACCGCCGAGCGCTGCGACGGCGGCTGGCGCATCTCCGGGCGAAAGATCTGGTGCACGGCGGCGGCGCAGTCCGACTACCTGCTACTGCTGGCCCGCTCGGACCCCGACCCGCCGCGCAAGAGCCTGGGCACCACGGTGTTCCTGGTCCCCCAGCCCACAAGCGGTCTCGAGCTCACGTCGATCCCCAAGCTGGGCATGCGGGCCGTGCCCTCCTACGAGGTCTACCTCGACGGGGTCTTCGTGCCTGACGAGTTGGTGCTTGGCGAGGTGGGGCGCGGCTGGCACCAGCTGCTGGCCTCGCTGAACAACGAGCGGATCCTGGTGGCGGCGCTGTGCTGCGGCGTGCTGGAGGGCGTGCTGGAGGAGGCGGTGGCTCACCTCAACGAACGGGAGGCGTTCGGCCGCCGGCTCGGCGAGTTCCAGGCCCTGCAGCACTACGTGGCCGACATCAGGATGTGGCAACGCCAAGCGGAACTGGTCACCTACGAGGCCGCCTGGCTGCAGTCGATCGGCGAGCCCTGCGGGACCGAGGCCACGATGGCCAAGGTGCTGGCCTCGGAGTACGCCACCGCCGCCGCCGACCTGGGCATCCAGATGCTCGGCGGCATGGGGTACGCCATGGAAACGCACATGCAGCGCTACTGGCGGGACACCCGCATCTACCGCATCGCCCCCATCAACAACGAGATGGCCCGCAGCCTCATCGCCGAATCCTGCGGGCTGCCCAGAGGTCTCTGAAGGGGCCATAGCGTGAGTGCGGTGAGCAACAGCCGACCCACGGCGCCGCAATCGACGACCGGGGAGCGGGCCCGGCCGCCCAGCGTCGACTCGCTGGCGCAGTCGCTCGCCGGCACCGGCCTGCCGCACGGGCTGCTCGTGGATGCCGCCCGGGAGGCCATCGCCGCCGGTGACCCCGGCAGCGCCGCCGAGCGCGCCGCCGCCATGGAGCGGTCGCTGCTACGGCCCGTGATCAACGCCACCGGCGTCCTGCTTCACACCAACCTGGGCAGGGCACCGCTGGGAACGGCCGCTGCGGGCGGCACCGGCGGGCCCGCCACACCGCTGCGCTACAGCAACCTGGAATTCGACACCCAGCGCGGCGTCCGGGGGGATCGCCATGCCCATGCCGGAGGCCTGCTGGCGAAACTCTGCGGGGCCGAGGCCGCCCTGGTGGTCAACAACTGCGCGGCCGCGGTGACCCTGGCGCTGGGCGCGCTGGCAGCAGGGCGCGGCGTGGCGGTCAGCCGCGGCGAACTCGTCGAGATCGGCGGCGGCTTCCGGGTACCGGAGATCGTGGCGCAGTCGGGGGCGCGGCTGGTGGAGGTGGGCACCACGAACCGCACCCGGCGCCAGGACTACGCGGTTGCCACCGAGGCAGGCGACGTGGCGCTGTGCCTGCGGGTGCACCAATCCAACTACCGCATCGTGGGGTTCACCGAGGCGCCGGCGGTCGGCGAGCTGGCGGACCTTGGCGTGCCGCTCGTGGTCGACATCGGCTCGGGCCTGGTTGACGAGGCCTGCCAGTGGCTGGCGGGCGGGCCGCCGGCGTGGCTGCGCGGCGAGCCCGCGGCCCGCCAGACCCTCGCCGCCGGCGCCGACTTGGTGACCTTCTCGGGCGACAAGCTGCTCGGCGGTCCGCAGGCGGGCATCATCGCCGGGAGCGCCGAGCTGGTGCAGCGCTGTGCCCGCCATCCCCTGGCCCGCGCCTTTCGGGCAGGCGGCCTGGTGCTGGGCACGCTGCAGTCGCTGGCGCTCACCTACCTGCACCGGTGCGGCGACGACATCCCCTTCTGGCACATGGCGACTCGCCCGGTCGGTGAGTTGCGTGCCCGCGCCGAGGCACTCGGCGTCGGCGAGGTGTGCGACATGGCGGCCACCACCGGCGGCGGCACCCTGCCGGGGGTGGAGATCCCCTCTGCGGGAATCAGCCTCGAGGGCGACATGGCTGCGGCCCTGCGTGACGGCGACGTACCGGTCGTCGCCCGCGTCGCCGGTCAGCGCACCTACCTGGACCTGCGCACCGTGGATCCCGCCGACGACGCCATCCTGGCCACCGTCGCCCGCAGCGCCTGCGGGACCTAGGCCGGCGGATCCTCCGGCGAGGGCAGCGTGCACGTCGTCGCCACCGCCGGCCACGTCGACCACGGCAAGTCCACGCTGGTCAAGGGCCTGACCGGCACCGACCCCGACCGGTTCGAGGAGGAGCGCCGCCGCGGCCTGACGATCGACCTGGGATTCGCCTCGGTCGAACTGCCGAGCGGCAGGCGCTGTGCCATCGTGGACGTGCCGGGCCACATCAGGTTCATCCGGAACATGCTGGCCGGTGTGGGTGCCGTCGACGCCTGCATCTTCGTCGTGGCCGCCACCGAGGGCTGGAAGCCGCAATCCGAGGAGCATCTGCGCATCCTGGAACTGCTGGGGATCACCAGTGGCCTGGTCGTGCTCACCAAGGTGGATCTGGTGGACACCGAGTTGGCCGAGATCGCCCGCCTGGACGTCTCGGACCATCTGGCGGGCACGTTCCTGGCGGGCGCGGAGATCGTGGCGGTCGACGGCGTCTCGGGGACGGGTATGGCGTCCTTCGCCGCCGCCCTGGACCGGCTGCTGGCCCGCACCCCCACCGCCGTCGACGCCGACCGGCCACGGATGTGGGTGGACCGGGCGTTCGTGGCGCCCGGGGCGGGGACCGTGGTCACCGGCACGCTCACGGGAGGCTCGGTGCGCGTGGGTGACGAACTGGCCGTCCGGCCGGGCCTGCGGCAAGTGCGGGTGCGCGCCATCCAGAGCCTCTACGAATCGCAGACCAGCGTTGCCCCTGGACACCGGACCGCTCTCAACCTCGTCGGCGTGAACCACGGCGACGTCGGCCGCGGCGACGTGGTGGTTCGATTCGACCAGTGGCACCTGACCCCTACCGTCGACGCCTCCCTGGGTGTGCTGCAATCGCTGGACCACGAGGTCTCCCGGCGGGGGGCCTACGTGGCCTACCTGGGCGCGGGTGAGTTCAGTGTGCGGATGCGCATCCTGGGCAGCGAGTCCCTACAGCCCGGCAGCGCGGGCGCGGTGCGGCTGCACCTGCCCTGCCGGCTGCCGCTCAGCCCCGGCGACCGCTTCGTCCTGCGCGAGAGCGGTCGGGGCGAGACGGTCGGCGGCGGTGAGATCCTCGACGTGGACCCGCGCCTGCGCGCCGCGGTGGCCCGGCCCGATCGCTCCGTGGAGCGGGTCATCGCCGAGCGGGGCTGGGTGCGGCCCGACGACCTGTGGCGTCTCACCGGCGAGCGACGCGCACCCGATCTGGCGGGTTGGGTGGTGGATCCCGAGGCCCTGGAGGCGGCACAGGCGGGGATCAGGGAGCGGCTCGCCGGGGCGTCGGATCTGGGACTCGACCTGGCCGGCCTCAGCGAGCAGGAGCGGGCCGTGGCCACCCATCTCGACGGCGTCGTCATCGAGGCGGGACGGGTGCATCCCGCCCGGCGGGTCGACACGCTGGCCGAGCATCCGTTCCTGGCCGCACTGGCACAGCAGCCCTTCGCGCCGCCCGAGCCAACGGCGGCGGGTGTGCCCGCCGTGGCGCCGGCGGAACTGCGGGAGATGTTGCGGCGGGGCTTGGTGGTTTCCCAAGACGGCGTGGTCTTCCCCGCCGCCGCCGTGGACCGTGCGGCCGAGGTGGTGGCCGGACTGCTCGAGGCGCGTCCCGAGGGGTTCACCGTGGCCGAGTTCCGCGACGCCGTCGGGACGACCCGGAAGTACGCCCTACCGCTGCTGGCGGCTCTGGACGCCGGCGGCATGACCCGCCGCCGCGGCGACCTGCGCATCGCGGGGCGCCGCCTCGGGGGCCGGGATGGGAACAACGCGCCCGCCGGCGGCGCGAACTGAGAGGCGCTTCCTCGTCGGCGCCTGCAAGGCGCCACGAGGAATCTTCAGAGCAGCCGGCGGCGCTCCTGCTCGTTCAGCCCGCCCCAGATGCCATGGGGCTCGCGGATCCGCAGGGCGTACTCCAGGCACTCGGTAATCACCGTGCACTGGGCGCAGATGGCCTTGGCGCGGCGCTCGCGCTCGGATCTCTCGTCCTTCGCCTCCGCCACCGTCGGCGGGAAGAACACCACCGACTGGGGGCCCCTGCAGGCCGCCCGCATCTGCCATTCGACACCGTCGGTGATCGCGCTCACCCGCACACCCCTGTCACGGCAGCGACCATAGGACGGCATTCGAGCCAACACAAGACGAAATCCGAGATTCGCCGACAGCGGGTCGGCCGTGCCGCTAGATGGTCTCCTCGGCGGCCTCGTGGGCCGATCCAGCCTCATCTGCGTCGCCATCGTCAGCGTCGGAACCGCCCTCATCGGCGTCGCTCACCGGAGAGACCTCCAGGAGTAGTCCGTCGATGCCGGTGACCTCCACCGGCCCCCCGGGCGGGATCGGCGAGGCCCGGAAGGTGCGCGCCCGCCAGAGGCTCTCGGCGATCCGCACCACCCCGAACGGGTGCAGAGGCTCCACGGCCTCGCCGCGCATCCCGATCATCCATTCGCGGCCGATGGTGGGCGTGGAGAAGCGGCTGCGTATGAGCGGCGGCATGCCACCCAGGACCCCGAACATGAGCCCGACGAGCCCTCCCAGCATGGGCACCCAAGACATGGAGACGCCGTCGTAGAGCGTGAGGGTGCCGACGACCACACTGGCGGTGCCGATGGCTGTCCAGATACGCGGCACGCCGGTCTGGACGTCGATGGCGAAGGCGAAGAAGGCGAAGACGATCAGGGCGATGGCGTAGCCGTTGGTCGGCAGCACCGCCAGCCCGTACAGCGCCAGGATGCCGCTGGCGGCGCCGGTGACGCCGGCGATTCCCACGCCGGCCGTGTACAGCTCCAGCAACAGCAGCGACAGCGCAATCAGCAGCAGCAGGTACGCCAGCGGCGGGCTCGCCACGGTGTGCATGATCCCGCCGACGAACGGCAGACTCACGAATTGCACCGAGGATTGCGGTTCGAGGCGGATCTCGCCGGTCTCGCCGTTGGTGACCTCGACGGTCTCGAAGCCCAGGTCCTCGAGCGTGAACAGGAACTCACCGAGCGTCGGCGCCGCCGCGGGCGTCACGCCGGCGGTGGTGGCCTCGCTGTGGTTCACCGTGCGGTCGGCCAAGAGCGTCGCGTTCGATCCCCAGAGCCGGCCGAAGCGGTCGCAGTCGAGCACCTGGTCGCCGGTGTCGCCCAAGCGCGCTCCCGGTGCCACGCCCACCCGGTCGGCGAGGGCCAGGAGTTGTGCGACTTCGCCCGTGGCGCGGGCTCCCGAGGGGCCAACCCAGGCAGTGACCGGCACCTGCGAGTCCACGATGGCATCGGCGATGACCGCCAGTTCCGCCTCGTCCACCACGGCGCGGCGACTGTCAATCCGCAGGACGATGAACAGCACGCCACTGCCGGGCTGGGAGGCACGGCTGATGCGGTCGATCACGAAGTCGCTGAGCACCGGATCCATCAGGCCGACCACCTCGACGACCTGCACCAGGTCCGCACCGGCCTCCGGTGCCCGGGACACCGCGGGGGTAACGGCGCCGGTGGGACAGGCCTGCGCCTGTGCGGTGACCGGGCCCGAAGGTGCCAGCAGCCAGCCCGCCGTGGCGACGACCAACCCCAGCAGCACTCGCCTCGCCAAGGTGGCGCCACGGCGCGCGCCGGAAGGCAGGGGAGAACTCCAGTGCATTAGAGGGTCAGGAATCGTCGACGGGACCGAGCGCCTCGAGGGCCGCCTGCATGGTCTCCACCATCGGAACGATCCGGTCGAAGCCGGTCGTGTGCAGCAGCCGGGTTATCGCAGGTCGATCGCAGAGCACCGAGATTGTCCCACCGCCGTCGCGCACCCGCCGGATGCCCCCGATGAGAGCACCGAGACCGGCCGAGTCCATGAACGGGACGCCGCTCAGATCCACCACCAAGCGAGCCGTCTCCTCGACGCCGTTGAGGGCCTCGCGGAAGTCGCCGACCGTGTAGGCGTCGAGTTCGCCGATCGGCCGGCAGATGGTGTGGTCCTCCGCGACTTCCACCTGAACCTCGAACACGCGGCAACCTCCCGTCTCGTCGGGGATGCTACCGCCCCGGTAGCCTCACGGTATGGCCGACGTGCTACTGGCAACCGACGCCGATTGGACGTTCGACGAGGTTGCCGGCGCTCTCGCCGACGATGACACCCGCGTCAGCCGGGTTCGCTCGGGGCGGGACTTGCTGGCCGTTACCGAGGAGTTGCAGCCCGAGTTGGTGGTCCTGGACCTCCAGATCGGCAGCATGGGCGGGATGGCGTCGTGCCTGGAACTGCGGGCCGAGAGTGACGCCGGTCGGCTGCGGTACCAGAAGGTGCTGATGCTGCTGGATCGGTCCGCGGATGTGTTCCTGGCCCGGCAACCGCGCGCCGACGGCTCGTAGATCACACCCCTCAACGCCTACCGCCTACGCCGCGGGCGCGCCGCCCTCCCCC
>JAGWAK010000111.1:0-2930 GCA_021296435.1 Acidimicrobiia bacterium
GGTGAGGAATCCGGCGGTGATGACACGGGGCTCAGGCGTCGGGCTTGTCGGCCTCGCTCACCCAGCGGTTCTCCGTTCGGAACTCCCCGGTGCGCAGGAGCGCGGCCGTGCCCCAGTAGTTCGGTTCGTCGTAGTCCAGGGGGCCGTCGGAGACGTTGACGAAGCCGGTCTCCCGCAGTAGTGACTTGAAATCCCGTGACAGGAACGCGTCCCAGAACGCCTCGCCGTTCCCCTGGCAGTCGAACGACTGCAGGAAGGCCCGCTCCGGCGGCAACTCGGCGTAGGGGGGCATGTCGAGAAACCGGATGTGGCCGCCCGGGCGCAGCAGCCGGTAGGCCTCGGCCATGACGACATCGAGCGTCTCGGCGCCGAGTTCGTGCAGCAGGAGGAATCCCGAAATCAGGTCGAAGCTCCCGTCGGGATAGCCGGTGGCGGTCGCATCGCGCTGCTCGAAGGCGATGGCTAGCCCCCTTTCCTCCGCGGTGAGGTGTGCCCAGCGCAGCGCCGCCGCGGAGATGTCGATCCCGACGACTTCCTCCGCGTCGGGATACGCCGTCCGCAGAGCCATGGTCAGGCCGCCGAAGGAGCAGCCGATGTCCAGAATCCGCTGGTAGTCGCCTCGCGGTGCACCTCCAGCGAAAGCCACGAGGGCGCCCGGGGGGCTCCCTGTGTAGCCGGTTCGCCACGCCATGCGGTAGAGAGCGCCGCCACGCTCGTAGACGGGGCCGACCAGCGGATCCCCCCAGTACCCGCCGGGTACGAGGTGGATGTCGTCGAGCCCCTCGCTGTCGCGAGCGGTGTAGTACTCCGGCAACTCCAGGGCGGGATCGAGGACGAGGCGGCCGATGGGCTCCACCGGCATCTCCTCGAGAAGCCCGGCCAGATGATCGGTGTGGGCTTCGAGCGAGCGTCGTGCCGAGGCCCATCCCATCTTCTGCGCCTGGTGCTGCGTGGCGGCGGCGAATTGGTACAGCGCAGTGGGTGCGATGACCTCAGCGGCCTCCAGCATCGTCGCCGGAGCTGATTTGCCCGAGGGGGTCCCGCGCTCGTAGGCGTTGAGGATGCCCTTGACGTGCACGGTGTAGTTGTAGCCCCGCAGGCCTTCGAGATAGTCGAAATGAGCTGCCTGCTCCTGGGTAGGAGCAGGCAGCTCAGGCATCTTGTCTCCCGACTTCTCGGGCGTGCGGTGGCTCGGATCCCTGTCCTCTAGCCGGCGGCCTCGAAGTCCTGGATCCGCACGAGTCCGTTGCCGGTAATGGCGCGGGTCAGCGCCAGGTAGTCGGCGTGGGCGTAGTCGAGGCCGGTCCAGGCGACGGGGTGGATCGGGTAATCCTCGGCGAAGATCCTCTGGATCTCCCGGGCCGCCTCGTCGGCCGTCGCAGGATCGCCTGTGGCCGCCAGAGCGGCGTTCAGGTCCTCGTTCTCGTATCCGAACCAGTTCAGGAACCCGCCGACACCGCCGTAGATGAAGCCGTAGTAGTTGGCGTCGTAGTAGCCCGGCGTGTCGATCACGTCGACGAAGAACTGCAACTCCCCGGTCCGGCCGTACTTGCGGCCGTCGAAGGTGGCGCGCGGCTGCTTCTCGATGTTGAGTTCGAATCCGGCCTCGCGGAACGAGTTCTGCACCAGGATGGCGATCTCCTCGTCAAGCGGGAGGCCGTCCGCGTACGCCAGCGTCAGCGGCGCGTCGATGCCCGAGAGCACCGCCCCGGCCGCATCGACGTCGTAGCCCCTGAAGAACTCGTTGGTGTAGCCCGGCGTCGGCGGGATCAGGATCGAATCCCAGACGAGGGCCTCGCCCTGGAAGACCACGTCGACGATGTCCTGGTAGGGGATCGCCTGGGCAATCGCGGCCCGCACAGCGGGATCGTCGAACGGTGGATCGTAGGTGAGGGCCAGGAACGCACCGGTGGTGGTCGGCATACGGGTCACCGCCACGCCTTCGGTGGCCCTGGCCTGCTCGACGCCGAGTGTCGTCAGCTCTGCGGCGAAGGCCACGTCACCGCTCAGCAGGAGCTGCAGCCGCGAGTTGGCGTCGGGCACGCTGCGCTGGATGACCCGCTGCAGCGCCGGCTGGGCGCCCCAGTAGTTCTCGCGCGCCTCGAGGGTGACCTCGTCGCCACCCGGTCCGAAGTCCACGACCCGGTAGGGGCCGAAGCCGGCGGTGTTCTGGTTGAGCCACTCGTTGGCGTACGGGTCCTCCTCGGTGGCGTACTTCTGGACCTCGGTCGAGTCGTAGACGACCAGCCAGCCCGAACCCAGCGAGGGCAGCAGCTTGTCGCCGAAGATCCCGCTGATCTGGAGCGTGTAGTCGTCGACCACCTCGACCTGATCGATGCTCACCAGGCCGGCGAGCGAGATCCAGAAGGCGCCGGTCGTGAAGCCCGACATCGTCTTCTCCAGCGACCACCGCACGTCCTCGGCGGTCATCTCGTTGCCGAAGTCGCTCATGACGCCCTGGCGGAGGTGGAAGGTGTACACGCTGCCGTCGGAGGAGATGTCCCAGCTCTCGGCCAGTTCGGGCTGGGCCTGACCGGCGTTGCCGTCTTCGAGACTAGCGAAGAGCGCGTCGCGGTCGGCGGGGATCTCCCAGTTGGTGAGGCTGTCGTAGGTGGCGAAGAAGATACCCACCGACGGGAGGTTGTTCTGACCGGGGCCGTCGGGGTTGATAGCCAGGACCGGTCCCGCCAGAGCGAACACGACCTCGTCGGGCACTGCCGGCGCGGCAGCGGGCGGAGGCGGAGGTGGCTCGGGCGCGGGTGCGGGCGGCGCCGGGGCTGGTGCTGCGGCCTCGCGTTCGGCGGCTGCTTGAGCCTCGGCCTGAGCCTCCTCAGCGGCGACCCGGGCCGCGTCTGCCTCGCTCTGGGCGGCGGCGGCTTGCGAGCGCGCATCGTCGGCGGCCGTCTGGGCGGCGGCGAGAGCTGGCTCGG
>JAGWAK010000111.1:2936-6482 GCA_021296435.1 Acidimicrobiia bacterium
CTGCCTGGTTGCCCTCGGCGGTGGCCTGGGCCAGATTGGCCGCGGCCAGGGCCTCGTCGGCGGCGGCGAGCGCGGCCTGCGCCTGAGCCGAAGCCGCTTGCGCGTCGGCGAGCGCCACGTTGGCTTCGGCCTGCGCGGCCTGCGCTTCGCTCAGCGCCGAGTCGGCGGTGTCCTGTGCGCCGTCGTCCGCGGCACAGGCTGCCATCAACAGCGCCAACGCGCTCAGGACGGCTACCCAGCGCGCCCTGCTGAGGACTCGATGGTGGATGCGTCGACTCGACGATCCGGAGTGCTGGTGCATGGTTCTCTCCCGCATGGTTCTGTCCTGAACACCTGACATTCGAGCCCGGTGAGGCCTAGCCGCGGCCGGTTCAGAAATGACGCCGAGAAACTAGTCGTCGGATCCGGACCGGGCAAAGGGCTGTGGTCCAGCGGATCCCGCAGCGCAGCAGAGCCAGAGTTTGCGGGGGGCAGCAGGAGATGTCCTGATGTCCGCCGTGGCGGACCCGACAGGCTCACACGCGCAGCGGCGTTGTCGGAGAGAATGATCGTGCACAGCCCGAATGTCCGCCGTGCCGGATCGACGGGCTCACACTGCGTCAGGGAGTTCGGGGGTGGCCTGCTCCTACTCGACGAGGATGCAGGCGGCGGCGTGGTCGTGCGTGACCTCGAGCAGCGGGGGTTGTGCTTCGTGGCAGGTACTCGTAACCAGCGGGCAACGCGTCGTGAAGACACAACCGCCGGGTCGTTCGGTGCTGCTCACCTCACCCCGCACGACGCTGGCCGCGGGGGCCACATCGGGGTCCACTGACAACTCGGCGCCGATGAGGAACTCGGTGTATGGATGTTTCGGGTTGGAGAGAACCTCCTCGGTGGGGCCGATCTCCACGAGACGCCCCAGGTACATGACCGCCACGCGCTCGCAGACGGCTCGGATCGCCTTCAGGTCGTGGGAGATGAGGACGTAGGTGAGGTTCAGCTCCCGCTGCAGGCGCAGCAGCAATCTGAGGACGCCCTCCTGGACGGACACATCGAGTGAGGCCGTGGGTTCGTCCAACACCAGCACACGCGGTGAGGTCGCCAGCGCTCTGGCGATGTTGACCCGCTGCTGTTGCCCTCCGGAGAGTTCGTGGGGATACCGACCTGCCAGATCCGGCGAGAGCGCCACTTGCTCCAGCAACTCGTGGACTCTGCGCGCCAGGTCCATGCCACGCTGGTCGGTGTGCAGGAGGAGAGGCTCGGCGACCGCCTCCCAGACGTGATAGCGGGGATCCAGCGACTCGTAAGGCTCCTGGAAGACGATCTGCATCTCGCTGCGCCACGAGCGAAGCGCCCGGGCCGGCGCGTCCACGATGGAGCGGCCGAGCACCTCGATCCTGCCGGAGTCAACCGGGGTGAGCCCCAGGATGCAGCGGGCGACGGTCGACTTCCCTGAGCCGCTCTCGCCGACGATGCCGAGTGTCCGCCCGTAGGGGACCGTGAAACCGACGTCCTCCGCTGCCACCACGTCGGGCACGCCGCGCCGGGTAGGGAAGGTCTTGTTGAGGCCCTCCACGGCGATGGCGACGGCTTCGCCGGCCGCGGCGGGGCTCTGCGGCGCGTCCGCGTAGGTCGGATCGCTCATCGGCCGGCGCCCTGCACCCGTTCCGCGTGCAACCCGCGCAGGTCCGACGCGGCAATGAGGCGTCTGGTGTAGTCGTGCCGCGGCGAGAGCAGGACCTGTCGCATGTCCCCGTCCTCGACGACCCGTCCGTCGTGCATGACCGAGACCGTTTCGCAGTACTGGGCGATGATGCCCAGATCGTGCGTGATGATCAGCACCGACAGCGATAGCTCCGACTGCAGGAAGGCGATCAGTTCCAGGATCTGGCGCTGGATCGTGGCGTCGAGGCCGGTGGTGGGCTCATCGGCGATCAGCACCTCCGGGTCGCAGAGCAGCGCTGTGGCGATGACGGCCCGCTGCGCCAGACCGCCGCTCAACTCGTGGGGGTACGACCGGGCGATCCGGTCCACGTCGTCGATGCCGACTAGGCGCAATCGCTCGCGGATCCGGTCGGCGCGCCCTCGCCGGTCCAAGTCCAGATGCGCCTTCAGGACGTTGGCCATCTGGGTCTCGATGGTGATCATCGGGTACAGCGCGGTCCGGGGGTTCTGAAACACCATGCCGATCGACGCCCCGCGCATTTCCCGCAGCTCATCGGCCTCGAGCCCGAGCAGTTCTCGGCCACCGAGTTGCACTGAGCCCGCGGTGACCCGCCCACCGGGAGGCAGGAGCCCGATGATCGACCGCGCCGTCATCGACTTCCCCGAGCCGGTCTCGCCCACGAGCCCGTGCATCCGGCCCCTCTCCAGAGCGAGGCCGACGCCATCCAGAACGGGGGTGACGCCGTCGCGCCCGGTGATCTCGACGCTGAGATCCCTCACCACGAGGGCCGGTCCGGTCACCGCAGATGCACCTCCCGGGCCTGCTCGATTCCCTCGCTGAGCAGGTTGAAGGCGAACACCGCGAAGGCCAGGAATATGCCGGGGAAGATCGAGATCCACCACTGGCCGGTGGTGATGTAGCTGGCACCTCCGAGGATCATCGAGCCCCATTCGGGCGTCGGAACCTGCACCCCGACGCCCAGGTAGGCCAAGCCCGCCAGTGTGAGGATCCCGTAGCCCATGGAGACGCCGAACTGCACGACGGCGGGGCCGAGCGAGTTCGGCAGCACGTGGCGGAACACGAGGCGCGTCGTGGAGTTGCCCAGCGCCACTGCGGCCTGGATGTAGCGCTGCTCGCGGACGGTCAGCACGCGGCTCCGGACCAGCCGCAGGAACACCGGCGCGTTCACGAAGGCCAGGACGAACACCACGTTGGTGAGGCTGTTGCCGCCCAGCGACACCAGGGCGATGGCCAGAATGAGCAGCGGGAACGCCTGCACGACGTCGGCCAGCCGGATCGAGAACTCGCCCATGAGGCGCCGGGAGAAGCCGGCGGCCACGCCCAGCACGATGCCGATCAGCGCGCCGAGGCCCACTCCGAGCACCACGATGGTCAGGTCGATCCGTGGCGCGTGGAACACCCGCACGAAGATGTCGAACCCGGAGCGGTCGGTTCCGAAGGGGTGCCGGGCGCTGGGCGGCAACAGTGCTTCACGCGGGTTGGCGATCTCGGCGCCGAATTGCCAGATCGCCGGGACCACGAACGCGCCCACTGCCAGCACGACGATGATGAACGTACCCCACAGCAGCGGCGGGTTCAGTTTCCGCCGCAGTCGCCGGGCGAAGCCCTCGGCGTGCCGCGGCAACACGAACTCGGGCGCGTCCTGGGTGCGGGTGTCCGGCGGCGGATTCACAGCCGCACCCGGGGGTCGATGACTCGGTAGAGCAGATCAACGACGAAGAAGATGGCCACGGAAAGCGCCCCTGCAACCAGCACGAACCCCTGCACAGCCGGGAAGTCGCTCTGACGGATGGCATTGACGGCGTACTGGGCCGCCCCTCCCCAGGAGAACACCGTCTCGACGAGAACGGCGCTTCCCAGCAGCACGCTGAAGAGGATCC
>JAGWAK010000112.1:0-3424 GCA_021296435.1 Acidimicrobiia bacterium
GATCCTCCAGCCTTCGGCCGTGGTGTCGGGATCCTCCGCGAGGACCTGCACGCCGACGTGGTCGGCGCCGGCGTCGAGATGTTCTTGGACGCGGGCGGTGATCTGCTCGACGGTGCCCCAGACGACGATGGCGTCCACGAGACGATCCGACGGTCCGCCATCGGGTCCGCCGTCGATGTCGGACTGGGTGAAGCCGAGGCGCAGCAGGTTGTTGGTGTAGTTCGGCAGGCCGAGGTAGATGGCCATGCTCTGGCGCGCCAGCTCACGGGCCGAAGCGGGATTGGTGTCGAGGATGACCATCTGCTCGGGGTAGAGCGCCGCGTCGGGCCCCATGGTCTCCCGGGCCACGGCGGTGTGTTCGGGCGGGACGAAGTAGGGGTGCGCACCGGCGGTCGCCGTCGCTGACAGCTGCAGCATCCTGGGTCCGAGGGCGGCCAGCACCATCTCGGGCAGCTCCTCGGGCCCGTGGGCGAAGAACACCGCCTTGTGCATGCGTTCCAGGTACTCGCGCATGTAGCTGAGGGGGCGGGAGTAGTCGTGTTTGCGCAGGCCCGCCACCAGGTGCGCGTGGCTGACGACGAGACCCAGCAGGAAGCGGTCCTCGAAGGCCTCGGCCACGGTGCGCTGGGCGTTGGCCATCGTCATGGCGTCGCGGGCGTAGATGTTTGCGATGCCGGTGGCCACCTTGATCGATGAGGTGCCCGCCAGAATCAGGGTGGCCATCACGAACGGATCCCGTCCCACCGCCTCGGGGATCCAGATGGACTTGTAGCCCAACTCCTCGATCTCGGCGGCCAGTTCGGCCGCACGCGCCGAAGGCACCTGGTCCAACACGCCGGTCCAGATCCCCACCGGTCCGAGATCGATGCCGCCCATCGCCACGAGCCGCAAGCTAGCGGCGGCGGCGACGCATCCGGCGCGCCATGGGAGGCGGTGGCATTACCTGGCACACTGGGGCCGTGAAGTTCCTTCTGGTCTCCGCCCTGGTGGTGGCGCTGGTGCGGTGGCTCCGGCGGCGCAACCAATCCAGCGTCTAGCAACTTGAGCAGCCGGACCGGCGGCGGCTGAGCCGGCTCGCCGCGCCGGCGGGGAGGACTCTGGCATGGACAGGGACGCGGTCACCGCGGTGGTGGCGGGGCTGTGGCGCGACGAGATCCTCGCTGAGCTGGAGCGCTACATCGCGGTGCCGGCGCTGTCGCCGGCGTTCGACGCCCAGTGGGAGGCATCGGGTCACCTCGAGGAGGCCGTGGGGCTGGTGGCGGCATGGATCCGGGCGCGGCCGGTGGCGGGAATGCGCGTGGGGGTGCAGCGTCTGGCCGGGCGCACGCCTCTCATCGTCACCGAGGTGGAGCCCTTCGGCGCCGGGGCCGGCGGTGACGGCCGTTCCACGGTGGTGTTGTACGGGCATCTGGACAAGCAGCCACCGATGACGGGCTGGCGCCAGGGGCTGGGGCCGTGGACGCCCGTGCGGGTGGGGGAGCGGCTCTACGGCCGGGGCGGCGCGGATGACGGCTATGCGGCGTTTGCCGCCCTAGCGGCCATCGAGGCGGTGCAGGCAGCCGGCGGCAGCCACGGCCGGCTACTGGTGCTGATCGAGGCCTCCGAGGAGTCCGGCAGCCCCGACCTGCTGCCGCATCTGGCAGCGCTGGGTGATCGGCTCGGCGAGGTGGCGCTGCTGGTGTGTCTGGACTCGGGGTGCGCCAACTACGACGCGCTCTGGCTCACCACCTCGCTGCGAGGGTTGGTGGGGGCGACACTGCGGGTGGACGTGATCGAAGCGGGCCGGCACAGCGGCATGGCGAGCGGTCTGGTGCCGTCGTCGTTCCGCCTGGCGCGCATCCTGGTGGACCGAGTCGAGGAGTCGGCCACCGGGCGGGTGCTGCTGGAGTCCGCGCACGCCGAGATCCCCCCGCATCGCCGGGCCGAGGCGCAGGCGATGGCGGCGCTGCTGGGCGGCACCGGGGAGGACTTCGGGCTGGTGGGGGACCTCCGGCTGATGGAGGAGGATCCCGCCGAGGCGCTGTTGGCTCGCACCTGGCGGCCCGCGCTCAGCGTGGTGGGTGCCGACGGGATGCCCGCGACGCGCGCTGCGGGCAACGTGCTGCGCCCGTTCACGGCGTTGAAGCTGAGCCTGCGGCTGCCGCCGCCGGTGGAGGCGGCCGCCGTGGCGGCGGAGCTGACGGAGCGGCTGGGGGCCGATCCGCCGCTGGATGCCTCGGTGAGTCTCAGCGACATCGAATGCGCCGACGGCTGGGACGCGCCGGCACTGGCGCCCTGGCTAGCCGCCGCTGTGGACCAGAGCGCCCGGGGGCGTTTCGGCCAGCCGCCGCAGTTGCTCGGCGAGGGCGGCAGCATCCCGTTCATCGCCATGCTCGGCGGCATGTTCCCCGAGGCCCAGTTCCTGGTGACCGGCGTGCTGGGCCCCGAGTCCAACGCGCACGGCCCCAACGAGTTCCTGCATGTGCCGTACGCCGAGCGGCTGACCGGCTGCGTCGCCGACATCCTCCACGCCGAGGCCACCCGCCCCCGCGACTGACCGCCGGGCCTGCGGCACTCGCTGTGGGGCGGCCTGTCGCTGTGGGAGTGCCCGGTGGATCCCGATACCGCGACCACGCCAATGAGTGACATGGCGATGTTAACGCTCGCGCTCAGCGAGAAAGTCTCCGACAACGACATCGAGCTGGCATTCGAGTTGGAGGAGACCGAGCGCGTGGGTGAGTTCGTGAACTCCAACCTCGTGAACGACGGCTCCGAAGGCTCCCAAACCGTGAAGATCCGTCAGGGAGAGGACGGCGCGGAACTCGTGATCAGAACGATCTCCGACGGCGTCCACGAGGACTCCGAGGCCCGGAACGGGCGCACGAACCCGCTGACCCTCACGCTCCTGCCGGGGCCGGGCTACGAGGTCGGCACGCCGTCGTCGGCCACCCACTATGTGATCGACGACGAGGCCGCCTGGGGCACCGTGGGGTGGGAGCCCACCGAGGTGAGCGTGGCCGAGGAGGACGGGTTCGCGGAACTGGCGGTGACCCTCTCCAAGCCGTACTCGTACCCGCTCACGCTGCGCACGTCCAGCAGTCTGAGGTCGGCGAGCTCGGAAGCCGATTACGACGTCGAGTCCGCCAATGTGGATGTCACGTTTCCCGCCCTCAGCCGGCGGGCCACCGTGCGGGTCGACATCGTCGACGACGACCAGCCCGAGGACCCCGAGCGCTTCCTGATGGCGCTGGTGCTGCCCCCCGACCTGCCGGTGGTCGCGGGCGAGATCACCGCAACGGTCACGATCACCGACGGCGACGGGGACTCGGAGGTGGGACCAGGCGGTCAGGACGGGCCGGGAGACCCGGACATCGGCGACCAGCAAGACGAGTCGGCGGTGGAGTTGTGTGCCACGTGGTGTGTCCGCTGGTCGGCGACGACGCTC
>JAGWAK010000112.1:3618-6036 GCA_021296435.1 Acidimicrobiia bacterium
TCGCCGTGGGGGCCGAACGCCCGCCCGGGGGCCAGGCCCACGCCACAGCCGGCGAGGACAGACTTGGCGGCGGCGACGCTGTCGGTCATGCCATCGACGCCGAAGAAGCTGTAGAAGGCGCCTTCGGGTTCCAGGTAGCGGACGCAGTCGATGTTGGCCAGGTGCTCGCTGACCAGGGCCCGCAACTTCAGCAGGCGCTGCTGCAGTCGCTCGATCTCGGGTTCGCCTTGCTGCAGGGCGGCGATGCCGGCGGCCTGCAGGAAGCCCGCCACGCCGGAGATGTTGTACTCGGTCAGCATCGCCAGGGTGAACTCCAGGCTCGCCGGCGCGGTGATCCAGCCGAGGCGCCAGCCGGTCATCGACCAGGCCTTGGAGAAGCTGTTGACCGAGATCACCAGGTCGTCGGGCTCGGCTCGGGTGAGGGCGTTGGGGGCGTGGCGGTGGCCGTGGTGCAGCCGCCCGTACACGTCGTCGGTGATGAGCCACACCCGCCGGCGCCGGCAGTGCTCGATGAGGGTGTCGAGTTTCTCGGTGGAGATCGTCCAGCCGGTGGGGTTGTTGGGGCTGTTGAGGAACACCAGGCGGGCGTTGGTGTCGATGCGGTCGAGGAGGGTTTGCAGGTCGAGGCTCCAGCGGTCGCCGGCGGGAGCGAGCGTGTGTTCGATCACCACGGCGCCGCTGATGCGCAGCGCCTCCCCCACATTCGGCCAGGTGGGTCCGACGACCACGGCCCGGTCGCCGGGGTCCACCAGCGCCTGGGCCACCAGGGCCACCGCCTGCATGCCCGAGGCCGTGACCGTTACCCGGCTGGGATGGATCTCGGCGCCGTAGATGCGCCGGTAGTAGGCGCTGATCTCCTCGCGGAACTCCGGCTTGCCGCTGTCGGGTTGGTAGAAGTGGTCGCCGTCGGCCAGGGCCCGCCGTGCGGCCTCCACGACGACGTCGGCGGTCGGCCAGCAGCCCTCTCCGAACCACAGCGGGATGACGTCGTCCCGCCCGATGCCCGCATCGGCGATGTCGCGGATGAGGCTCGGCGCCAACTCGGCAGCCCGCCGGCTGAGGCGGCCACCGCCGGGTTCAGTCATGGAGGGGGGTCATCGGGGCGGTCGGCACGCCGGTTGATCCTAGAAGCGGGCCGGTCCGCCCGGGTCCGTCATTCCGGTCCGCCTCGGTCATTCCGGCGAAGGCCGGGATCCAGGTGAGGCGCCGGTCTTGGCACAGTCAGGACTCCGGCAGGCGTGCTCCCGGCCAGCGGACGGTGATCCGCTCGAGCAGGCCGATGAGGTTGAAGAACACGATCCCTCCGGCTGAGGAGAGCACGAGGCCGGCGAAGAGGCGCTTCGTGTCGAGCCGGTAGCTGGCCTGGATGATCACGAAGCCGATCCCACGGTCCGCCCCGGTGAACTCCGCCACGATGGCGCCGATGACCGCCAGCGTCGAGGCGATGCGGAGTCCGGCGAAAACGTACGGCAGCGAACTCGGAAGCCGCAGGAGCCAGAAAACGGACGTCTTCCGGGCAGAGAGGACGCTCATCAGCTCCAGTGCCTGCGGGCTGATGGATCTCAACCCGCGAGTTGTGTTCACCAGCACCGGGAAGAAGCAGATGATCGCTGCGATCGCGACCTTTGGGACGAGCGTGAAACCGAACCAGATCGTCAGCAGCGGAGCGATGGCCACGATGGGGATCGTCTGCAGCACGATCGCCCACGGGAAGAGCGCGCCCTCGACCGCACGCACGTGAACGAAGATGACCGCAGCCAGGAATGCCGCGCTGCTCCCCACCAGGAATCCCAGGACGGCCTCGAGCATCGTCCAGCGCAGGTGGCGGAACAACGACCACCCCTGCTCGCCCAACTCGACTCCGATCTCCGACACTCTGGGCACGAGATACGTCGGGACGTCGCGTGCCACGACCCAGAGTTCCCAGATCCCGAGGGCGGCGAGGAACAGCAGGATCGCGGGGACGTACGTCCGCCACTTCGAGTGACGGCGGGTGCCCGCCTCGGCGCCCGTCATGACAGCTCGCCCTCGCCGTCGCCGGCAGCACTCGCGTCGATCTGCAGGAGTTCCCGCAGTTCGCCGTTCAGTGCGGCGAATTCGGGGCGGTAGCGAATGCCGAGTTCTCGCGGCCGGCCGAACGGCACCTCCGCGATCCGGATCACGCTGCCCGGGCGGGCACTCAGCACGACCACCCGGTCCGACAGGAAGATGGCCTCCTGCAGGCTGTGGGTCACGAACAGCACCGTCGAGCGGGTCTGCCGCCACACGTCGAGGAGCTGGATGTTGAGATTGTCCCGAGTGAACTCGTCCAGCGCGCCGAACGGTTCGTCCATCAGCAAGGTGGACGGGCCGTAGCTGAGCGCCCGGGCCAGCGCCACGCGCTGCTGCATCCCGCCGGAGATCTGCTCGGGGTAGTAC
>JAGWAK010000113.1:0-2415 GCA_021296435.1 Acidimicrobiia bacterium
TACTTCAAGCGCATCCAGTCGCCGCCGCTGATCGTGCTCAGCAAGCGCGCTTTCGGCTTCGATCTGCGCGAGACCCAGGTGCCGCGGTACCAGCCGCGCCGCGGGCGGGAGCTGGCGGAGCGGGTCCGCGGCTTGGAGCGGTGGCCGCCGGCGCAGGGGTGACGTCCGGACCGGGTGAGTGGTAGAATTCAGCTGGGGCCGCCTGCCGCTCAGGAATGTCCGGATATGTCCTCTTCAGGCGGGAATGATCGCTCGGTGTCCTCGATTATATCCGTTGCAAAGATAATTTCCGCGCGGATATATTCCAGGAAGGTCATCAATCCAGATGGCCCGAAAGGGAGATTCCCAGCCATGAGAATCGATGCGGACCGCCTCAAGAGCCTGCGCAAGGGAAGGGATCTGACACGGCCCGAGCTTGCCAAACGGTCGGGAGTTGCAGCCCGGACGGTCCAACGCCTGGAGAACGAACCCGAGCACTGCCAGAAGACGCGGGAGGACACCGTGAATCGCCTGGCCAAGGCACTCGGTGTCGAAGGGGGTGTGCTTACTGGTGAGTTGCCACTGCCTGAGCCTGATGGGGCCCCTCCCGCTCCTGAGCGTGTCCAGGTCGGCGCGCAGATCTCGCCCAAGGCCAGGCTCGCCTACGACCTCGTCAGGCGCCGATACGGAGTCAGCGCCACCGAGATCATCAATATGGCCCCGCTCTTCTTCACGCTCCTGGCCGAGGGAAGTCTCGCCCGCAGACGCAAAGAAGTGGACGACGGGTCCGATCAGCTTCAGCAGCTCAACTCCGGGCATGGGGTCTATATTGATGCCTTGACAGTCGCGGATATGGCGATAGCGGAGGAAGAGGAATCCATCTCAGAGGCCGACCTCTTCGGAGAGCACCTGGGAGGCAATGGTGTGGGGAGCCCGGTCTTCGATCCCTCAGAGAACAACCCCTTCGCCAGCTATTTGCGCTCGCTCGCCGTACCCGGCGTCGTCGATGTGCACCGCGGGGATCTCACTCTCGCACAGCAGGTCAGGTTCCCCGATTACCACATTTTCCCGGATGAAGTCGACGGCATAGCCAACGGTTCGGAAGAGGCCAAGTGGGCTCTTGAGACCGGCTACGCGCGCCTCTCCGAGATCCCCGAGGAACTGTTCGAGGAGAACGCCGGCGAGAAGCGGGCGAAGTGGCTCGAGGACAGGCTGCCGGACGCCTACAGGCAACTCCTGGAAGGGAAGTCAGGGGCCACGATTCCTCACATCGTGGCCACGGATCCCAGTGGCAAACTGAGGGAGGTGCTGGATGAGGCGGCCGTCAATGAAGCGGGGGCCAGTACTGAGAGTGGAGGAGACGACCAATGATCGACATCGTCTACTCCCGACATGCCGACACGCGCATGCAGCAGCGGGGCACTCGCGAAGAGGACATTGCGCTCATCCTCGGTTGGGGAACCCAGATTGACGACGAGACCTGGTTCATGCGGGACCGGGATGTCACTCGCGGAATCCAGATCCTCAAGCGAGGTATCCAACTGCTGGAGCGGGCACGTCATCACCGCCTACCCTTCTCGGCCAGCGAATCAGAAGCGGACGCTGCGCCGAGGCAGGCAGAAGGGAATGGCGAAATGATGAGCGAGAGTGGCCCTGCGAGCGCTGCATCGGCGCTTCAAGTGCTTCAGGAAGAGGTGGAGAAGGAGATCGACGTGGCCAACCGGGCTGTGACCGATTGCCTGGCGAGGGGCGACCACGGCGATGCCGAGCAGTCATTGCAGCGGTCGAAGGCCTTGGCGGGGTTCCGGGACAAGGTTGCCGGCCTCGTAAGGGAATACGAGGAGCTTTCTCTGTCGGCTGAACAGCGCGGGAATGAGAGAAGCCGTGGCCCTAGCAGCGGCAGGTTGCCCAACGGGAGGCGAACACCCGAGACTGAGTTTGTCAGGCCGACACTGCAGGTCTTGGAGAAGATGGGCGGGAGCGGTGAGGCCGATGCGGTCGTGGAGCGTGTGGGGCGGATCATGAAGCCGGTTCTGCAAGACGTGGACTACGAACCTCTGGAGAGCGACGGCAACCCGCGCTGGCACAAGACCGCCCATTGGACGCGTTATAGAATGGTCAAGCAGGGTTTGCTGAACCCCTATTCCCGCAGGGGGACCTGGGAAATCACCGAGAAGGGTCGCAAGGAGCTGCAGGACCCTACCCTCAAGTCGTTGACATCCCCGTAAAGATTCATAAATTGGCCTATACACGCTTTATCGCCTGCTATCTCGTTCATGAAATCCTCCCGATCCCAACAGGCGCTGCCCCTCGGGGTGCGGCGCACCCTGCAGAAGCTGGGCATGGATGTCTCGGCGGCCCGCCGCCGGCGACGGATACCCATGGCGCTGATGGCGGAACGCGCCTTCATCAGCCGCACCACCCTGGCGCGGGTCG
>JAGWAK010000113.1:2464-3213 GCA_021296435.1 Acidimicrobiia bacterium
GACTGGGAGACCTCGCGGACGCGGCTCGGGACCCGGTCGGGCTCAGCCTCGAAGAGGAGCGGCTGCCGCGGCGCATCCGTACGGCCAGAGGCCATGGAACGTGAGATTCGAGTATTCACGGACCGGGGCGGCGAGACCGTTCCCGCAGGTACCCTGTGGGCCCGCACGCGAGGTGCCAGACAGACCTCCTCCTTCCAGTACGACCGATCGTGGTTGGAGCGCCGGGACGCCTTCGCCCTCGACCCGGTCCTCCCCGCGGGGCCCGGGCCGTTCCACACCGACCGGCCCCTGTTCAATGCCTTCACCGATCCCGCCCCGGACCGCTGGGGACAGACCCTTATTCGCCGCAACGAGCTGCGGCAGGCGTCGGCGGAAGGGCGCCAACCGAAGACGCTGCTGGAGGTCGACTTCCTCATCCTCGTCGACGACGAGACGCGGCTCGGCGCCCTCCGCTTCAAGGAGGAGAGAGGCGCTCCGTTTCTCGCCTCGACCGCCCAGCGGGTGCCGCCGGTCGTCGATCTGCCGCGGCTGCTGTCCGCCAGCACCCGCGTCCTCGATTCCAGTGAGAGCGACGAAGACCTGCGTTTGCTCCTGGCCCCCGGAACCTCGCTCGGCGGCGCCCGACCCAAGGCCACGGTCCGCGGCCGGGATGGGCACCTGTTGATCGCCAAGTTCCCGCGCCGGGACGACGACTGGCCGGTGACCCGATGGGAGGCGGCCACCATGGCCCTGGCCGAGGCCGCAGGGGT
>JAGWAK010000113.1:3299-5142 GCA_021296435.1 Acidimicrobiia bacterium
CCTTCATGTCGGCCCTCACCGCAATCGAGGGGTCGGACAACGAGATGCGAAGCTACCTGGAGATCGCCGAGTTCCTGCGGCGGGAGGGAATCGAGGTGAAGGAGGAACTCCGACAGCTCTGGCGCCGGATCGTGTTCAACATGCTGGTCTCCAACACCGACGACCATCTGCGCAACCATGGCTTTCTGCGGGAGCCGGGCGGCTGGCGGCTGTCACCGGCGTTCGATATCAACCCCGTACCTGTCGACGTGAAGCCCCGCATCCATGCCCTTGCCATCGACGAGACCGACGGCACGGCATCTCTCGACCGGGCCATGGAGGTGGCGCCGATGTTCGGGCTGACCGCACAAGAGGCACGCGCCACGGCGGTGGAGGTGGGCCGGGCGGTGCGAGGCTGGCGAGGCGCCGCAGCTGACCTCGGTATTGCGCCCCGCGAGGTGGACCGGATGTCCAGCGCCTTCGAGCACGACGACCTGAAGGCGGCGGCCTGAAGAGTGCGGTGGCCTCCGGCCGCCCCGAGGCCTGAGCAGGCGAGCCGGTCCCGGTGACTCGCTGGCACCCACAGGGGCCTTCCCGCCCCCGAGCAGCCGATCCTCGGCCTGGCACGATTCCCGCGTATCACTATTTTCGTGTTCTCCGAAGGGAGGTTACCGCGGATGAAGAACGTGACGATTGCCCTGCCGGAGGATCTGGCCCGCTGGCTGCGCATCAAGGCGGCCGAGGACGACCGCAGCGTCTCCCGGTGGATCGCCGAACTGCTCGAACGGAGGCGGCGCCAGGAAGACGAGTACGACGCGGCGATGCGCCGGGCTCTGGCCAGGAAGCCCCGCAAACTCGAGTGGCCGGAGGGCCGCAGGCCGACGCGTGAGGAGTTGCATGACCGGCCCGGTCTTCGTTGACACCAACGTTCTGGTCTACCGGCACGACAGCTCGGATGCCGTGAAGCAGGCCCGGGCCGAGACCTGGCACACACTGCTCTGGCGCCAGCGACTGGGGCGCCTGAGCTTCCAGGTGTTGCAGGAGCTCTACACGACCCTGATTCGGGGCCGGCGCCTGAGCCTGGATCCGGCCCGGGCGCGTGACATCGTTCTCGACTATATCGAGTGGCAGCCGATCCAGATTGACCTTGCCGTCCTGCGGCGAGCCTGGGTCATCGAGGAGCGCTTCCGCCTCTCCTGGTGGGACGCCCTCATCGTGGCCGCCGCACAGGCGAGTGAGTCTCCCGTGCTGCTGACCGAGGATCTGCAGCACGGGCAGCGGTTCGACGGTGTGCGGGTGGTCGATCCCTTCGCGTCCCCCGAGCAGGGCCCGCGGGAGGTTCTGGAGAGTATGTCGTCGTGAGGCCGACGGAGGTGACGCGGTCGGACCATTCCCACGCAATGAACCACGGGAGGAGATGGAGATGAAGGTCTGTCTTGTGGGGGAGGGCGCCCAGGGCGTGACCCACATGGAAGCCCTGCAAAAGATGGAGGACGTGGAGGTGGTCAGCCTGGCCGGGGGCATCGAGGCCGACGCCGAGGCCTTTGCCCGGAAGCACGGCATCCCCCACGCCTCCACCGACTACGAGGAGTGCATCGACCGGCCCGGTGTGGAGGCGGTGGTGATCACCAGCCCCAACCAGGTGCACTGCGAGCAGACGGTGACCGCCCTCGAGCGCGGCAGGCACGTGCTCCTCGAGCTGCCCATGGGGCTGTCACTGGCGGAATCGCAGCGCGTGGTGGAGGCCGAGGAGCGGTCGGGGAGGGTGGCCATGATGTGTCACACCCAGCGCTTCAGCCCCGCCTTCCGCCGGCTTCACGAGATGGTCGAGGCCGGCGACCTGCACCTGCACCACATCGTGCAG
>JAGWAK010000113.1:5156-8274 GCA_021296435.1 Acidimicrobiia bacterium
TTCGGCCAGCGGCGCATCTGGACCGACGACCTGCTGTGGCACCAGGCGTGCCACATGATCGACATGGTCTACTGGCTCCTCGGCGACCCCCACATGGAGGCCTGGGGTCGCAGCGGTCCGGTCCACGAGGAGCTGGGAGTGCCCATGGACATCTGCATCTCCCTGCGCGCCGCCAACGGCTGCCTGGTGAGCGCCGCCCAGTCCTTCAACAACCACGGGCCGATCCAGGGGGACTGGCGGCTCATCGGCGAGGAGGAGACCTGGCTCACCGACGGCCAGGGACTGCGCGATCACCAGGGCAACGAGGTGCCCCTGCCGGGAGGACCTTCCGGCGTGGACGCCCAGGACGGCGAGTTCTTCGCCGCCATCCGCGAGGGCCGCAAGGCCCTCACCAGCTGCTCGGAGGTGCTGCCGGTGATGGAGATCATCGACCGCGTGCAGAGGGCGATGGACGGGCGCGACGGGGCGCCGAGCACCGGCATGGTGGAGCGGCGCTGAAGGGGCCGTCCGGCCCCTCTCTCACACGCGCTTGTCCTCGGGCACCTCCGACCGGTCCTGGGGGTCGTAGCCGATCGCCCGCCGGCCGTGGTCGAGGTCGTACAGGGGCCAGTCGCTGTCGGAGACGCCGAAGACGATCTCGAAGCCCACGTCGGGATGGGTGATGGCCTGCTCGAAGAGGCGCACGCAGTCGGCGTGGCCGAGCTGGTGGGGATGCTCCGGGTGGGGGCGGTCGCGGTTGAAGTTGCCGATGCGCACGGCGACGAACTCCAGGTCGTGGCGGGCCGTGTACATGTAGCCGATGTTCTCGGCGAAGACCTTGGTCACCGAGTAGTAGCTATCCGGCCGCGTGGGCATGTGGGCGGTGCGCTGGATGGAGCGCGGGTAGTACGACTGGGGCAGCACGCCGGCGCGGCTGGCGTAGGCGACGCGCCTGGCGCCGTGCTGCCGGGCCGCCTCGAGCACGTTGTACGTGCCGATCATGTTCTGCAGGGCGTGCTCCCATTCACCCCCCGGCACGTTGACCAGGTGGATGATGGCGTCCATGCCTTCGGCGGCGTTCCTCACCTTCTGCTCGTCGACGATGTCGCCCACGACGAAGTCCTCGATGCCGGGGGTGGGCTCGCGGTCGTAGCCGCGCACCTCGTGACGTTCCTTCAGGCCCTCGACGAGGGTCGATCCGATGGCGCCGGCGGAGCCGGTGATCAGTACTCGCATCTGCGTGTCTCTTTCCTCTTGTGTGTTGGCGGTTGGTGGTTGCGGCCGTCAGTCGACGAGCAGCTCGCGCAGGTGGTCCTCGTCGGCCACCGGCTGCCACTCCTGGGACTGGTTCATCATGGCCGCCACGCTCTCCGGGTGCTCGCGCTGAGTGTACAGCCGCCGCGGCTCCTCGGCCCACGGCCGCTGCACGAAGGTCCCATGGAAGGGGGGCTGGAGGTCGATGATTCCGAAGCTGTCGTCGCTCTCGGCGCGGTGGACGGCGGTGACCGCGCCGGCGCGGATCAGGGCCCGGGCCCGCTCCGGATGGAAGTGGATGGCGCTGACGTTGCGCGCCCGGTACTGGTCCTCGGAGCACTCGTCGCCGCGGCCCGGTCGGGTCCCGCGCTTGACCCACGCCGTCTCGATGCCGGGCACGAGGGCCTCGGCCTCCTCGGCCAGGGCCTTCTCGCCGGCGGCGTAGATGGTGCGCACGCCGAGCTCGCTGGCGCACATGGCGATCTGTCCGAACTCGCCGATGGCGGTGCCGTTGACCGAGATCTCCAGGGTGCGGTAGGACTGGGTGTGGGTCATGTTGGAGAAGGGGGTCCGCGACCTGGCGTGCTGGCCGACGACGGCGAGGTAGTCGTAACCGCCTTCCTCCAGGCCGAGGGGCCACAACTCCGGCCAGCCGCGCATGTACTCGGCGCGCGGGTCGAGGTCCTGCGCGTCCACGGCGCTGGGCCCGTGGCCGTCGGCGACCAGCACCTCGTCGGCCCCGGCGGCGAAGAACCCGTCCAGGGCGGCGTTGACCTCCTGGGTCAGGAGCTGGCGGGCCAGGTCGTACCAGTACTGGCCCGGCCGCGTCCAGTCGAGGGAGTTCTGCACGCCCGCCACGCCTTCGAGATCGGTCATCAGGTAGATTCGCATGGGTCTCCTCGGGCTCGTCTCGAATGAGGGGTCTCTAAATTACCTCCTGCCGTCTCGCCGTGTCACCTCGAAAGGAGCTATCAGCTTTGTCCGAATCGTCCGGTCCCCACGATGCCGCGTCCTTCTTCGCGGCCGTGAAGGCCTGCGATCACCAGGCGGTCCGCGCCTGCCTGAAGGCCGATCCGGCCCTCGTCTCCGCCACCGACGAGAGCAGCTTCGACGCCCCCGCCGTCATCCTCGCCGCCGGCCGCGGGGACCGCGGCATGATCGACCTGCTGCTCTCCTGCGGGGCCGACATCGACCAGAGGAGCGGCTGGTGGGCGGGCGGCTTCACGGCCCTGAACTCGGGGCACCCCCGCGACCTGCACCGCGACGGTCTCGCCGATTTCCTCATCGACCGCGGGGCCACCATCGACGCTCACTCGGCCGCCGGCCTGGGCCGTCTCGAGCGCCTGCGGGAGCTGGTCGCCGCCGACCCCGCCGTGGTCCACGAGCCGGGCGGCGACGGGCTGCGGCCCCTGCACTACGCCGCCTCGCCGGAGATCGCCGCCTTCCTCCTCGATCGCGGCGCCGAGATCGATGCCCGCGACGTGGACCACCACGGCACCGCCGCCCAGTGGAACGTCCTGGACCGTCCGCAGGTCTCGCGCTTCCTCGTCGAACGGGGCGCGGCGGCCGACCTGTTCCTGCGCGTCCCCCTCGGGGATGCCGCGGCCGTGGGCGCCGCCGTCGAGGCCGACCCGGCGATCCTGGAGGCCCTGTCGGAGCACGGCTCCGCCCCCGGCGGGCACGTCCACGAGTACACCGTGGCAGGCCGCACGGGCGCCACCCCGCTCATGGTCGCCTGCCGCTGGGCCGAGCCGGAGATGGTGGATCTGCTCCTGGCCCTCGGCGCCCGTGTCGAGGCCGCCCCCCGGGGGGTGACCGCCCTGCACTACGCGGCCTGGGGAGGGCGGGCGGAGAACGCCCGAAGGCTGGTGGATGCCGGCGCCCC
>JAGWAK010000113.1:8370-11712 GCA_021296435.1 Acidimicrobiia bacterium
GCCGCCTCAGCCGCGCCCGATGTAGGGCATGGTCGTGGCCATGACGGTGATGAACTGCACGTTGGCGTCCAGGGGCAGGCTGGCCATGTAGACGATCGCCCGGGCCACGTTGTCCACGTCCATCCGGGGCTCCACCATGTCCTGGCCGTGGGCCTGGGGGAGACCGCTCTGCATGCGCTCGGTCATCCGGGTCTCGGCGTTGCCGATGTCGATCTGACCGCAGGCGATGCCGTACTTGCGGCCGTCGAGGGAGGTGGAGCGGGTGAGCCCGGTGAGGGCGTGCTTGGTGGCCGTGTAGGGAGCGGAGTGCGGCCGCGGCACGTGGGCCGAGACGGATCCGTTGTTGATGATGCGCCCGCCCCGGGGATCCTGGTCCTTCATGATCCTGAAGGCCTCCTGGGTGCACACGAAGGCCCCCGTGAGATTCACGTCCACCACCCCCGTCCACTGCTCGTAGCTCAACTCCTCCAGCGGCACGGCGGAGGCGCCGATGCCGGCGTTGTTGAACAGCAGGTCGAGGCGGCCGAAGGCCTCCTTCGCGCGGGCGAAGAGGTCCCGGATCGAGGCGGGGTCGCTCACGTCCGTGGGCACGGCGAGGGCCTCGCCGGCGGCCTCGGAGGCGGTCTCCTCCAGCACCTCGGCCCGGCGACCCGCCAGGACCACCGCGTACCCCTCCTCCGCCAGGGCCAGGGCCGACGCCCGGCCGATGCCGGAGCCGCCGCCCGTGATCAGTGCCACCTTCTCGGCCATCGCTGATTCCTTTCGCTGTGGGCCGCCGTCCGGCGGCCGTCCCGAACTTGAAACGCCGGGGACGCCCCTGTCAACGCGCCGCCGCTCCGGGTCGGCGGGTCAGCAGACTCGGCGCAGTCCCTCGCGGCCAATCCTGGGTCCGCAGCATGTGATCGGACCGGTGCAGGAGGTGCGGGTGTCCCGTGCGGGCGGCGCGGCGCAGCCGGGCCCTGTGCGCTTGCGGCGCGTGAGAGCGTCGCCGCCCCGCAGGCCGTGTCAGGAAGTGCGCCGCAGCCGCTCGCGGTCGATCCACACCCGCAGCACGTGGTCCGACCGGCTCAGCAGGTCGAGGTATCCCGCCTGGGCGGCGCGACGCAGCCGGGCGCTGTTCGGTCTGCGGTTCGGCAGGGAGTTGTGCTTGCCCCGGGCCTGGGTCACCGCCCGCTCGCGCAGGTCGACGGCCACGGTGAGCACGTTCTCCCGTTCTTCGGCACCATGGCGTCGGGCGCAGATCGACCAGATCGAGGTCTCGCCGTCGGCGCACTGATCGGAGTAGGAGACGACACAGTGGTTCAGGGCCGTGCCCTCGGCGGCCAGCTCCCAGCTGGAGACCAGCTCCTGCACCGTCCAGCGGAGCTTTCCCAACTCCTCGGTCTCGTCCTCCAGCTCGAAGGGTCGGATGCCGCTCGGCTGCCAGGTCTGGAACTGGACGTAGCTCTGGCGGTTCAGGTCGCCGTGCCAGGCCTCGACCTGGCGCAGCAGCTTGGTGGCGCTGCGCCCCTTCATGGTGAACCCGGGCTGAGGAGGCGGTCCTTCCTCCACGCCGCCGCCTTCGCCCACGATCCTCCGCGGGGCGTATTTCATGTTGTGCACGTAGTCGACGACCGGACCCGCCCAACTGGGGTCCATCATGGCGTTGTTCACCAGGAAGAGCACCACCGAGCTCCAGAAGGCGTCGTCCTCGAACCGCCGCCCGAGACGGGTGCGCAGGATCGCCCGGGCCAGCCGGTCGTCGCCTCCCATGCCGATCACCTGGGCCCACCGCATGTTCTGCATCAGGGTGCCGTTGTCCGGCGCCTGCAGGAAGAGATGGGCCATCCGTTTCGTCAGCCCTACCGGCGTGTCGGCCCGGCGGATGCTGCCGCCCTGGGCTACGGTGATCCACCAGCCCTGCTGCCGCCGGCCGACTTCCGGGTCGACCTCGAACCAGGCCGAGTCCATGAACCGCGGCACCTCGTAGCGGGCCAGCAGGTGGCGCGCCAGGGAACGGAACAGCGGTCCGTGGTTCGAGGGGCAGTGGCGGGGCTCGGGCTCCCACGTGCCGGGGGGACGCAGCCACTCGGCGTGCCGGGCGGCGAGCATCAGCAGTCCCCACCCGAGGCGCGGGTGCCGCCCCGAGCGGCTGATCCGGCGCCGGTGGAGCACGTCGGCGTAGCAGTCGTACTGGAGCAGGAGGGCCCGCAGGGCCCGCCGCGTCCCGGCGCCGAGATCGATGTCCACTGCCGAGACCGGCGTTCCCAGCTGGCGTCTCGCCCCGCCGCCGTCGAGGTCCGCCGCCGCCAGCTGCTCGAGGATCTGCCGGCGGCGCGCCGTCTGGTGCGGGGCCCTGGGGCGCAGCCTGGCCGCCTCCCGCTCCCGTTCCCGCTCGAGGCGGTCCTTCTCCAGGCCGCTGCCGAAACCCGAACGGTGACACCAGAGCCGGTAGTTGAGCAGCCCCTCGAACCCGAGGGCGCGGGCGTGCTCCTCGATGGGAGGCAGTCCCGCGCCCCGGGCCGGCGCCATCTCCCGGGGGCGCGCCGGCGCGGTTGCCGCAGTCGCCGTCATGACCGCTCCTCGGACTCGATCTCGCGGCGCAGGGCCTGCACCTCCTCCCCGGCGGCCAGGTCCGGGAACATCTGCTCCATCCGCTGCACGAACTCCCTCTTCAGCGCCCTCCGCGCCGGTCCCACCTCGTCGTGCCGCAGGAAACCGAGCGCCGTGCGCAGGTGCTGGCGGGCGGCGTCCAGGTCGCCATCGCGGGACCTCAGGCCGGCGAGCCAGGCGTGGTTCTGGGACTGGCGCACCGCCAGGTTGTCGACGGTGCGCCAGAAGCTCCAGTAGACCTCGCCCATCAGCTGCCGCGACCTGGCCTGGAGGGCCGCCACCGCTTCGCGGGTGGTCAGCTCCACGGCCCCTTCGAAGTGGCCGACCGCCGCCGGCAGGTCGCCGGCCATGGCCGCGGCCACCCCCATCTCCGAGTGCAGGACGCAGGCCAGCCAGGGGCACTCCGGCTCCAGGGCCCGGTAGATCTCCAGGGCCTCCCCGGCCTGCCCTCGCGCCAGGTGGCGGCGGCCCAGCTCGAGCCGCGCCACGGGCTCGAAAGGACCGCCGCGGGCAGCGGCCAGGATCTCCTCGTGCTCCCGGACCACCTCCTCGGCCGGGGCCAGGACGGAGCGAAGGGCGGCGCGCCGCAGACGAGCCAGGGTGTTCTGCGGCTCGCGCTCCACCACCTCGTCGAGCAGGTCCAGGGCGCGATCGTACGCGGCGCGGTCCTCGGCCAGCTCCTCGGGGGTGCGCGTGAAGGTATGGGCCTCGGCCAGCAGCATCGACACCAGGCCGTCCCGAGGCGCCCGG
>JAGWAK010000113.1:12101-14003 GCA_021296435.1 Acidimicrobiia bacterium
CCGGCCGCCGCCGCCGGCGCTCGAGCCAGGTGCGCCCCCGGTTGCGGGCGATGGCGCGCAGCCATGGCCCGAAGGAGGCCGTGTCGTCGAGACGGCCGAGTCCGTGCCAGGCCCTCAGGAAGGCCTCCTGGGCCAGGTCGTGGGCGGCGTCGAGGTCGCCCGTGACCGCCGCCACCGTGGCGAAGACCACCCCCTTGTAGCGCTCCACAAGGCGGCCGAAGGCGAGATCGTCCCCGCCGCGCGCCGCCTCGATCCAGGCCGTCTCTTCGTCGATCTCCGTCATCCGGGCTCCGTCACTCATTCATGACCCCTCGCGAGGGGGCTGCGTGACATCCCAACGGCCCGCGGGGGCCTTGCCCGAGCCGGAACAGCCGCCTTTGGTTGTGCCCCATGGAAGCCCCCATCCGCGTCGGCCTCATCCGCTGCGACACCCACGGCGCCTACTACGCCGGGCTCTTCGCCGACCATGATCCCCTGCGCCTGCAGAGGCCCCTGTCGTCCAACGGCAAGGCCCGTTACTCGTGGCAGACCGGCGGCGCCCACTTCTATTTCTACACCAACTACGCCGATCCCGCGGCCATGACAGTGGAGCGGGTCGACGGCTTCTCCCTGACCCGGGTGTGGGACGAGCACCGCGACGCGGCCGAGTGCCTAACCTCGGTCTGCCACGGCAGTCCCCGTGTCTGCAGCAGCCCGGAGGAGGTCAGCGACGAGGTGGACCTCGTCTTCGTGGCCGACTGCAACGGCGACGGCAGCGACCACCTGGCCCTGGCCGGCACGGGGCTGCGCAAGGGGGTGCCCACCTTCGTCGACAAGCCCCTGGCCTTCACCACCGAGGAGGCGCTGGAGATCGTGCAGCTGGCCGAGGGACACGCCGCGCCCCTGTCCTCGATCTCGATCCTGCGGGTGCTGCCCGTGGCGGCGAGGTTCCGCAAGCGCCTGCCGGAGGTGGGGCCCCTGCAGTTCGGCACCATCCAGGGGGGCGGCACGAGCCTGGCCGGACACATCCACGCCGTCAGCCTCGCCCAGCTTCTCTTCGGCGGCGGCGTCAAGAGCGTGCGCTGCATGGGCGAGACCGAGCTGCACACCTTCCACCTCGACTACGGCGGCCGTCCGGACCGCCCCGCCCGCGGGGTCACGGTGAGCTGCGACGTGGGCACGCCCTGGCACTGCGCCTTCCACGCCAGCGCCTACGGCCCCGGCGGCGCCGTGCACTCACCGCCCATGAGCGACTTCGACTTTCCCTTCGGCGCCGCCGACATCCTGCGCAAGGTGCGCGGAATGGTGCACGCCAACGCCTCGCCGCCGATCCTGCGCGACGCCGTGGAGGCCGTGGCCATCGCCGAGACGGCGAGGCGGGCCCAGGCCAGCGGCGCCGCCGAGGCGGTCCCGGAGCTGCCGCCCATATGAGCCTGAAGGCCTGCCATCACCACGGTTTCACCGTCTCCAGTCTGGAGCGCTCCCTCCCCTTCTACCGCGACCTGCTGGGCCTGGAGGTGCTGCGCGTCTCCGAGCGCCGCAACCTGCCGTCGTACGACCGCATGATCGGCTACGACGACATCGCCCTCAACGTCGCCCTCCTGCGCCACCCGGTGAACGAGTTCCTGCTGGAGCTCTTCGAGTACGTCAACCCCCCGGGGCAGGTGCGGCCCCTGGCCAACCCCTTCGTCGGCTCCTCCCACCTGGCCTTCGAGGTCGAGGGCATCGACGCCCTGTACGAGGCCCTGATCGCGGCGGGGTACTCCACCACCAGCCCTCCCGTCGACGTCGAGCGCGGCGGTTTCGTGGTGGCCCGCGCCTTCTACGCCCTCGACCCCGACGGCATCACCGTGGAGCTCTTCGAGGAGTACGAGGACCTGGTGCGCCGGTGAGCGCTCCCCTGGCCCTGGTGACCGGCGCCGC
>JAGWAK010000019.1 GCA_021296435.1 Acidimicrobiia bacterium
ATCTCCACCGAGGCATCGAAGCGCTCCACGTGGATCTCGCTGGCGCCGCCGGCGTGGTTCTGGGCGTTCTCCAGCAGGTTCGCCATGACCTGTGCCAGACGCCGCCGGTCGGCCCGCAGCACCAGGCCTTCGGTGCCGGGATCGCGGGTGACCTGGGGCGTGTGACCGGCGGCGCGAGCCGCCTGCTGGACGAACTCGATGATCTCGAATTCCTCCAGTTCCAGGGCGGCGGCTCCCACGTCGTAGCGGGAGATCTCCAGTAGGTCGGCGACAAGCTGCTTGAAGTGCTCGAGGTCGGCGGTGAGCAGGTTGAGCGCGGTCTGGGACCGCACCGGCAACTCCCCTTGGCGCCTGCGCAGGACCTCCAGGGAGGCCGTGAGCGTCATCAGGGGCGAGCGCAACTCGTGGCTCACGTTCGAGGCGAAACGGGCGTCGCGCTCGATGCGATCCTGTAGGGCGCTGGCCATCTGGTTGAACGAGCGCGAGAGCCGCTCCAGATCGGGGTCGGCGCCTTCGAGGCGCGTATTGAGATCACCGGCGGCGATGGCCTCGGCCGCCTCCCCGATGTCGGTGAGCGGTTGCACCGCGCGCTGCGCCGCCCAGATGCCGATGCCGATGCCGGCGAGCACTGTGATGGCGCTTCCGGTGAGGAGCGCGATCAGCAACGAGCTGAGCGTGTCGGCGATGTCGTCCAGCGGTACCGCCTCGTAGTAGGCGGCGTCGATGTCGAAGTAGGGGATGCCGATGACGGCGAAGGGGGTTTCCCCCACGACGTAGCGCATCTGCGCGGCGCGGCCCCGCGCCACGGTGTCCTTGAGGAGCGGATCGATCTGCGGCTCGCTGAACTCCACGGGATTGGCCGAGAGCCAGAGATCGCCGAAGCGGATGACCGGGCGGGCCCCGAGCGGTGTGTAGAGGTCCTGCAGCAGGTCGCGCAACTGCTGCTCGGTCGACTCGGCGTCGATGAGCCGGCTCACCTGGGTGGCGTTGAAGAGGACGCGCGCCAGGGAGGTGTCCTCCCGGCGGGTCAGCAGGTTGTCCCGTGTGAGCTCGTAGGTGATGAGCGAGAGGCCGGCGGCGAGCACGAGCGCCCCGAGGCCGAACACCAGGCTGACGCGCAGCCGCAGGGAGACGCGCGCGGCCACGGTTGCTAGGGCTGCAGCTTGTACCCCTCGCCGCGGACGGTCACGACGTGGCGGGGATTTGCAGGGTCGGTTTCGATCTTGGTCCGGAGGCGGCGGATGTGCACGTCCACGAGCCGGCTGTCGCCGAAGTAGCCGTAGCCCCAGATCCGCTCCAGCAGCACCTCCCGGCTGAGGGTGCGCCCGGGGCTGGAGGCGAGTTCGACCAGCAGGCGGAGTTCGGTCTTGGTGAGGTCGATTTCCTGCCTGCCCCGGCGCACCACGCCCTCCTCGGCGAAGACCTCCAGGTCGGCGAAGATAAAGTTGGTGAGCGGTCCCTCGGCGGTGCGGGCCCGGCGTAGCAGTGCCCGGATGCGCGCCGACAGTTCCTTGGGTGCGAACGGCTTGGTGAGGTAGTCGTCGGCGCCGGCCTCCAGCCCGGCCACGATGTCGTGGGTGTCCTCCCGGGCGGTGACCATGACGATGGGGACGTTGCTGATCCGCCGCAGCGAGCGGCACACCTCGAAGCCGTCCACGCCCGGCAGCATGATGTCGATCAACACCACGTCGGCGGGTTGGCGCCGGAAGATGCTCAGCGCGGCCTCGCCGTTGGAGGATTCCTCCACCTCCCAGCCTTCGTCCTCAAGGGCCAGTCGCAGGGAGGTGCGGATGCGCTCGTCGTCCTCCACGGTCAGGATGCGCGTCGCCATGGTTACCATGCTGCCTCAATTCGCGGGCTGGTGCCGTGCTCAGAGGTTGTGGACGCCCCCGGCCGGGGCTCCGTCGGGCCAGGCTCCGAGCTCGGTCAGGAGGTCGCAGAGGGCGGGCGCCACGCCCGGAGCGGCGGCGAGGACGAACCCGACGGCGCCGTCCCCGGAGCGGCCGGGTCCCTCCAGCAGGGGACTGCGGGTGACGGCGCCGGCCTCGGAGGCGATGAGGCTCCCCGCCGCGTGATCCCAGGGACGGAGGCGGTACTCGTAGTAGGCGTCCACCCGGCCGCAGGCGACCGAGCAGAGGTCCAGGGCTGCCGAGCCCATCCGGCGGATGTCGCGCACCCGGCCCAGCAATCCCGCCACGACCGAGCCCTGGTGGATCCGATCCGCCTGGTCGTAACCGAACCCGGTGGCGACGAGAGCCGACCCGAGTTCCTCGGCGCTGCTCACCGCCAGGGGTTCGCCGTTGCAGACCGCGCCGCCGCCGCGCGCCGCCGAGAACACCTCACCGTGCAGCGGGTCGACGACCGCGCCGGCGAGAGGCCGGCCAGTGGCGGCGGCGGCCACCGAGACCGCGTAGCCGGGGTGCCCGTACACGAAGTTCGTGGTGCCGTCGATGGGATCGATGAACCAGGTGATCCCCGAGGTGCCGGCGCGGGAGGCTCCTTCCTCGCCGACGATCGCGTCATGGGGCCGGGCGCGCACCAGGCGCGAGGTGATCAGGGACTCCGCGGCGCGATCCGCGGCGGTCACCAGGTCGGTGCGGGAGGACTTGACGCCGACGGGGGCGGCCCGGCCGTGGTGTTCGGCAATGACGCCGCCGGCCTCGGTGGCCAAGTCGACGGCGAGTTGCCGGAGGGCTTCGAGGTCGGTGTCGCCGGTAGTCACCTGGCGCGCCGGCGGCCGAGCCGCGGGGCGGCACCCGAGGCGGCCCGCGGACCGCTCCGCCACTCGTGCATGGCCCGCAGCGTCAAGGAGGCCACGACCGCCACACCCGAGGCGCTCACCACCGCACCCACGAGGGCGCCCACCCCGAGTTGCCAGCCGCAGTCGCCGGTGCAACTCACGTCCACGAGGGCATAGCCGATGAGCCCGCCGCAGACGCCTGCCAGGAGGATCGCCAGGGCGGCCACGGCTCGTGCGCGGCGTCCCGGCAGGGCCGAGCGGCCCGGAGTGCTGGCCTCGGTGCCAATCACCCGGCCCATGCTAGGACTCCGCGCCACCATCGCAGCGGTGCCGGGCGCGCCCTAGCGTGGCCGTATGCCGCAGCTCGGTGCGGCCAACGTGCTGCACGTGGACATGGACGCCTTCTTCGCCGCGGCGGAGGTGCTGCGACGCCCGGAGTTGGCCGGCAGGCCCGTGATAGTCGGGGGAACCGGTGATCGGGGCGTCGTGGCGGCGGCCTCCTACGAGGCCCGGCGGTTCGGTGTCCACTCGGCGATGCCCACCCGGCGGGCGCGCTCGCTGTGCTCCGGAGGCGTGTTCCTGCCCGCCGATCACGACTATTACCGAGAGCTCAGCAGCAGGATCATGGAGCTGTTCGATCGCTTCACCCCGCTGGTGGAGTCGCTCTCGCTGGACGAGGCGTTCCTGGACGTGACCGGCGCCAGGCGCCTGTTCGGCGCACCGGCCGAGATCGCCCGGCGGATCCGTGCCGAGCTGGCGCGTGCCGAGGGCCTCACCTGCTCGGTGGGGGTCGCACCGAACAAGCTGCTGGCCAAGCTGGCCTCTGAGCAGGCCAAACCCCAGGTCGCCTCCGGCGGGGTGCGTCCCGGCCGGGGAGTGGTCGTGGTGGAGCCGTCCGAGGCGGTGGCGTTCCTGCACCGGCTGCCGGTGCGGTCGCTGCCGGGGGTCGGACCGGCCACGCTACGCCGGCTGCGTGACCTGGGGGCGGGGACGGTCGGCGAGCTGGCGGCGCTGCCGACCGACGCCCTCGTGGATGCCTTCGGCACGGCCCACGGTCACCGTCTGGCTGAACTCGCCGGGGCACACGACCCCCGGCCTGTCGTCGCCTGGCGGGCGCCGAAGTCGCTCAGCAGCGAGGTGACCTTCCCGCGGGACGTCTCGGACCGGGCCGCCCTGCAGGCCGAGGTGGTACGGCAGGCCGACGCTCTGGCGTCGCGCCTGCGGAAGGCCGGCTGTACCGCCGGCACCATCGTGTTGAAGCTGCGCTTCGGCGACTTCCGCACGGTCACCCGGTCGCGCACCCTGCCGCGGGCCACCGCGCACGCCCCTTACATGGCACGGGCGGCGCGGAATCTGCTGGAGGGCCTGGACGTCGACGCGGGGGTGCGGCTCCTGGGACTCGGAGCCGGCACGCTGTCGGTCGGGGGCGGCGAGCAGCTCACCCTGGAGGAGGCCACCGGGGGGCCCGCAGCGGCCCTGGACGAGGCGCTCGACGAACTGAGGGCCCGGTTCGGCCCGGAGGTCATCGCCCCGGCCGGCGCCCGTTCGCAGGCTCCGCCGGAGGAACCCGAACGTGCTCGGTGAGCACTCATACGTTGTGGCGGAGCGCTGCGTGTGCGAGACTTACCGCAGCCGCCGGCCGTTGATCGGCCTGCGGCAGAACCGCGGTGGAACGCGAAGGGAGCAAGGCCTGTGGCGCTGTCGGAGGACGAGCAACGGATTCTCAGCGAGATCGAGGCCAACCTCTACGAGACAGACCCCGAGTTGGCCGAAGAGGTTCGCTCCACCACGGTGTTCCGTCACGGGTTCCGGAACCTGCGGCGGTCGGTTCTGGGGTTCATCGCCGGCATCGTCTTCATGATCTTCACGCTGTCGACGTCGTTCTGGCTGTCGTTCGTGGGCTTCTTGATCATGCTGGCCTCGGCGATGTTCTTCGAGCGGAATGCCCGCCTGGTCGGCAAGGCCGGCCTGCAGCAGATCTCCCGCAATCCCCTCAGCGGCGCCTGGCGCGACGAGGGCGGCACGCCCGGCCAGCGGATGCGCGACCGTTTCAACCGCGATCAGCGAAGCGACTGAGGGCGGCACTCCCGGCGCGCCGGCGGTTCGCACCGGTGCAAATCCTCTAGCCGGCTGCCCCTCTGCGGCGCACGGCGTCCATCAGCAATCCCCAGGGACGCGGGTCGACGACGCCCCGCAGCCGCTGCGCCGCGGTCCGGGATTCCCGGAGGTCCTCGCTGATCGATGAGGACGCCGTGGCGACCTGCCGCTGGAGTTCGGCGGGCATCGGGCCGCCGGCGAACGCCGCCACTGAGACGCAGAATGCGAGCCGATGCCATGGCTCCGGGGCCGAGTCGAGCAAGCGGGCGGTCCGCTGGGCCATCTCGAGAGGGGTCTCGGAAAGGTGCGGTCGGATGCGGCGCGGACGCAGCAGGTCGATGATCTCCTCCCACGCCACGATCGCACCGCGGACGGCGTCGGCCCCGGCCCAGCGGCGTCGACGCCGGCGCTGCAGTGAGCGGAGGCCGGCGGTGGCGGCGGCGTAGAGGCCTCCGGCGGCAACGGCGGCGGCCAGTGCCAGCCCGGCCAGCGCCAGAATGCGCGCCGTGCTGGTACCGCCACCCTCCTCGCCTGATTCGTTGCCGCCCGGCGGGGCCGCCGGCTCCGGCCGCTCGTTGCTCGGCGCGGGCGCCGGCTGGTCGGGCACCGTCGGGGCCGGGGACTCCAGCGGCGAGTCCTGCTGCTCGGGAACGAAGGTGTACGACTCGGCCCCGGGCGCCCCGCGCCCCGGTGTGGGCTCGAACGCCACCCAGCCGGCGCCGCTGATGTAGACCTCCGGCCAGGCATGGGCGTGCTGCCCGCGCACGCTGTAGAGGGTTCTGCCCGAGGCGTCGGTCTCGAGGGCCACCCCCGGGGTGAATCCCACCGCCACCCGCGTCGGCAGACCGAGGGTTCTGGCCAGGGTGGCGAAGGCGGCGGCGAACTGCTCGCAGTATCCCCGGCGCTCGGTGAACAGGAAGGCCTCCAGCCGGTCGCCGGAATGGCCCGGTGCCACGTCGAGGTCGTACTCGAATCCGTCCCGTAGCCAGTCCTGCAGCGCCAGCGCCTGCTCGTACGGACCGTCCCGCCCGGCAGTGACCTGGAGGGCAACCTCGGCGAGCGAGGGTCTCAAGTCCGCCGGCAGATCCACGAAGCCTGCCGGTACGTCGGCGGGGTCGTTCCGCAGCGACCGGAGGAACGACTCCTCGAGGCGCGGCACCGCCGACTGCACGGTGTAGGCGAGGCCGTCGGAGTCGGTGCGGCCCGAACCCACCAGCAGTGTGGAGGAGATCGGTTCGAAGCTGGCCTCGAACGATACGCCGAGAGATTCGAACGCCACGGGCTGGTAGGCCGCCGGCAGCCAGACCGCGGCAAGTGCGCTGATCCTGTAGCTCTGGGTGAACTCGCTCACCGGCCCCGACGTCGCCGCGAGAGTGGGCAGCGACTCGCTGGCCGCGCCGGTGGTCTCGTCAAGGGACCAGACCGCCCCGTCGAAGTCTCCGAGCGCCGTCAGTCGCCAGTAGGACCGCCCGGAACTCCGGACGACGAAGAGCTCCAGATCGGGATTCTGCAAGAGTTGGCCCGGGACCGCCACGAGAGGGCTGAGAACGACCTTCCGACCGCTCTCCGGCGCAGGGGTCGACGGGTCCAGCAGCGTCCTCAGTGGCCCGTCGTTGAGTGAGGGCAGCAGCGCGGTGGTGACCAGAGCGCCGGCGCCGACCGCGAGGGCGCCGGTCACGAGTCCCCGGGGCAGGCGCACCCGGCGCTTCCGCACGGCGCCGACGACGGGCCGGGCCGCCGATCGCGCCGTGGCGTGCGCCAGGGCGAAGGCGACGGCGCAGGCCACGCTGATGGTGGGGTAGAGAATCGTGCCATCGCTGGTCCCGAAGGTCGCCACGAGGGCCAACAGGATCACCGCCGGTGCCAGCGCCTCGCCCCGGGCCCCGACACGGAAGGCCGCCCAGTCGCTCAGCATGGCGAGCAACCAGGCCACGGCGGCAGCGGCGACGAGCAGTCCGGTGTCCTCGCTGAGCGGCACCTGCGAAGATCGCAGCAACTGCGAGATGCCGCCGAGGTCCGCCCCGATTGCCTCGAAGGTGGCGCGCCGCGGCAGCCCGTAAGTGGTCGTCTGTGGGTAGTGCACCCACACCTGGAGTCCCGCCACGCCCACCAGCGAGACGAGCGCGCTGAGCGCCACGCCACGGCCGGCGCGGCGCATCAGGGCCACGACGAGGTGTGCCAGGAGGGCCGCGCCGAGCACCGGGGCCAGGAAGGAGGTGCCGTCGAAGAGGCGGACACCTCCCGCCAGGGTTGCCAGCGTGACCGCCGTCGCCAGCAGTTCTCCCGCCGGCGTCCGCGTCGCCGGGCGCATCATTGGGCCCGCGAGCCGCTGCGCAGCATCCGGAACTCGTTCCAGCGATCGGTGATCGATTCGCCGGGTCCGATGGCCAGAACGTCACGGTGCTCGTCCGGGGGCTCGTCCTGCCAGAAGCTGCAGATGATCCGTCGAGGACCGAATCGGTCCAGCGGCAACGAGGACTCATCGACAGCGCCGCCGATGACCGCCAGCAGGATCATCCGAGCCGCACCAACCGGTAGCCGCGCGGCAGGTCGACCCACCGCGGGGGTCTGCTCCACAAGGGCCAAGGCGTCGAGCACACCGGTCGGGGTGCCCGTGGCGCGCGCCTCGGCACCGCTGGTCGTCAGCAGCCGGACCGATCCTGACTCGGCGGCGGCCATCACGGCCAGTCCAGCGGCGGCCGAGACCATCCGCTCGAAGATCTCGGGCGTGGCGGCCTCCTCGTCGGTCTCCAGGAACAGCAGGGTCTCCGGGCGCTGGACGGTCTCGAATCGGCGCACCAGAAGTTCCTGGTTGCGGGTGCTGGAGGGCCAATGAATCCGGTGGGGATCGTCGCCGGGTTCGAACCTGCGGAGGCTGTGGAAGTCCGTGGCGGATCCCGACACGAGTTGGGCGCGCCGGCGCCGTTCGGTGGCGTGCTCGATGGTCACCGTCAGCGCCTCGAGATCGGCGATCTCGGGCCACACGAGCACGCGGCGGCGCGGGGTCAGGCGGTGGCGACGGCGCGCCAGACCGAAGGCATCCTCCGTCTCGAGCCAGAGCGGCCCGACGTCACGCCAACCGCGTCTGTGCGTGGGGAGGTGGTAGTGGTCCTCGACGACCGCTCCCGACCGCATGCGGCCCACCCGCAGCACGGGCCCCGGGTGATCGCTCGCATCGTCGAAGACGTCGGCAGGTGGGGCGGCACGCCGCCGGGCCGCGTTGCTGAGGCGGAGGTGGACACCCAGCGGGGTGCCGCAGCTGACTCGCCGCCGCGCCGGATTGCACACCGCCCGCAGCGGGGGGCGCAGCAACGTGGTGAGGCCGGCGAGCAGCACCAGCCCGGCGCACACCGCAGCCACGAGGAACAGCTCGGGCAGCCCGAACAGTACGGCGGCCGCCCCGAGCACCAGGGCGGAGAGCAGCGCCAGTACGCCGGCCCGGGTCACCTGGGCCTCCGATCACCGAACGCTGACCGGCGGGCTGGGGGTGTCGGTCAGGATCTCCTCGATCACCGCCGCGGGAGTCATCCCGTTGAATTGAGCGCTCTGGTGCAGGGTGATGCGGTGCCCCAGGATCGGCCGGGCGACGTCCTTCACATCGTCGGGCAGGACGAAGTTCCGGCTGGCGGCGGCCGCCCTCGCCTGCGCCACGCGTTGCAGGCCCAGCACGGCGCGCGGTGACACCCCGCCGGCGATGGCGCCGTGGGCGCGGCTGTTGAAGGCCAGGTCCACGAGGTAGTCGCGGACGGCCGGAGCCACGTGTACCGCCCGGACCGCCTCGATCATGGCTCTGACCGAGGCTGTGTCGGTGACGGCGGGCAGTTCCTCCAGCGGGTCGCCGGCGAGATGCGAGTCCAGGATCTCCGCCTCGGCGGCGCGATCGGGGAAACCGGCGCTGAGGCTCATGAGGAAGCGGTCGACCTGGCTGTTGGGCAGCGGGAAGGTGCCCTCGATCTCCTCGGAGTTCTCCGTGGCGATGACCAGGAAGGGCGAGGCAAGAGGGTGGGTGGTGCCGTCCACGGTGACCTGGCGCTCGGCCATTGCCTCGAGCAGTGCGGACTGGGTGCGGGGTGAGGTTCGGTTGATCTCGTCGGCCAGCAGGAGTCCTGCGAACACTGGCCCCGGCCTGAACTCGAAGCCGTTCCGGACCGGATTCCAGAGTGACACCCCGACGACGTCACTGGGCAGCAGGTCGGGCGTGAACTGGACGCGGCCGAACTCCAGCCCGAGGGTGCGGGCCACTGTCTTGGCGAGCACTGTCTTGCCGGCGCCGGGTGGGTCGCGCAGCAGCACGTGCCCCTCGGCGAACAGGCAGAGCAGCAGCAGCCTGACGAGCCTGCGCTTGCCCTTGACGACTCGCTCGACGTTGGCGGCGATTGCCTCGAAGGTCGTCGCGAAACCGCCTTGGGCCGGGGCGGTGGATGGCGACTCGGGGTTGGCGTTGCTCACTCTGGCAGATCCGGTGTGTACTCGCCTGTGGTCCTGCGATGATGCCGATGGTCGTCCGCCGTCAGGCACTCCGCGCCCCATTAGGGTACGCCGGTGGTGGACTCGACAAGTCGCATTCGGTGGCGGCACCGCTCCGGCGGCCTGTTACTGGCGGTGGGCTGGGAGGTTCTTCGCCGCCCGCGCCTCTGGCCGGAGGCATTGCGGCAGTTGCCGACCGTCGCCTCGGGGCGGTACCGGGCATTCCGCTCAGTGACCGCCTATGGCGATCCCCAGCGGCAGCCGGCGCCGGCCGACGTCCTGGCCTGGCTGCGGTGGGCGCGGTCCTTCAGACGGGCCTGCACCCGGCATGGGTGAGGCATCGGGCGCCATGGGGCTAGCTTGTTGGGCCATGACCCAGGCCTTGGTGCTCAACGCCACGAACGAGCCGCTGAGTGTGGTGCCGGGTCGCCGCGCCGCCGTGCTGGTGCTCGACGGGAAGGCCGACGCCGTGCACCTCAGCGGTGTGGAGTTGCGGTCGGAGAACCTGAGCCTCCCGATCCCCTCGGTCGTTCGCCTGCAGTACTACGTCCGGGTGCCGTACCTGCGGCGAGGCTCGCTGAGCCGGAGGGGCGTGCTGGCGCGGGACGATCACAGTTGCCAGTACTGCGGTCACCGAGCCGACAGCATCGACCACGTCCGCCCCCGCAGCCGCGGTGGGGATCACACCTGGGACAACGTGGTGGCGGCCTGCCGGCGCTGCAACACGCGCAAGCGTGATCGACTTCCCAGCGAGATCGGCATGCGGCTCCGGCGCACGCCTCGACCGCCGACGTGGACCACCCTCATCCGTCTCAGCGCCGGCGACGTCCCCGACCACTGGGGCGCCTACCTGCACGACGACAGAGCCCTGTCGGCGTGAGCCGCGGCGGGGCCGCGGCATCGGGCGGTTCCCCCGAACCCTGGAGCATCATCGAGCGGAGCGGCTCGGTGCGGAGCCTGCACGGGATTGTGCCCGGCTCAGTTCGGTGCCGGGAGATCTGGGTCATGCGGCCCGTGGGGGGTGCCGTCGTCCTCGGCAGCAGCCAGCGCCCCGGCACCGTGGACGCCACGGCGGCGCGCCGGCGCGGCCTGCAGGTATTGCGGCGCCGCTCGGGCGGGGGAGTGGTGCTGGTCTCGCCAGCCGATCTGCTGTGGGTGGATGTGGTGGTGCCCCGGAGCGATCCGTTGTGGCATCCCGACACCGGACGCTCCTTCGGTTGGCTCGGCGAGCTGTGGCGGAGCGCCCTGGGCTGCAGCGGGATCGCCGCAGAGGTTCACCAGGGTCGCTACGAGCCGGGCACGTGGGGATCGCTGGTCTGCTTCGCCGGACGTGGCCCCGGCGAGGTTTTCGTGGCGGGTCGGAAGGTGATCGGCCTGTCCCAGCGACGCACCGGGGCCGGGGCGCGGTTCCAGTGCGGCGTGCTATTGCGCTGGGATCCCGCGGTGCTGGCCGAATTGCTGGTGATGCCGGCGGAACAGCGCGAGACGCTGGAGCGCGATCTCACCGGCTGCGCCGCAGGCGTCGATCTTCCCGAGCACCGGATTCTGGAGGCCCTCCGCGGCGCTCTGCAGGCGGCCGGGAGCAACCCCTAGGGCATCGGGCCACCGGCGGGTTTCGACCTCCACCGCGAGGTTGCCGGGCGGTCAGCGAGCTTCCTCCTGGTGGCTTGATTGTCTTGCTGAGTGGGGAGAAGTGGTCTATTGTGGTGAGAAAAGGGGAACAGTCCCTATACTCAACTCCGTTCAGAAGAGCCGCGCCGAGCGCCCTGCCCGGTGCTGAGTTCGTGAGACACCAGACGCTATGGACAGAACATTTTCCGGCAGCCACGAGCGCTCCATCGACGGCAAGTGGCGCGTCTCGCTCCCGCCGGAGTTCCGCGGTGGGCTGGATGCCGAGGACCGCTGTGTCCTGGGTCGAGTTCCCGGCAGTCCCTGCCTGGGGTTGTGGCGTCAGAAGAGTTTCGACGCCGCCTACCGGCGCCTCGAGGAGGAGGTTCGCTCCCGGGGTGCCGGACAGAACCTGCTCCGCTGGTTCTCCGGCAACGGCTATCCCGTTCGGCCCGACGCGCAGGGGCGCATCGTCGTGCCCGAGCCGCTGCGCGAGGTACTGAGGGTCGATACCGACGAGAGCGAGGCGCGCGTCTTCGTTGCGGGCGTCGGCGAGCGGATCGAGTTGTGGAACAGCGAGGTCTGGCTGGAGACGGTCGGCGGCGCCGATGCCTACACCGATGAGACGGGCCTGGATCCCTGGTCCGAGAGCAGTTGGCTGTGAGCGACCGGCCCGCGTTCGTTCGCCGCTCAGCAATCCCCCGGCTGGCAGGAGGACAGCCAGTCCCTACTCCGCCCACTTGCCACCATCCTTGCGACGGCAACAATCGCCGCGAGGTCCTGGCAGCCGGGGGATTGCTGAGCGGCGGACCGCGGGTGCAACGGCACCGTGGCCGTCCATGAGGGCCCCGGGATCGGTGGGCACGACTCCGTCATGGTCCAAGAGGTCACTGAGGTGCTGGGGCCGATCCCGCCGGGCGTCCTCGTGGATGCCACGGTCGGCGCAGGTGGTCACACCGCTGCCCTCCTGGAACATCGCCCCGATCTGAAGTTCGTCGGGCTGGATCGGGATCCGGCGGCACTCGCCGTCGCCGCCCGGCGGCTTCCCGACGGTGTCCGGCTGCTCCGCTGCAGATACGCGGAGCTCGGCGCGGCGCTCGCCGAGTTGGAGGTCGACGCGCTCTCGGGGGTGATCTTCGACCTCGGCGTCAGTTCGATGCAACTCGACACCGCCGCCCGGGGATTCAGTTACCGAGCTGCCGGACCGATCGACATGCGCATGGATCCCGAAGCTGAGTTCAGCGCTGCGCAAATCGTCAACGAATGGCCGGTCGAGCGCCTGGCAAGCCTGCTGAGGCGCTACGGCGACGAACCGCATGCCCACCGGATCGCCCGGGCCATCGTGGCTCGCCGCCCGCTGCCCGACACCGTCGCGCTGGCCGAGGTCGTGCGCGCCGCCATACCTGCCCGCTTCCGCCGGCGCGGTGGACATCCCGCCAAGCGCAGCTTCCAGGCGCTGCGCATCGCGGTCAACGATGAGATCGCCCAGATCGCCCCTGCGCTCACCCAGGCCATCGATCGCCTGGTGCCCGACGGCAGGGGAGTGGTGCTCAGCTACCACTCCGGAGAGGACCGTGTCGTGAAGGACACCCTGGTGGCCGCTGCCTCCGGCGGCTGTGCCTGCCCGCCGAGGCTTCCCTGCGTCTGCGGCGCCGTCGCCAGCATCCGGTTGCTGGCCCGGCGCCCGGCGCGGCCCGCACCGGAGGAGACCCGGCGCAACCCACGCGCCTCGAGTGCTCGCCTGCGGTCCTTCGAGAAGCTCCAGGTGGCGGCATGAGCAAGGCTCTCCCCACGCCGCAGCCGGCCACCCCACAGGCCGGGACGCAGTCCCGGCTCCGGATCGTGGCGCCGGAGCGGCCCAGATCGAATCAGATTCGTCGCATCGTCGTGCGAGTGGTGGTCGTGCTGCTCGGCGGGCTGTTCGCCATCGGTGTCCTCCAGGCCGTGGTCACGCAGGCTCAGGGACGAATCGACCAGCTGGACCACCAGATCGACGAGGCGGTCAGCCTCGATCGCGAGTTGCGACTGCGGCGTGCTGGATTGCTGTCGCCGGCGCGCCTGGCCACCGAGGCCCGGGACCGTCTCGGGATGGTGCCGCCGGAGACGATCAACTACCTGGACCCGGCCGTCCCTCCGGCTCCGTGAGCAGACCCAACCGTGACCGATTGCACGTCCCGGGTCGGGCTGGCGTCGCCGGGCCGCGGGGCTACCGGTCGGGTGGTCGCCGGGCGGTGCTCGTGCTGGCGATGCTGGCGATGGCCGCCGGGCTCGTCTCGCGGACCTTCGACCTCCAGTTCGGTGAGAACGAGCACATCCTGGCGTGGGCCAGGGACCATCGCCTGCAGGAGAGCGCAGTGATGGGCGTGCGTGGCGACATCCTGGACCGCTCCGGCGAGCCTCTGGCCACGTCGGTGGAGTGGTCGGCGGTCTACGCGGATCCCGCCCAGGTCGGCGACCCGCTCACCGTGGCCAGCGCCTTGGCGCCCGTGCTGGGCGCCGACGTGGAGCCGCTGGCCCAGAAGATGTCGGTGCCGGGCCGGTTCGTCTACCTGCAGCGGCAGGTGTCCCCTGAGCAGGCCGCGGCGGTGCACGAACTGGCGCTGGACGGGGTGGGCACGGTTCCGGAACTGCGCCGGACGTACCCGCTGGGCGAGTTCGCCGTGGAGATCGTGGGTTCGGTGAGCACCGACCACGCAGGCATCTCCGGCATCGAACTGCTTCACGACGACCTACTGGCCGCCAGCAACGGCTCGGAGTTGCGCGAGATGTATCCGGGAGGCCGCAGCGTACCCGGCGGGGTCAGCGAGTCGGTGCTTGCCGTCGACGGTGCCGACCTGCGGCTCACCATCGACGGGTTGCTGCAGTTCGAGGCAGCGCGCATCCTGGCCGCGCGGGTTCGCGAGACCGACGCGGCCGGCGGGGTGATCATCCTCGGTCGCCCGGCAACCGGAGAGATCTTGGCCATGTCCACCGCAACCCGCGACGACTCCGGGGAGGTGGTAACCGGCGCCGAGAACAAGGCCATCACCTGGGCCTTCGAGCCCGGATCGGCAATCAAGGGACTCACTTTCTCCGCCGTGCTGGACGCAGGGCTGGCCAGCCCGGCCACGACCAGGCTCGTACCCGACCGGCTGATCGTGCACGATTCCGAGTTCAGCGACTACTCCCCGCACCCGGTGCTGGACTATTCGGTGCGCGACATCGTCGTGGAGTCCTCCAACATCGGGACGATCCTCTGGGGAGAGCGCCTCGGCGCCGCCGACCTCGACAACTACCTGCGCCGTTTCGGTCTCGGGGCGCGCAGCGGGCTCGGGCTCTACGGCGAGTCCGCCGGTCTGTTGCCGAGCGTGTCGGACTGGTCGGGGACCTCGCTGGCCACCATCGCCATCGGCCAGGGCGTCTCGTTGACGCCGTTGCAGCTGTTGCAGGCGTTCAACACCATTGCCAACGACGGCGTCTACGTCCCGGCGCGGATCGTGGCCGACGTGACCGCGCCCGACGGGGAGCCAACGAGTCCGCAACCCGCGATTGAACCGCGGCGGGTCGTGTCCGCCGCGGCGGCCATCCACATGCGCCGGATCCTGGGCGAGGTCGTGGAGAGCGGGACGGGTCGGCAGGCCGCCGTGGAGGGCTACGAGGTGGCGGGGAAGACCGGAACCGCCCGCAAGCCGCATCCCGACGGCGGCTATGAGGATGCGGCCGGGAACTATCGCTATGTCGCCACGTTCGTGGGTTTCCTCCCAGCGTCCGACCCGGAGCTCTCGCTGATCGTGGTGATCGACGAACCCACGACCACCATCTACGGCGGGAGCGCGGCTGCTCCGGCGTTCGCCGAACTGGCCCGGATCGCCCTGCGTCGCCTCAAGGTTCCCCCGCCCTCCGATGATGGCCAGCAGCTGATCCTGGTGGCGCTGCCGGCGGGAGACTCCCATGAGTGAGCGGGCGACGCTGGGGTCGCTACAGCGGCGCAGCCGGGTCGCGGGCCGGCTGCACGTCCCGGCCGGGGTGCGCTCCGAGGATCCGCTGATCGCGGTGGTCTGCGAGGACTCCCGCGAGGTACGGGCCGGAGCCCTCTTCTGCTGCATGCCGGGAAGGTCCAGCGACGGTCACGACTTCGCGGCAGGCGCTGCCGAGGCCGGCGCCGCCGCGCTGGTCGTCGAGCGTGCCCTTCCCGTGACACTGCCGCAACTCGTGGTGCCCGAAGTGCGCGCCGCCGTCGGCCCCCTGGCACTGGCCGGCGCGGGATCGCCGCAGGAGCACCTGCAGCTGGCCGGAGTGACGGGCACCAACGGCAAGACCACCGTCACCCATCTGCTGAGCAGCATCCTGTCGGGGGTCGGACGGCGCTGCATCGCCATCGGCACCCTGAGCGGCACGCTCACCACACCGAGGGCCACCGAGTTGGCTCGCCGGCTGGCCTCGGCGCGGGCGGCCGGGGCAGGCGCCGCAGTGCTGGAGGTCAGCTCGCACGGGCTCTCCCAGAAGCGCGTCGAAGGGCTGCGCTTCGCCGCCGCGGCCTTCACGAACCTCTCTCCGGAGCACCTCGACTACCACGGGGACATGGAGCACTACTACCGGGCCAAGCGCGGCCTGTTCAGTGATGCCAGAACCTCCCTCTCGGTGGTCTGCACCGACGACGGTTGGGGCCGGCGCCTCGCCGGCGAGCTGACCGGCGAGGTGCGACGCTGCTCGCGAGACGACGCCGAGGTGCTGGAGGTCGCGGCACGCTATAGCCGGTTCCGCTGGCGCGGGGTCGAGATGTCGCTGCCCCTGGGGGGCGCGCACAACGTCTCGAATGCAGTGGTGGCGGCCACGCTGGCCGAGGCACTCGGTGCCCGGCCCGCCGAGATCGCCGAGGGGCTCCGGCGGGCGCCGCGCCTGCGGGGCCGCTTCGAAGTGGTGACCGAATCGCCTGCGGTGGTGATCGTGGATTTTGCGCATTCTCCGGCGGCATTGGAGCAGCTGCTGCGCGCGGGCCGCAACCTGGTGCCCGCGCCGTCTCGCCTGACCGTGGTCTTCGGCTGCGGCGGCGAACGGGATGAAGGCAAGCGGGAGGCGATGGGAGCCATCGCCTCCCGGCTTGCCGACAGGATCATCATCACCTCCGACAATCCACGGGGCGAGGACCCGGCGGACATCGCCCGGTCGGTCTTGGCCGGTGGGCAGGACGGTGCCGCGGAGCTGGAGCTGGATCGCCGGCGCGCCATCTCGGCTGCGCTGGCCGACGTGCGGCCAGATGACGTCGTGATCGTGGCCGGCAAGGGACACGAGACCGAACAGATCATCGGCGGCAGGTCGCTTCTCTTCGACGACGCCGCGGTGGTGCGGGAAGTGTTGGGCGCCGCGCCGGAGGTGTCGACGACGTGATCCGCCTCCTGCTCGCGGCCGCCATCGCCACTGTCGTGTCTCTGGTGGGCACGCGCCTGCTGATCGCCTTCTTCCGGGCTCGGAACCTCACCCAGCCGATCCGCAGCGACGGGCCCGAGACGCACGCCCACAAGC
>JAGWAK010000020.1 GCA_021296435.1 Acidimicrobiia bacterium
GCGCCTCGTTTGCGTCGTCCGCGGCCGAAGCCGAGAAGTACTCGGCCAGAACGTCGCCCCAGGCCGACGTCTCGCCTGCGACCACCTCCGCCGCGCGGAGCAAGTTCTCGTATCCGAACAGATAGCCGGGGCCGCCGACCGCGAGTTCCCGGTAGAGGGCCGCCTCGCCCGACCCGGCGACGATCCCGCCCGGTCCGGCCGGCCCGTAACGGTCGCCGAACCAGCGCACGAAGACATATCCCCAGCCGCGCGTCGCGAAGTCGAGCGTGTTGTTGTTCAGCGCGAGCGGGTTGAATTCGGTCGGGGCGGAGAGGTATGCGCGAGCGTTTTCCAGATTGCCTTCGAAGAAATCGCGGAACGCCACAAGGTCGGGATCGCCGGCGATCAGTTCCGTGTACCCGTAGTTCCCGCGTACGCGCAGTCCCTGCCGGTAGAAGCCGGTGACTTCCTCCGCCACGTGCGACAGGCCCTCGTTGACCCACAGGTCGGCGTTACCCCACGTGTCCTGGCCGCGCTGCCCCCCCAGGCGCTGCGAGGCGTTGAGAAGGTGCTGGTATTCGTGCGCGACCAGGCTGCGGGCGACTCGCTTCACAAAATCCGTGCCGATCTCGATGCCGAACTCGGCGTCCGGGTCCGGACCGATCAGCCACACGATCTCGGCCTCGTTGCTCGCCGGGCAGTTCTCGCGCTCGAAGAGATTCCCGATCCAGTGGAAGCCGATGACGACGCTCCCGCTCTCGGGCTCGCTGAGACGGTTCACCTCTCCGGTGAAGAAGGCGATGACGCGCTGGTTGCCGTCCAGATCGTCCGGCTCGCCGAAGTATTCGTGGCTCACCGGGGCGATGAATTCATCGAGTTCCCGGTCGAGGTCGGCGTAGTCCTCCTCCGTGAATCGACCGGCGAGTCGATCGTCCTCGACGATGATGAAGTGCTCGCCGACGGTTCGCACCGTCGACTTGATGGGCGTGTTCGCCGTGCACTGGACGCCGCCTCCAGGCACGATGGCGGATCTGACCGTGAGCGTGTCACCCACCTGGGGGATGTCGGAGACGGCCGCCGCGAGCCCGCGCGAAGCCCGGCCGATCCCCTCGGCGGGGCGGGCGCGGAGGCGGCGCAACTCGCGTTCCGTCTCGATCATCTGCCGCAGATGCCAGTCCCGGTCGGGGCGCAGTTCGCCGGCAAGCCCGCGAGCCGGCGGGATCGCGGCATCCCTTCCGCTGCGGTTCGTCCGCGGGTTAGGGACGACGTTCGGGCTCACGTCGTCCGCTCGGGCTCTGACGCGCAGGGGAGTCGTGCGTCCCTCCGAGAGCGACGCACTCATCACGATCACCTGGTACTCGCGCCCTTCCGCCGCCCCCTGAATCTCGAATGCACGGATCGCGTCGCGTTCGGAGAGTACGTGGACTTCTCCCGGACGAAGGTTGAGCGAGGCCCCGATCGTCGGTCCGGGCGGCGGAGGCGGCGGTCCGGGCGGGGGAGGAGACGTGGGTCCCCCTTCGCCGCCGCAGCCCCCGACCGCCGCCGCGGAGGCCACGGCGAGGAGGATTCCGCGTGCTCGCCGGATCATCGTCTTCATAGCTTCTCTGTGCCTTTCGTCGTGCCTTTCGTCGTGCCTTTCGTCGCCGTATCCGGAGCGGAGCGATCAGCGCATCCGGAGCACGGTGACCTGCGCCCGCGCCCGTCCGGGGAGGTTGGCTCCGGCCGGGTCCATGACCTCGACGACCAGGCCGGGCGTCGCGCCGGAGCTCACGAGCGACAAGTAGCGCCCGGTGGAGGAGTTCACGGTGAACTCCGTCGAGCTGCTCGTCGATACATGGACATTCACCCTCGAGGGCGTGAGCGGGAAGTCGCGGGTGAACGGGCAGTTGTCTCCGAGATTGGACTCGCTCAACTGACGGTACAGCGCCGGGAGATTCCAGGTCCTCCACTGCGTCCGGGGATCCGCGGCGGCCGGCGCGCGGTCGTCGGCGATGAGAGATGTGAGGTACAGCGAGAGGAGTTCGTCCCACTCCATCTCCACGCCGGCCACGGCCTGGAGCGTACGCTCGACGTTGGTGATGCCCTTGAAGTGCGCGGGCCCGCCCGAGGCCAGGTACCGAAACAGTTCCTCTTCCCTGCCGCCGGGCAGCGCTCCCCCACTCCCGGACGCCCCGAACTGGTCGCCCAACCAGCGTGCGAAGCCGTACCCGAAGCCACGGAAGGCGAGGGATTCCACTCCTCCCGGATCTTCGCCGGCGGCGTCGCCGAGCACCCGGGTCGCCGCCGGACCGTTGGGATCCGGTGTCGGACAGCCGCCCCGCAGAAAGCGGCCGAGGCGAATCTGATTCACGACGTGATAATGGTTGTAGATGGCGAGTTGTTCCTCGCTCGTCGTGATCATGTCGAGATCGAGGTTCGCCCTCGTCCCGAGGCCCGCGGCGCGGAGGCCGGCGATCTCCTCGGCAAGGTGGGCCATCCCTTCATCGAGCCATGCGACCTCTCGATCGCCGAAGATGTTGCCGCCGCCGAGCGTGACGCGCTGCTGGGTGTTGAGCAGGTGGGCGAACTCGTGCGCGACGGTCGACCGCGCGAGCGCGTTCGCGAAGCTGAGGCTGATGTCCGCGCCGAAGTCCTCGTCCGGATCCGGACCCACGAGGTAGAAGATCTCCCCCTCGTTCGAGGCCTCACAACTCGATCTCGCCGTGAGATCGCGCGCCAGGAAGAAGCCGGCGACGACGCTCCGTTCGCCGGCGGGCGTGAGCTTGTTCACCTCGGCCGTGATGAGGGCGAAGACGGTACCGTTGTCGTCGATGTCCGCGGGTTCGCCGAAGTAGGCGACGTCCATCGGATACACGACTTCGTCCAGTTGCCGGCCGATCGCCTCGAACTCGTCCGCCGAGAACCGGTCGCTGTCCGGCTGATCGTGGAACTGGAGGTCTTCGACGATGGTAAAATGCTCTCCGGCGTACCTGACCTCGCCCGTGACCATCGTCGGATTGCGGCAGTTCACGACCAGGTCCGCCCCTACCCCGACTCTAAAGGACAGGGTGTCCCCGAGGTCCGGCGGCTGCAGCGCATCTGCCAGCTTCAGAGGATCGAGCCCCCGAGTGCCGGGCCTGACGGGCTGGGCGCCGACCGCGGCGAGTTCCTGGAGATCCCGCTCCCGAAGAATGCGCTCCCGCGCGAACCAGGACGCCCGTCGGCGAAGGTCGCGGCTCCAGTCTCCGCTCGCAGGCGTGAGACGGGGCGCGTTGGGCGGGGTCACGTTCCCGGAGGCGCGCTCGGCGCGAACCCGTATGCAGCCGTCCACGCGCTGACCGGGCGCTTCGGAAGCGCTCTGCACGATGACCTGGTAGTCGCGGGGCGAGTCGGCGCCCGCCAGCCTGAAGGCGCGCACATCCCCGGGGTTGTCGAGCGTGACGTGCTGGCCGGGGGCCAGGTCCAGCGTGACGGACGCGGACGGCGTGGCCGCCCCTCCGCACCCCGTGGCGAGCGGAGGAGGAGGGGGAGGCGGTGGCGGGTCCGTCGTGCCGCCGCAAGCCGCGAGCGCGAGACCGGAGATCGCAACACCCGGACGCGGCACCCTGCCGCGCAGTTTCAGCATGCGTGTCTCACAGTCGATCTCCCTGCCACGGTCCATGCGACGGCCGACTCCCGGGACCGGTCGGCCCCTCCCGAAGCCAAGATACCCGCCCTTCAGGATCCGTGCCCGGCAAGGCGGCCGAAGTTCCCGTCCGCCCCCCTGCAGCCGCCGGGAGGTCAACGAGTTCGGAACACGACGATGCGGACGGCCTCGGAAGAGGGGATGGAAAGCCCGGCCCTGGTCGTGAGCTCCAGGCGGATCTCCGGGTGTGGCCCGTCGCTCTCAAGCTGCAGATAATATCCCGTCGAGGCGCCGAGTTCGAAGTCGATCCGGGCATCCGTCCCGGCGGCGAGCGGAACGTCCATCGCCTGGAGCGGGAAAGCGCTCGCAAAGGGAGCCTTCCCGTCCAGTTCCCGGTGCAGGGCGGCGAACACATCCCGAAGATGCAATGTCTTCACCTGGGTCGAAGGGGGAGCGCCGGGCTGATCGTCGGCGATCGGGGTCAAGGCCCAGGCCGCCAGCAAGTCTTCCCACGTGGCCGGCCCGCCGTGCGCCGACGCGACCCGCTCGACGTTCTCCACGCCCCGCGCGCGTCCGTTCCCCCCTCCCGCCAGGTCGTGGAAGATGGCCTCCTCCGCCGCTCCGCCGAGCAGTCCGCCGCCCTCCGTCGCGTACTGATCGGCGAGCCAGCGCAGGAAGAGCCACCCGAAGCCTCGCATCGCGAGCGAGGACACTCCCGCGGGGTCGCGCGCCCTGGCGTCACCCAGCGCGGGGGTCCGGTGCGGACCGAGCAGGTAGATTGCGGAGCGTCGGAAGTTCGGGAAGTGGTAGGCTTCGAAGCGGTCGGAATTGGCGGAGAGTCGCGCGAAGCCGTAGTTGCCGCCGGGGCGCAGGAACGCGCCCGACATCCCGACGAACGTCTCCGCCGAATGAGCGAGCGCCTCGCTCAGCCAGGTGACCTCGAGGGATGCGAACGATCCCGAGGCGAGCACCGTGCGGCGTTCGGCCGAAACGAGGTGCGCCAGTTCATGCGCGGCCACGCCGATCGCCCCGGTCGTCGCGAAACTCGCGGGTACGGGCTTCGAGAACCGGCCGGCGGGATCGGCGGCAAGCAGGTAGAGGATCTCCCCGCCGTTGGACGCCGGGCAGTCCTCGGGATCGGCCAGATCGGCCGGATTGAAGAACCCCAGGATCCTGGTGTCGCTGCCGCGAGGCGTGGTCCGGTTCACGACCGGCGTGAACAGGACCCAGACGACGCCGTTCCCGTCGATATCCGCAGGTTCGCCGAAATACGCCGAGAGCACGGGGAAGACCGATCGTTCGAGCGATTCGAGCACCGCATCGTAACCGCCGCCGCGCACGACGCCGGCCCCATCGAGATCCTCGACGACCGCGAAGGTCGGGCCCACCGCGCGGACGACCGCCGTCACGTCGTGGATCCCATCGCAATCCACGTCGAGATTCGGATGCACCGCGTTGCTGAAGATCACCGTGTCGCCGACCGAGGGGGCCGCCGGGGCGGCGAGGGCCGCGTTCGCGCGCGCCATGCCCGGGTCCCGCGCCCCGGCGGGCACCTGGCGGAGCGGGCGCGCACCGAGCACGGCGCGGCGGGCATTGGCCCGGAAGGCGAGTTCGGCCCGCGACGCCTCCGCGAGGCCGAGTCTGTCGTCATCGACGCCGAACTCGTCGACCGGCATCGCGCGTGCCGGAGCGATGAGCGGGGGGACCCGTGCGGCCGCCGCCCCCCTCGCGCGGGCAACGAGCCGGAGGCGCGTCGTCGCCCCCGGCGAGCGCAGCCCGCTCTGCACGACCATCACATACCGCGCCGAGGCGCTGGCTGCCCCGATCTCCATGACCTGGACGCCTGCCGCCGGCAGCACGCACATCTCCCCCGCCGCGAGGGCCAGCGTGACGCGGGTGGCGCCGCGCCCCGCCACGGCGGGACAGAGGTCTCCGTCGGGGCCCGTCGCATCCGCGCAGGCCAGCGGCGCCAGGGCAGCGATCCACAGCGCCCTCCGCGCGACACCCGCGCGAGCCATGGGAGGTCCGGAGTCGAATCTGGGCAACAGCATCGCGCGACATCCTAACCGCGGGGGGCAGATGCGCGAAGGCCCGGCCGAAGCCGGGCCTTTCGTGCTTTCCAACACCGGAAACGGCGGGGACGGCTTCCCGTCCCCATCACGGGCTTGCTAGTACATCCCGCCCATGCCGCCGCCCGGCATCCCGCCGCCGGCCGCCGCCGCGGGATCCTCCGCCTCGGGACGCTCCACCACGACCGCCTCGGTCGTCAGAAGCAGACCCGCGATCGAGGCCGCGTTCTGGAGCGCGGTCCGCGTGACCTTGGTCGGGTCGATCACGCCGGCCTTCACCATGTCCTCGTACTCGTCGGTGGCCGCGTTGTAGCCGGTGTTCCGGCCCTCGGCCTCGCGCACCTTCTCGACGATGATCGAACCCTCGGCCCCGGCGTTCGAGGCGATCGTGCGAACCGGCTCCTCGACCGCGCGGCGCACGATGCGGATTCCGATCGTCTCGTCGGCATCCGAGCCCTCGACGCCGTCCAGCACCGTCTGGCTCCGCAGCAGCGCCACGCCGCCGCCGGGCACGATGCCCTCCTCAACGGCCGCGCGGGTCGCGTGCAGCGCGTCCTCGACGCGAGCCTTCTTCTCCTTCATCTCGGTCTCGGTCGCGGCGCCCACGTTGATGACCGCCACGCCGCCGGCCAGCTTCGCCAGCCGCTCCTGCAGCTTCTCGCGGTCGTAGTCGGACGTGGACTTGTCGATCGCGACCTTGATCTCGCTGATGCGGCCCTGGATCCGGTCGGTGTCACCGGCGCCGTCGACGACCGTCGTATTATCCTTGTCGATGACGATCCGCTTGGCCTGGCCAAGATCGCCGACCACCGTGTTCTCGAGCTTGAAGCCGAGTTCCTCGGAGATCACCTGGCCGCCCGTGAGGATCGCGATATCCTGCAGCATCTGCTTGCGGCGGTCGCCGAAGCCCGGAGCCTTGACGGCCGCGACCTTGAGCGTCCCGCGCAGCTTGTTGACGACGAGCGTCGCCAGCGCCTCGCCCTCGATGTCCTCGGCCACGATCAGGAGAGGCTTGCCCATCTGGGCGACCTTCTCGAGGACCGGCAGCAGGTCCTTCATGGCCGAGATCTTCTTGTCGTGGATCAGGATGATCGGCTCGTCGAGGACGACCTCCATTTTGTCCGGATCCGTGACGAAGTAAGGCGAGAGATAGCCGCGGTCGAACTGCATCCCGTCCACGGTCTCGAGTTCGGTCTCGAGGCCGCGGGCCTCCTCGACCGTGATGACGCCGTCCTTCCCGACCTTCTCCATCGCATCGGCGATCAGTTCGCCGATCTCCTGGTCGCTGTTCGCCGAGATGGCCGCGACCTGGGCGATTTCGGTCTTGCCCGAGGTTTCGACGGAAATCGCGTGGAGGTTCGCGACGATCGCTTCAACGGACTTGTCGATGCCGCGCTTGAGCGCCATCGGGTTCGCGCCCGCCGTCACGCTCTTGAGGCCCTCGGTGAAGATCGACTGCGCGAGCACCGTCGCCGTCGTCGTGCCGTCGCCCGCCGCGTCGGACGTCTTGGTCGCGACTTCCTTCACCATCTTCGCGCCGAGATCCTCGACCGGGTCATCCAGCTCGACTTCCTTCGCGACCGTGACGCCGTCCTTCGTGATCGTCGGACTGCCGAACTTCTTCTCGAGGACCACGTTCCGCCCCTTGGGGCCGAGCGTGACCTTGACCGCGCGCGCGAGCTTGTCCACGCCCGCCTTCAGGCGCTGCCGTGCCGCGGTATCGAATTCAAGTTCCTTCGCCATTTCGTCTCCTTCGCCCGGTTATTCGGGCACATCAGTCAACGGGTTTGACCCGCCGTCTCCCGCTTCAGCGGCTAGAGGACGGCCAGAACGTCGCTTTCCTTCACGATCAGGTAGTCGTCACCATCCAGCGAAACCTCGGTCCCGGCGTACTTGCCGTAGAGAACCCGGTCTCCGGTGTTGACTTCCATCGGGATGCGTTCGCCGTCGTCGTTCATGCGGCCGGGGCCCACGGCGACGACGGTGCCCTGCTGCGGCTTTTCCTTGGCGGTGTCCGGAATGTACAGACCACCGCGCATCTCCTCGGTCTCTTCGAGCGGCGCGACGACGATGCGGTCGGCCATGGGGGAGATGTTCAGTTTCGTGTTCGAGGCGGTTGCCATCTTGCCTGTCCCTCCTTGGACCTTCGGTGTTGGGTGATCCTTCCGATGAAAGCCGCGAGGGATCCCGCGGCTGTTAGCACTCTGGCGCAGCGAGTGCTAAGGCGAGCCGAACATATGAAAACGCACCGCTCCGATCAAGGGGCGTCGGCCAGCCGGCGGGAGCGGCGGCAAGAGCGGCGGCGGCATCGGGCGGCGGGCCGGCCGCGGAACCGGTCCGGGGGTTATGAAACCCGCCCCGTACACCTATCGTACGGGCGGGCCAGAAAGGGAGGTCGACATGTTTCGTACAGCAGCAGTGCTTGTGGCCGCGGGTGCGGTGGGTCTGTGGGTGACGGGAATCCTCTTCTCCGTCGTCCTGCCCCTCGTGTGGATGGTCGTGAAGGTCGCGCTCTTCGTCGCGATTTTCTATCTGATCGTGCGGATGATCAATCCGGAGTTCGCGGAAAAGATGAAGGAGAAGTGCTGCGGAGGCGCCGCTTTCTTCCGCGGATCCCGAAGCTAGCCGCTAGCCGGCGGGCGGTCCGAACAGGTATCGGTCCGCGATCGCGAGGCCGGTGATCGTGAGCGCCGGCTCGATGCGGTCCACGGTGCGGCAGTGCGGCCCCACGACCCGCGCGAGCCCGCCCGTCGCGACGATGAGCGGCGCGCGCTCCCATTCCTCGACGAACCGCGCCACGATGCCGTCGATCCCTTCCACCACCGAGTAGAACCCGCCGCTCATCAGACAGTCCTGCGTGTTGCGGCCGATGACCCGGGCCGGTTTCTCCACATGGATCTGGGGGAGTTGCGCCGTCGCGCGAGCGAGCTGGTCCGTGCCGGCCGTGGGACCGGGCGCGATGACTCCGCCCACGAAGACGCCGTCGGCCGTAATGCAATCGAACGTCGTCGCCGTCCCGAGATCCACGACGACGGTGTCGCGACGGTAGAGTTCCGCCGCGGCGAGCGTGTTCGCGATGCGGTCGGCGCCGACTTCGAGCGGGTGGTCGACATCCAGCCGGACGGGGATCGGAGATCCGCCGTTGAGGAAGCGCAGCGGCGCGTCGAGGCTCCTGCCCGCCGCCAGCCACACCCGGTGGAGCGCCGGGACGACGGAAGCGACGACGATCCGCTCCGGAGCCGGGAGTTCCCGCGCTCCGAGGAGCCCCCGGAGTTGGAAGCCGATCTCATCGGCCGTTCGACGCCGGTCCGTCGCGATCCTCCACGTGTGCACGGGGGTGAGATCCTCGAACCACCCGAGGACGGATTCGGTATTCCCGATGTCTACGGTGAGGAGCATGAGATCAGCTTCCGCCAAGAGCGATGGAGCCCGCGACGACGCGGCGCAGGGCGCCCCCGCGCGGCCGCAGCAGGAGGGCGCCGTCCGGGGCGATGCCGGCCGCGAGGCCGATGGCGGGTTCGCGGTCCGAGAGCCGATGCTCGACCCAGCGATTCTTCAACCAGTCGAGACGGTCGAGTTCATCGAGCGACGCCGCGTCGAGCGAAGTCGGCACGCTCAGGAGCCGGCGTTCGAGTCCCGCCACGACCGCGTCCGCGACGTCGACGAGAGGCGCCGGACCCACGCAATCGGCCAGGGCCACCGCTCCGTCGACATCGCCCGGCAGCCGGCCGGCCTCGACGTTGACGCCGACGCCGACGACAAGCAACACATCGTTGCCGCCGTCCCGCGTCGTCTCCGCCAGGATACCGCCGAGCTTCCGCTCCCGCGCCATGAGGTCGTTGGGCCACTTCACGGCCGAGCCGAGGCCCGGGAAGCGCCGGTTCAGTTCGCGGGCGAGATCGACGCCGGCCACGACCGTGACGAGCGGCGGCACCGCGGCCGCGCTCGGGCGAAGCACCATGCTGAGATATACGCCCGCTCCCGCCGGAGACCCCCAGCTTCGGCCCGCCCTTCCCCGCCCGGCCGTCTGCTCATGGCAGAGCACGATCGTGCCGGACGGCGCCCCGGCTTCCGCCAGTTCACGGGCGAGATCGTTCGACGAAGGGATGCGGTCGAAGGCGAAGACCGATTCCCGGTCCCAGCGCTCGCGCAGCGCGGCGACGGGCTCCCCGGCCCAACCTTCTGCTTCTTCTGCGAGCATCGTCGCTCCGACATCAGTCATTCAGCGGTCATCCCCGAAGCGCCGGCCAGATCGCGGCCGCCGCAAGGTACCCCCCGCCGATGAACCAGCAGTACCAGGCGAAGCGGTGGAATACGCGCCGCTCGAGCATCCTCAGGAAGATACGAATGGCGAAGACCCCTGACAGGGCCGAAGCCGCGAAGGCGACCGCGAGGGGCAGAACCCCGACCGCGAGTCCCGCCTCCCCGAGATCCGGCGCCTGCAGCACCGCCGCCCCTCCGATCGCGGGGATGGAGAGGAGAAAGGAGAACTCGGCCGCGCGGCGGGGTTCGACGCCGGCGGCGGCCGCCGCAGCCACGGTACTCCCCGAACGCGAAATGCCGGGCAGGATGGCGGCGGCCTGCGCGAGACCGATCGCCAGCGCCCCGCCGGCCGTCGGCCGCGCGCCAGTTGCCCGGCGAGACAGGTGCCGGATCGACCAGACGACGGCGCCCGTGACCAGAAGCATCGTCGCCGCGAGCACCGGCCGCTCGAACGTGGGCTCCAGCACGTCCCGCAGGCCGACCCCGACGGCGGCGGCCGGGAGCGTGGCCACGGCCAGGAGTCCGACATCCCTCATGCTCGCACGATCCGCCGTACACGCGCCCCGCACCAGCGCGGCGACGCGTCGGCGATAGACCCAGGACACGGCGCACAGCGTCGCGACATGCACGGTGACCTCGAACACGACCCCGGGGAGCTCGACCCCGAACAGCGCCTGCCCGAGCACGAGATGTCCCGAACTCGACACGGGCAGGAACTCCGTGAGGCCCTGGACGACGCCGAGGACAAAGGCTTCGAACGGGTTCACGCCGTCGGCTCCCCCGGGTCGTCATCCCCGTCCGCGAGGACTCTGCGGTAGAGCGACTCGTAGCGGGGGACGATGCGGTCAATCGTGAAGCGCTCGAGCGCCCGATCCCGCGACGCGCCGGAGAACGCGTCCCAGCGGGCCTCATCGCTCAGCACCGAGATCGCCGATGCCGCCATCGCTTCGACCGCTCCGACCGGATGGAGGTAGCCGGTCACGCCGTGCTCCACCACCTCGTCGAGGCCCGTTCCGGACGATCCCACCACGGGAACGCCGGACGCCTGCGCTTCCAGCGCCACGAGACCGAAGGATTCCTGCTCGCTCGGGAGAAGAAAGAGGTCGGCGCTGGCGAGGAGTTCGGCGACGGAATCGATCTTGCCCAGAAAGACGACGCGCTCCGCGATACCCAGGTCCGCGGCGATCTCCGCGGCGCGCTGCCGCTCCGGACCGTCTCCCACGAGGATGAGGCGAGCCGGCACGGCGTGCGCGATCCGGGCAAACACCTGCATGAGGTCCGGAATCCGCTTCACGGCCCGGAAATTGGAGATGTGCATCACGACCTTTTCTCCGGCCCGCGCGAGGAGGTGCCGGCCCCGGTAGCGGTCGCGGTCGTAGATCTTCGGGTCGACGAAGTTCGGGATGACCTCGATCGCGCAGCGTTCGCAGTCGAAGTCGCGGTGCGTCCGCTCGCGCAACCAGTCGGAGACGGCGGTGATCCGGTCGGACTTCTCGATCGAGAAGCGGGTGATCGACCAGTAGGACGGATCCTGGCCGACGAGCGTGATGTCCGTGCCGTGCAGGGTCGTTACGAGCTTCACGTCGCGGCCTCCGTCCCGGAGCATGTCGCGCGCGATCCATCCGGCCGTGGCGTGGGGGATCGCGTAGTGCACATGGAGGAGGTCGAGTGCCTCGCGCCGTGCGACTTCGTGCATCGTGACGGCAAGCGCGAGCGAATAGGGGGGGTATTCGAACAGCGGGTAGCGGTTGACCTCGACTTCGTGGAAGTAGACGCCGTCGATGAAGTGAATGAGACGGAACGGCTGCGCATAGGAGATGAAGTGTACCTCGTGCCCCCTTCGGGCGAGGCCCAACCCCAGCTCGGTGGCGACCGCCCCGGAGCCTCCGTATGTCGGATAGCACGTGATCCCGATCTTCATCGTCCCCGTCATCGTCTTCACCGTCCCGTCTTCATCCTGATTCGCGCCAGTCTGTTGCGATGCGGCGCGCAAGTTGTCCCGGTGTCGTCGACCCGTCCAGCGAATCGAGCACGACCGCGTTCCCGGGGACCTGGTGCCTGAACCACGTCCGCTGCCGGCGCGCGTAGCGCCAGGTGGCCCTCCACACGCGATCGACCGTCTCATCCACGCCGGCCTCGCCCCGGACGAGCGCCGCGACATCCGCGTAGCCCAGCGCGTCGAAGGCGCGCGAGCCATCGAGGCCGCGTGCCAGGAGGTTGCGCACCTCCTCCGGCCAGGCGCCGCCCCGGATCAACGCCTCGGCGCGGCGGGCGATCCGCTCTCTGAGGAGCGGCGCGGGCCAATCCAGCACATAGGTCGCGGTCCGCAGCGGCGGACGCTCGGTCGGCGCGCTCGTCATCCAGCGGGTCAGCGGCACACCCGTCAGAAGCGCCAGTTCCACCGTGCGCGCCGCTCGCTGCCGGTCGAGCGGGCGGTGCCGCGCAGCCAGCACCGGATCGAGGCGGGCCGCCCAGCGCACCAGTTCCTCGCGTTCGAGCCGGTCCAGCCGGGCGTGCAGCGCCGCGCGGCGTGCCGGGTCAAGCGGGGGCTCCTCGAACATCGGGTGCGTGAGCGCACGAAGGAACAGCCCGGTCCCGCCGGCGAGGATGGGGACGCACCCCCGAGCCCGGATCTCGGACAGCCAGCGAGCCGCCAGGCGCGCGAAGCGACCCGCGCCGTAGCGCTCGTGCGGATCGAGAAAGCCGACGCCGTGGTGCGGCGCGGCGGCGAGTTCACGGGCGGAGGGCGCCGCGGTCCCGATGACGAAGCCGCGGTACGCCTGGCGGCTGTCCATGGAGATGATCTCGCCGTCCAGCCGGCGCGCGACCTCGATGGCGACGGACGTCTTGCCCGAGGCGGTAGGGCCCGCGATGGCCGGCACGGGTGAACTCCCCACGGGCGCGGCGCCTACCCGCGGCCGAACCGCCGGTCGAGCTCCTCGACGCTCAGGCGCACGATCGTCGGGCGGCCATGGACGTCGTGTCCGGGCAGCGGAGTCGCGAACAACCGGTCGAAGAGTTCCCTCGCCTCTTCCGGCGAGATGTGCTCGCCCGCCTTGATCGCGCCCTTGCACGCCATGCTCATCGCGAGGCGCTCGTGCTGGCTGCGCGCCGTATTCACCAGCGGGGATCCCTCCGCCAGTTCGCGCACCATCTCGCGCAGGCAGCGTTCCGCGTCGAAGCGGGCGTGGGGCTGCGGGGCCGCCGTCAGAATCCAGGTCCGCTCGCCGAACGGCTCCAGCTCGAACCCCTGCCGCACGAGCAAGCCGGCGAGATCCTCGAGCGCCTCGGCCTCCGGAGGCGAGAACTGCATGGTGACCGGAAAGAGGAGCGCCTGCGAGGTGCCCCCCCCCGCCTCGAACTGCGCCATGATCTCCTCGTACAGAACGCGTTCGTGCGCCGAGTGCTGGTCGACGATGAGGAGCCCGTCGCGGGTCGCCGCGAGAAAGTAACGGTCGTGGAGTTGCCACAGTTCCGGGCCGACGAACGGAGCCTCCGCCGCGCCCCCCTCCCCGCTCGCGCCGACTGCGCCCCCCGGCTCGGGCGGCTCGCCCGCGTCGTCGCGCCCTGAGACGAAGAGCGCGAACTGCGGCATCTCCGCGGGCGGCTCGCCGCGGCGTGTCCGGGCACGGCCGCGGGAGGATGTTCGATCGGCTCGCTCCGGGTCGGGCGCGTCGCCGGGGACTCCCACCGGTTTCGTCGAGTCGAGCCGCGCCAGCGCGGCCCGCACCGCATCGTGCACGGCGGTCTCGACGCTCTCGCGGTCACGGAACCGCACCTCCGCCTTGGCCGGGTGGACGTTGACATCCACCGATGCGGGCGGCGTCTCGATCCGCAGGAAGAGACTCGGCCGAACGCCCTCCACGACCGTCGTCCGGAACGCGTCATCCACCAGCCGCAGGAGCGCGGGATCCCGAAAGGGGCGGCCGTTCACGAACGTGTAGCGGCGCCCTCCCCTCGCGCGCGCCGCATCGGGCCGCTGGACGAAGCCTCGGACCCGCACGGGGCCGCCCGCATCTTCCACGGGAATGAGCGTGGGGGCGAGGTCTCCCCAAAGCTGGCCGATCCGTTCGAGCCAGTCCCGCGCGGGGGCGAGATCCATGGAGGCGCGGCGGTTCGACTCGAGCCGGAAGCCGACGGCAGGGTTCGCAAGCGCGAGGAGCACGAGCGCTTCGCCCGCGGCCCGGGACTCGGCGGCCGAACTCCCGAGGAACTTTGCGCGCGCCGGCAGATCGGGGACCCGGGCGCGGACCGTCCCCGTCGTGCCGCGCCGGCGCGGCACGTCATCGACGCTGCGGATGCGCCCGAAATCGACCCGCGCCCGCACGCCCTCTTCCGGGCTCAGCGCCGTATGCAGTTCGAAACGGCTGACCGCCGCGATGGAGGGCAGCGCCTCGCCCCGGAAGCCGAAGGAGCGGACGCTGCGCAGATCATCCACGCTCCGGATCTTGCTCGTCGCGTGCCGGTCCAGAGCGAGCACCGCGTCCTCGCGATTCATCCCGCTCCCGTCGTCCGAGACCCGGATCTCGGTCTTCCCTCCGTTGCGGAGCGCGACCTCAACGCGCCGCGCCCCCGCATCGACCGCGTTCTCGGCGAGTTCCTTGACGACGGAGGCGGGACGCTCCACGACCTCGCCGGCCGCAATCTGGTTCGCGACATGGTCGGGCAGGATCCGTACGCCGCCCGCCCCCGGGCGGCTCATGCCGCGTCCTCCAGACCGTAGAAGCGGCGCGCGTTGCGGGCCGTGAGCGCCGCCGCTTCCTCGAAGGACGTGCCGCGCACTTTCGCCAGCCGCTCGCACGTGTGCGTGAGGTAGGCGGGTTCGTTTCGGCGTCCGCGGCGTGGGACGGGCGCCAGGTAGGGAGCGTCCGTCTCGATGAGGAGCCGGTGGGCCGGCACGGCGCGGGCCCATTCGGCCAGTTCGGCGACGAAGGTGATGAGCCCCGAAAAGGAGACGTACCAGTCCGCAGCCAGGGCGGCATCGAGGAGTGCTTCGCCTCCCGTGAAGCAGTGCAGCACGCCGGCGGCGCCGTCGCCGTACTCCCTCACCCGCTCCGCCGTCTCGGCCTCCGCCGAGCGCGAATGCACGACGATCGGCAGGCCGAGCCGCGCCGCCATCCCGAGGTGCGCCTCGAAGTTCTCCAGCTGCGCCGGCCGGGCCGCGTTGTCGTAATGGAAGTCGAGACCCGTCTCGCCGATCGCGACGACTTCGGGGGCCTCGGCGAGGCGCTCGATCTCGCCCATGAGAGAGGCCGAGGTCCGGTCCGCCGAGTGGGGATGGAGCCCCGCCGTCGCCCACAGGCCGGGCGTCCGCGCGGCCAGCGCCGAAGCCTTCTCCGCGTCCTCGGGGTCCGAGGCGACCGTGACCATGCCGCGCACGCCCCGCGCGTGGGCTCGGTCCACCACCTCATCGAGGTCGGGGCCGAAGCGTGCCGCCGTCAGATGGAGGTGCGAATCGAAGAGCGTGGGCTCGGTCCCGGCCACCCGTGGCGAGCCGCGGCTAGCCGCGGGCGGCGATCGCGGCGCGCTTGCGCGCCCGGTCGTGAATCTCGACGAGAACGGGCGATGCCACGAAGATCGAGGAATACGTCCCCACGAGCACTCCGATGATGAGCACGCCGGCGAAGGGCCGAATCACGGCGCCCCCGATCACGACCAGCGACACCAGCGCCATCAGCGTCGTGCCGCTGGTGAGGACCGTTCGCGGCAGCGTCTCGTTCAGGCTGCGGTTGAGCGTCGTGTCGTACGCTTCCTTCCGCTTCTTCCTCAGGTTCTCCCGCACGCGGTCGAAGACGACGATCGTGTCATTGAGCGAATACCCGATGATCGTGAGAATCGCGGCTACCGTGGCGAGGTTGATCTCGATATCCAGCAGCGAGATGAACCCGAACGTGATGAACATGTCGTGCACCGTCGCGATGACGGCGGCCACGCCGAACCGCCACTCGAAGCGGAAGGCGAGGTAGATCAGGGTCAGGAGGAAGGAAAGCATCACGGCGATGACCGCGGTGCGCTGGAACTCGTCGCCCACCTTGGCGCTCAGCGTATCGCCGCGCGCAATCTCGAAGCTTCCCGCGGAGTACTGCGTCTCGAGACTCGCCCGGATCTGGTCCCGAATCGCGTTCTGGTCCTCATCCTCCCCGACCGGAACGCGCAGCAGAAAGTCGTATGTCTCCGCTCCGACCGTCCGCAGCTGCTGGATCTGGACGCCCGTCGTGCCGCCCGTCGTCAGCGCGTCGCGGATCTGGCCCACGTCGGTCGTCTGCGAGAACTGGACCTCGAGGCGCACGCCACCGGTGAACTCCACACCCGTCCGCAGCCCGCCGCGAAAGATGATCGACAGGAGACCGATCGTGATGATCGCGGCCGACGCGAAGTACGCCGGCCGGCGCATGGAAAGGAACTT
>JAGWAK010000114.1:0-7985 GCA_021296435.1 Acidimicrobiia bacterium
CCCGAGCGCGGCCCCGACCAGCGCCAGGCCGCCGGCCTCCGTCAGCACCAGCCGGCGCACATCGGCAAGCCGGGCGCCTACCGCCATGCGAATGGCGATCTCGCGCCGCCTCTGCGCCACGGTGTACGAGACGACGCCGTAGAGTCCGACCGAGCCGAGCAGCAGCGCGAGCCCGGCCGCGATGAGGAGCAGCACCATAACGAACGCCCGCTCGCCGCGGGCCAGCGCGACGAGCGTCTCGAGCGTCCCCACTTCGGGGATCGGCAGCGTCGGATCGAGCTCGCTCACCGCCTCCCGCACTCCCGGCGCGAGGGCCGCCGCGTTCGCGGCCCGGACGGCGTAGCGCATCGCGGCCGGGACCAACGGTTCGTCACCGGCGCCCCCACCGCCACCGGGAGGAATCGGGTAGTAGACCATCTCCGGCGGGTCCTCATGGAGCGCGATCTCGTGGACATCGGCGACCACGCCGACGACTCGGCTCCACACCTGCTCCTCGCCCTCCGGCGGAACGCCCTGCCGGATGCCCTTCCCGAGCGCGCTCTCCCCCGGCCAGTACGCGTCGGCCAACGCCTGCGACACGATCACCACCGAGGCGTCCCGCTCCCCGTCGAGGGGGTCGAACGGACGCCCCTCGACGAGTTCGACGCGCAGGGTGTCGAAGTAGCCGTGCGAGACCAGCTTCGTCCTGAACACGGGCGGCACGTCACCGTCGGCAAGCGGCCGGCCCTCGATGCTGAAACCGGACCCGGACGACTCACCCCCCAACGGCACGGTCGACGTAGCCGTCGCATCGACCGCTCCGGGCAGGGCCCGGAGCCGTTCGACGAGCCGGCGATGGAAGCCCAGCCGCGCTTCGGGAGTGCCGTAGTCCCGTTGCGGCAACGACAGTCCGAAGGTCAGCACGTCGACCGGATCGAAGCCCGGATCGACCGCCGCCAGTCGCCCGAAGGAGCGCACGGCCAGACCCGACCCGACGAGCAGGGTCAGGGCGAGCGAGATCTGAACCACTACCAACCCGCGGCGGGCGAACTGCCGTTCGCGGCCGGCCGTTCCCCCGCGCGCCCCGGCTGTCATATTCGCAGTGGCGGCCGCACTGGCGCGGACGGCCGGCAGGATGCCGAAGAGCAGGCCGGCCACGACCGAGACCGCGAAGCCGAAGAGCAGCACCCAGGCATCCATCGAGATCTCGTCCAGCCGCGGCAGTGCCTGCGGGCCGAAGCGCACCACCAGACGCACCGCCAGCAAAGCCAGCGGAAGGGCCAGCAGGCCCCCGACCACTCCCAGGGCCACGCTCTCGGTCAGCACCGACGCCACCAGCCGGGCGCGGCTCTCACCGAGCGCGGCGCGCATCGCCGCCTCGCCGTGCCGAGCCTCGGATCGCACCAGGTGAAGGTTGGCGACGTTGGCGCAGGCGATGAGCAACAGGAACCCCACGGCGCCGAGCAGGATCCAGAGCGCCGCTTCGATGTCGCCGACCACGACCTCGCGGGCCGGATCGACCAGCGGCCGCAACCCGGCCGACGCCAGCACGGGGGCCGCCGGCTGATCGGGCAGGATCTCGACCAGGTTCGAGATCAGCGCGTCGAGCTCCGCCCGCACCTGCTCGAGCGTCGCTCCGTCCGCGATCCGTGCCACCCCGGTCATCCCGAAGGCTCCGAGTTGCGTGGCGGCGGGGTCGAGGCGGATCGGCAGCCACAGGTCCGCCGGCGGCCGCGAGAAGGCGAAGCCCGCCGGCATCACTCCGATGATCTCCGTCGCGGCCCCGTCGACGTCGACGACACGCCCCACCACGTCCGGGTTCGCGCCGAATCGGGACCTCCACAGGCCGTCGCTCACCACGACCACCGCCGCGCCGCCCGGCCGGTCCTCCTCGGCGGTGAACGCCCGTCCGATACGCGGCCGCGTCCGCATCACGTCGAAGAACGACGCGGAGATGCTGGCGGCCTGCACGCGCTGCGGGTTCTCCCGCCCCGTGAAGCTGGCCTGTCCGTCCCGTATCGCGGCCACGCCGTCCAGCGTGCGGCTCTCCGAGGCGTACAGGTAGTAGAGCGCGTCCGACATCGGCAACTCGTCGAGCTGCACGAGCCCCGGCGCGGCGTGCCGCAGGATCACCAGCCGCTCGGAGTCCGCGACCGGGAGCGGCCGAAGCAGCACGGCGTTGACGACCGTGAAGATCGCGACGTTCGCTCCGACCCCGGTCGCCAGCATCGCCAGAGAGACCAGCGTGAACCCGGGGCTGCCGAGCGCGCGGCGCCACAGGAGTCGAAGCTGGGACGAGAGCGTCATCCGTTCCCCCTCACCGACATGTCGACGGGACCCACACCGCCGGAGGAACGAGGAGGACGTTCACGCGGCCCGCCGTCATTGCCCAGGTCGCAGGACCGCAAGGAAGCGCTCCAAGTCCCGCGCAAGCGCGATCCGGACGTCAGCGGCCCTGGCAGCCAGATCGCCCACCTTGGCCGAATCGAGATCGGTACCGTACGCGTGGCGGAACAGATGGCGGAACCGGCGCAGCTCGTCGAGGTCCCGAGCCACCGCTTCCGACAGCAGCGCCGGTCGGACGCCTCGAACGTCAAGCTGCATCCGCCGGAGCAAATCGGCGTGATACCGGGCGTCGTCCACGCGGTTCGCGAAGAACCGCGCGACCTCCTCGAACCACTGGTCGAACCCGCCGGAGAGATTGTGGAGCAGGTACCCCATGCTGTCCACCTCCTCCGGACCGCGGGCACCCTGCGGTCGCCGATACGGTCGATGTCCCGGCGCCGTGCCTGCAGGGCAGCTTCGAGAAGCGAGAACGCTCCCTCCTCCATTCTCATCCGTAGACCCGGATCCCGGCCCGGACGCACGATTCCGGGAACGGGTGCCGGTCGACGCTTGGTGGCCTCCTCGAGCGCCTTCATCACCTCGAGCACGTCTCGCGAGCAGCCGCCCACCGCCACGTCGACGTCCGACGTCTCGCGCCACAGCTCGGGTGACCTGAGTGATCCGATGACGTACGCCGTGCGCACGCCGAGCCGCTCCCGCAGCACGAAGAGGGCACTCCGCACCTCCGACAGCACGGCGGCCTGATCGGCCGCCAGCCGCCGTCGTCGCTCGCGCATCGCGTCGTCGCGAGCACTGGTATCGAACGACGCGGTCCGTCGGCCCTCGGCGCCGACAAGTCCACCAGTCACCGCGCTCCCCCGTCCCGCTGACCAGGGGCTACGAGGCGACTGGCGGGATAGTCCGGGAAACTGCGGGTCCACGATTCGAGGTTGAAGACGCCGCAGCCGCCAACGATGTCGCGCTGCCAGGGCTGACCGTCGGGCCCTCGCTGCGGCAGCGCCCGGCTCAGGGCCTCCGTTCGGGTCACCAAGTGCGCTTCGTCGAGTGTGTTCAGGGCGATGAGCACGAGGTAGTCGACAGGCTTGTCGGCGCGGCCGGACGCCCATTCGTAGAGGAAGGAGTACCGATGCTTGTACTTGAGGGCCTCGTCAAGCCTGCCGCTGAGAAGTTCCTCGATGAACTCGCCGCGACTCTTCGGCGTCGCTCGCGGATGTTGAGGATCCTTCAACTCGATGTACAGATACCGATCAGGAAGCTCAACGACAAGATCCACGGCCTTCATGCAGTGACTCAGTCCGTGCTGGTCCTCGAACCTCCGCCCACCCACCGCATCGGCAATGTCGATCTCCAGGTTCCCTTCCGTGAACGTCATCCCGCCAGACCCCGCAGACTGCGTTTGGTCTCCCGGTCGTACAGATCGGCGAACGTATCGGCGATCGTGTTCGGAGCAATGCTCCGGTAGCTGCGCGCGGAACCGCAAACGACATCGCCTGTCTCCTCCTGACGGTAGAGCGCATGAAACGCCACCTGGTCTGCGGTCGTCGTGCGGAGATCCAACTCTTTGAGGATGACGTAATCGTGGGTCGCCAGGAATTCCTGCACATCGGCACGCTGCAGTTCGAGCAGCGTGTTCACTACCACGCCGAACAACTTGGGATTGAGGTTGGTCTCCGGCTCGTCCCAGAACAGGACGGAACCCGACGGCAGAGTGCCGTTGCGGATCAGCAGCCAGAGCAAGGCCAGCTTGCGCACGCCCTCCGCGAGCAAGGAGAACTCGATCTCCCCCTCTTCGCTGCGCAGGAAGAACTCCTCGTTCTCCACCAGAACCCTGCCACCGACAGCCTTCTGCAAACCGGTCAGCAGCCCTTCGCGCCGTTCATCTGTCGGCCCGCGCAACGCCGGAAGATACGCTCGATCCAGCACGTCCCTGTATGTCTCCTCGAAGTGTATCTCCCGCTTGGCGTAGAGCGACCGGAAACCGGGCGCGTTCGAGAGCATCTCCTTGACGGGTATATAGACGCTCTCCACCGGCTCATGACCCCATTCTCCGATCTCGGGTTCGGGCTCGTCGCTCGCAAACGTCGATGGCCGCAAGGAGACGAGCCTCGGACGACTCGCGAACGACTGCTCCAGTGTCAGGGACCCACGGCATATGCGTATCGTCGCCTTGCCATCCGCACCCGACTCCCGCCTGACGAGGCGCTTGAGGCGGTGGCCTGACGGCAGGAAGACCGCGGCCAATTTCCGGGCGAAATCGTCGACCGGACTTCGGGAAGCCTCGCACCCGGCGTAACAGACCTTCATCAAGTGCGTCTTGCCAGTGCCGTTTGCACCGACAAGTACATTGATGCCGGGAGAGAGATCCAGCTGCAAACTCCGAAACGCCGTGAAGTTCTCGAGCTCGACTCGCGTCAGCGCCATGGGGTGTCCAGCCTACGGCGTCTTGACCGGCGGCGCGGGGCGTTCGGGGAGCGCCTTCGGGTTCTCGCGCATCATGCGAAGAACTTCCTCCTCCTGGCCGGCGATGACGGAGCGGGGGTCGTTGTCGACCTCAATGTCGGGTTCGACGCCGACGTTCTCCACCACCCAGCTTCCGTCGGCCCCGTTCGTCCCGAACTGCGGCACGTTGACCGAGCCGCCGTCGATGAGCGGACCGTGGTTGGTGATGCCGATGACGCCGCCCCACGAGCGCTTGCCGATCAGCGGTCCGAGCCCCGCCTCGCGGAAGCGGTACGGGAAGATGTCGCCGTCGGAGGCCGAGTCCTCGTCGAGGATGCAGACCATGTGCCCGTGGAATGCGATGTCCGGATAGGTGCCCGGTGTGTCGTAGGTGCGCGCAAAGCGGGTTCCGAGCACGCGCCGGGCAAGGCGCTCGATGAGCATCTGCGAGACGTTGCCGCCGCCGTTGCCCCGCACGTCGATGACGAGCCCCTCCTTGCGGATCTGCCCGTAGAACCACTTCACGAACTCCTGGATGCCCTGCGCCCCCATGTCGGGGACGTGCAGATAGCCGACGCGGCCGTCGGTCATCTCCGACACCCGGCGCCGGTTTGCCTCCACCTCGGTGAGATAGCGGAGGCTCCGCTCCTCGGTGCGCGGCGTGAACGTCACCTCTCGCGCTCCGTCGAAGGTGGGCTCGGTGTTGAGCGTCAGCCGGACCGGACGGTCGGCACGGTGCCGCAGCACGCGGTAGGGATTGTCCGGGCCGGCGAGCTCCTCGCCGTCGATCGCGAGGACGTAGTCGCCGACCCGCGCGTCGACGCCGATCTCGGTGAGCGGCGCCCGGTAGCGCGGTTCCTCGTTGTGGCCGGCGAAGATCTCCGCGAGGCGGTAGCGGCCCGCGGCGGCGTCGAGCTCGAAGACCGCGCCGGGCAGGGCGACCGGCGGGCGGTCGGGCGTCTCCCAGTCGCCGCCCGCGATGTAGGCGTGGCTGACGCTCAGCTCCGCCACCATCTCACCGATGACGTAGTTCAGGTCGGAGCGGTGCGCGACGTGCTCCAGCAGGGGACGATAGCGGTCGCGCAGCGCCTCCCAGTCGTAGCCGTGCATGTTCTCGACGTAGAAGAAGTCGCGGAAGCGCCGCCAGACCTCGTCGAAGATCTGCGCCCACTCCTCCGCCGGCACGCGGTCGACCATCAGCCCGCGCGTCGAGACCGACGTTGCGTCGCCGCCGCCCGCCGGGTAGACGTTCCAGGTGCTCCCCTCGCGGACGAGCACCTTCTCGCCGTCGCGCGAGACGGCGTAGCCGCCGATGCCGTCGGCGATGGTCTTCGTCTCGCGGTCCTCGAACGTGAAGCGCTGGAGCGCCGGACGCACGTCGCCGCCCCGGCCGTAGTACTGCGCGCCGCCGCGGATGAAGAAGACACCGTCGTCCGCCCCGCTCAGCCCGACGTAGTTGTCGAACGTCACCGGCAGGCGCACCACCCGACGGGAGAGCCCGTCGAAGTCGATGCCGATCGGGCCCTCGCCGTCGCCTCCGTCGTCCGCGTCGTCGCCCCCGTCGCCGTCCCCCGCGGACGCACCGTCGTCCGCCGAGGCGCTGTCGTCCGCGTCCTCGTCATCCTCCTCGGCCAGCTCCACCTCGTCGCTCTCGGGCGGCAAAGGATGCGCCACGTCCTTGCGGAGCGCCAGGGCATAGATGCCGGTCTCGCGGTCGACCAGGTAGTTCCACTCGAACGAACCGAGCTGCGGCGCGAACTGCCGGTCCGAGAGGTAGTAGAGGAAGTCGCCGTCGGGGTCCCAGGCCGGGTTCCACTCGTGGAAGAGGTCGTCCGTGATCCGGTGCAGCTCGCGGTCGGCGAGGCTCCAGACCCAGATGGAGCTGAACTCGGTCGGGTCGGTCATCGAGAACGCGAGATGGCCGCCGCGGGGCGACCAGACGTAGTCCCGCAGGGCTCCGCGGGCCTCGTCGGCGACGTCGATGACCTCTTTCGACTCGACGTCGAGCACGTAGAGCCGGCCGTCCTTGTCGCCGAACGCCAGGTGCTCCCCCGTCGGCGACCACTCGGGCGCGTAGCGCATCGCCTGCCCGCCGCTCGTGAGCTGCTCCGGCTCCCCCGAGCCGTCCTGGGCGATCAGGTAGATCTCGTCCTCCCCCGTCGCGTCCGAGACGTAGGCGATGCGGCGGCCGTCCGGCGACCAGCGCGCCCACTTGTCGTGCGCGGACGAGCTGCGGGTCAGGTTGCGCGTCGGTCCGTTCTCGATAGGGGCCGTGAAGACGTCGCCGCGCGCCACGAACAACGCCCGCTCCCCACCGGGGCTGAGCTCGGCGTCTTCGATCAGGCCGGACGCCGCAACCCGCGACGGCCGCGTCGCCAGGCCGTCGTCCGGCACCGTGATTGCAATCGGACGCGACGTCCCGGCGTCGATCGTGTAGATCTGCAGCTCTCCGTTCAGCTCGTAGACGATGCGGTTCGCGCTGTCGTCGCCCGGCCAGCGGACGTCCCACGTGTCGCTGTCGGTGAGCCGCGTCGTCCCGCGCGAGGCGAGGTCGTAGCGGTAGAGATTCAGCGTTCCGTCGCGGTCCGAGGTGAAGTAGATCGCGTTGCCGATCCACATCGGGTCGCGGTCGGCGCGCCGGTGGGTCGTGACGCGCTCCACGACGTGCGTCTCGCGGTCGAAGATGTAGAGCTCCTGCGCCCAGCCGCCCTCGTAGCGCTTCCAGGTCCGGAAGTCGCGGAACAGGGGGGAGTAGACGACGCGCGAGCCGTCGGGCGACAGGTCTCCGGCGCCGGACTCGGGCATCGGCAGCGGCACGGGGAGCCCCCCGTCGGCCGACGCGAGGAACAGCCGGCTGTCGGAAAGGTCGGTGCTGTAGCGGAGCGACCGGAACAGCACCGCCCGCCCGTCGGGAGACCAGTCGTAGACCTGGTTGTCGTAGCCCCAGCGCGGCGCCAGCGGACCGCGCGCGGGATAGTACGTGAGCTGCTGCGGCACCCCGCCCGAGGCCGGGATCACGTAGACCTGCTCGTCGCCGTCGTACTGCCCCGTGAACGCGATGCGCGACCCGTCGGGCGAGAACCGCGGGAACAGCTCCAGCCCCGGATGCGCCGTCAGCCGCGTGGCCAGCCCGCCGTCCGTCGACGCCGTCCAGAGGTCGCCGGCGTAGGTGAAAACCACCCGGTCGCCGTGGATGTCGGGGAAGCGCAGCAGCTTCGTCT
>JAGWAK010000114.1:8032-8511 GCA_021296435.1 Acidimicrobiia bacterium
TGGTGATTCGTCGGAGCATCTATTCCTCCTCGTCGGTCACTCGCGTTCGCCGATCGCTCGCGGCGCCGATCTCCGGGCTGCGAAGCGACCAACGCGCCCGTCGGGGCGCGCTAGCGGCCCTCATAGATGAGACGCACGATGCCCTCCACTCGGTTCTCCGGCGCCTGGAAGTCGTTGTACCGCTCGGGCACCGAGTAGGCAGCCACCGTCTCCTCGACGCTGCGGCCCGCCGCCGCCCCCGCCCGGGCCCGGCTCGCGAGGTCGTTGTAGAAGGCGGCATAGTCCACGAAGTCGTCCCAGGTCAGCGGATCGTCGGCGTGCCCCGGAATGATGATGTCGACGCCCTCGATGCCGTCGATCGCCATCTGCAGAGTCGCGCCGAACTCGGTGGCGCTGCCGTTCGTGTTGTCGGCATCGACGAAGGGCAGCCCCTTGCGCGCCATCAGGTCGCCCGTGTGCATCGCGCGGGCGGCCCGAAA
>JAGWAK010000115.1:0-1574 GCA_021296435.1 Acidimicrobiia bacterium
GTTCTTCTCCAACCCCGACCTGATGAGTTCGGTGGCCGCCCTCACCTCCTCGGTGGGGATGGTGTCGCTGGGCGTCACTGCGCTGATGATCTCCGGCGAGTTCGACCTGTCGGTCTCGGCCACGTTCGCCCTCGGGCCCGCCGTCATGGGCTGGCTCATGCGCGAGTGGGGCTGGCACATCCTCGCCGGCCTCTTCGCCGGCCTGGCGATCGTGGCGTTGATCGGCCTCATCAACGGCCTCATCACCACGTACGTGGGTGTCCCCTCCTTCATCGTCACGCTCGGCATGCTCTTCGCCGTCACGAGTTGGAACCGGATCATCCTGGGCGGTTTCCCGGTCGACCTCATCGAGGAGGAGGGCACCGTCAAGAAGATCCTGGGTGCCGACATCCCCGGCTCCCCCATTGCCGCTCCGTTCGCCTGGATGGTGGGCATCGGGATCATCCTGGCCTTCGTGCTGTGGCGCACCCAGTTCGGCAACTGGACGTACGCGGCCGGCAAGTACGGCGGCGGCGTGGCCCGCGCCATGGGAGTCCCCGTGCTGCGGGTGAAGCTCATCAACTTCGTGCTGGCCGCCGGCCTGGCCGGGCTGGCGGGCATCCTGCAGTTCGCCGACTTCGGGTCCTCCAGCGTGGCCTCGGGCATCGACATCAACCTGCTGGCAATCGTGGCCGTGGTCGTGGGCGGCACCTCGCTGTTCGGCGCCAAGGGCACCGTCATCGGTTCGATGCTGGGGGCGATCATCCTCGGCTCACTGAAGGTGGGGCTGATCGTGATCAAGGTTCCCTCGGAGTACTACCTTGGCCTCGTGGGCGTCCTGCTCGTGGTCTCGGCGGGTCTGAACGCCCGCGTCGAGGCGCTGCGGCGCGGCGGCGCCAGGAGCACCCTGTTCGGATGAGCACCGCTGCCGTCACTCCCGTCGTCGAGCTGGTGAACGTCACCCGCCGCTACGGCAAGAACTACGCCGTGCGCAACGCCAGCTTCGCCATCCACCCCGGCGAGGTGGTGGGGCTGGTGGGCGACAACGGCGCCGGCAAGTCCACGGTCGTCAAGATGATCAGCGGCTACATCGAACCGACGGCGGGCACCATCAAGGTGCAGGGAGAGCCGGTGCGGTTCGGATCGCCGCGTGAGGCCCGAGCCGCAGGAATCGAGACCGTGTACCAGGACCTGGCCATCGTCGACGAGATGGCTCTGTGGCGGAACTTCTTCCTGGGCCAGGAGCTCCATCGCAGGCTCCTGGGAATCCGCTACCTACGTGTCAAGGAGATGGCGCGGATCTGCGACGAGCACCTCGCCGAGGTCGGACTCACGTCGGTGGAATCCTCGAACCAGACGGCGGCCACGCTGTCGGGCGGGGAGCGGCAGTCGCTTGCCATCAGCCGCGCCATCCATTTCGACTCGCAACTTCTGGTGCTGGACGAACCGGTGGCGGCCCTGTCGGTGCGCGAGACCCGGCGCGTGCTGGAGGCCATCGAGGCGGCCAAGCAGAACAACCTCGGCGTGCTGTACATCGACCACAACATGGACCACGTGCTGCCTGCGGCCGACCGCATCGTGATCATGCACCGGGG
>JAGWAK010000115.1:1600-4836 GCA_021296435.1 Acidimicrobiia bacterium
GTGTTGGCCGACGCGGTCGCCGAGTCCGGCACCGCGCCCGCCGAGGGCGGCTGACCGGCCGGCATGGGACGTCTCGACGGCCGGGTCGCATTCATCACCGGCGGCGCCCGCGGCCAGGGGCGTGCGATCGCCCTGCGATTCGCCGGCGAGGGCGCCGACATCATCATCTGCGACATCTGCGAGACAGGCTCGATCCCCTACCCCTTGGCGACCGAAGCCGATCTGAAGGAAACCGCCGAGGGCGTGCGCGCCGCCGGGGTCCGCTGCATCGCCGAGGTCGCCGACGTGCGCTCCCAGGAGTCGCTGGATGCCGTCGTGGCACAAGGTGTCAACGAGTTCGGGCAGGTGGACGTCGCTTGCGCCAACGCCGGGATCTTCTGGTCCGCCTCACTCTGCGACATGACCACCGAGGTCTGGGAGACCGTCATCGGCGTCAACCTCACCGGCGCCTGGCACACCACCAAGGCCGTCGCCCCGCACATGATCGACCAGCAGAGCGGCAGCTTGATCTACACCGTGTCAACCAATGGCTGGCACGGCGGCTACAACTACAGCGCCTACACGGCTTCCAAGCACGGCGTGGCCGGGCTCATGAAGTGCGCCGCCCTGGAGCTGGGCCGCCACGGCATCCGCGCCAACGCCCTCCTGCCCGGCGCGGTGAACAGCCCGATGATGGTCAACGCCTATTCGAAGGAGTTCGTCACCGGCTCTGCGGACTCCAGCGACGAGCGACTCGACCACCAGGTGCGCCACAACACCATCCTGCCGGGGCGTCGCATGCTGCCTCCGACTGCGGTGGCCGACGCCGCCCTGTGGCTGGCGTCCGATGAGTCACAGCACGTCACGGGCACCGAGATCACCGTGGACGCAGGTCACACCAGGCTCCCGCACTACAACTGGGATCCGTTGGACGAACCGGCCTGAGCCCTGCGGTTCCAGGCCTCAGGACTGGGAGCGGGCGAACTCCAGCGCCTCGTCCCAGGTGGCTCCTCTGGCGATGAGGCGGCGGTATTGCATGACGTGGCGGGGGCGGTTGAACCCGAGAACGGCCACGATGCGTCCGCCACGCCCTTAGATGGCTGCGAAGCGGCGCTCGTCGGGTGAGCCGGTCACGACGGCCACGTCATCCTCGGGGCCCGAACGTCCCGCCAACTGGATCTTGCGGTCGTACTGATCGCTCCAGAACCACGGCACCGGGGCGAACGGTTCGGCATCGCCACCGGCCAGCAGGCGGCGGGCGGCCGCCATCCCCTGATCGATGGCGTTGTCCCAGTGCTCGACACGCATCGACTGCCCGAAGAGCCGGTTCGGCCAGCGGGCCACATCACCGGCCGCCACGACGCCCGGCGCCGCCAGGCAGGTCTCGTCGCACACCACTCCGTTGTCGATTTCGAGCCCCGAACCCTTCAGCCACTCGGTGTTGGGGATCACGCCGACCCCGACGATGACCACGTCGGCATCCAGGCGGGTTCCGTCGCTCAGCACCACCTGCTCCACCCGGTCGGTGCCCGTGATCTCCGCCACACCGACCCCCAGCCGCAGGTCGACACCGTGATCTCGGTGCACCGCCGCGCAGACCCTGCCCAACTCGGCCCCCAGCACCCGCTCCAGCGGCGTCTCGGCCATCTCGACCATGGTCACGTCGAGTCCCCTGCCACGCGCGGTCGCTGCGACCTCCGCCCCGATGAACCCGGCACCGACGACGACCACCCGCCGGGGCATCGCCTCTAACTCGGCGCGGATGGCAAGGCTGTCGGCGAGGGTTCGCAGCGTGTACACGCCAGCGAGAACCTCGGTGCCCGGCAGCTTGCGCGTCCGCGCGCCGGTGGCGATCACGACGCCGTCGGCAGCAAGACGCTCGCCTCCCTCCAGTGTCACTGTCCGGGATGCGGCGTCGAAGGCGACCGCCCGGGTCCCGAGCCGCCACGTCAATCGCAGGTCGTCCAGCGTCTCGGCGTCGTAGAGGGCGATCCGCTCGGGTTCCCACTCCCCTGCCAGCACCTGCTTGGACAGCGGCGGCCGGTCGTAGGGGGCGCCGGTCTCGTCGCCGACAACGGTGACAGTGCCGTCGAAGCCCTCGCGGCGCAGCGCCTCGGCCGCCCGCATGCCCGCCAGTGAGGCTCCCACGATCGTGACCGACTTCACGTCAGGACCTCGAACGCCACGGCGTCAGACACCGTCACCCGTCAATCCGGCGAAGGCCGGAATCCACGCCGGCGCAACGCCGGCCATTCCTGCCGGAGAGCCTTCAGCCCTCTGCGATGGAGATGGCCTGCTTCGGGCAGCGCTGCACCGCCTCGTCCACCTTGGCGCGCAGATCCTCGCCGGGCGTCTCGTCGAGGATGTACAGGAAGTCGTCGTCACGCACCTCGAAGACCTCCGGTGCCACCTGCATGCAGATGGCGTTGCTCTCACACAGATCGAAATCGACGACGATGCGGTAGCTCATGGGGCGGTCTTTCCTCCTCGGCAGCGGGACGTGCTCAGAATACTCGCAGCCGGTGACCGAACGGCGAAGCCGCGTACGCGGCACGGCCCCGCGGGAATGGGTTGCGGTATTCGCCCGAACGACGAGGGCAACAACCGCTGCGCCCGGAGTGCGGGAATTGCTCAGAGTTCGATGACCTGGCGGACCACATCGCCGGTGAGCAGGGCCTCGATGCCGTCGTTTATGTCTTCCAGCCGCAGGCGCCGGTCGATCATCCCGGCGAGGTCCAGCCGGCCCGCCTCGGAGAGACGCAACATGCGATGGAAGTCCACCCGCACGTCGGCCCCGCCGTAGTAGGAGCCGACGAGGTTCTTCTCGGCGAAGAAGAACTCGAAGGCGCTGAAACTCACCTGCTCCTCCATCCGGCCGACGCCGACGATGCAGCAGGTGCCGCCGCGGCGTACGGCGTCGAAGGCGGCGCGCATGGTGGCGGGATGGCCGATGCACTCGAGGGCGTAGTCGAAGCCCTGGCCGTCGTTGTACTCCGCCTTCGCCGCGTCGAGTTCTTCGGGCAGGATCGCCTCAGTGGCTCCGAAGGAGCGCGCGGCAGCCAGCTTGGCGGGGTTGCGGTCCACGGCCACGATCTCCGCCGCACCCGCGACCCGGGCGCCCTGGATGGCGGAAACCCCCACTCCGCCCACGCCGAACACCACCACCGACGACCCGGGGGCGACCTTGGCGGTGTTCAGAGCGGCCCCCACCCCGGTCATGACGCCGCATCCCACCAGCGCCGCCACGTCGAGCGGGA
>JAGWAK010000116.1:0-4961 GCA_021296435.1 Acidimicrobiia bacterium
GATGCTCTGGAGGGCCGAGACCTTCACGTCGGTCTGCCCGGTGGCGACGAGGTGCTCGCCGAACTCGCGCAGCACGTCCAGGGCCTGGGTGCGGGGCAGTGTGGTGAACGTTTGCACCCGCATGGGCCCTGGCAGATCGATGAGCGGCACCCCCTCGCTGCGGGCCACGAGGGCGGCCTCGCACATCAGGTCCAGGAACGCCTCCCGGAGCGCCGGGGTCACGAACATGCGGTGGTAGATCGAGCGGGTGAGCGCCACAACGCCCATGGCGGCAACCGCCAGAGTGGCCTTGGTCCACTGCACCGAGGCGATGTCGGCGCGCTCGGTGATGCGCTCGGGCAGCACGTCGGCGATCCGGGCGGCAGTGCCCGGCGCCGTCCCGGCGATGTCACCCACATAGGTCGCTCCGCCGAAGCTGTGTTCGGCCACCCCGGGGCCCACGAGCGTGCCCCCCACCATCGACACACCCTCGACCGCAGCCGGGCCGAAGCGCTCCACCAGCGGGCGGGCCTGATCCACCCCGTTCTGCACCGAGAACGCCATGGAGCACCGGCCACCGTAGGCAGCCATCAGCCCGGGGACGTCGAAGGACTTGGCGGCGACCAGCACCAAGTCGGCGTCGCCGGCAGCGGCGGGGTCGTCGGTGGCATCGACGTCGTAAATCTTCGTGCCGGCGTCGTAGGAGCGGACCTCCAGACCCCGCCGGCGCACCGCCTCGGCGTGGGGGCGGCGGGCCACCAGCATCACCTCGGCGCCCGCCTCGGCCAGCCAGGAGCCGTAAACCGAGCCGAGGGCGCCCGCACCGAGTACGACGACTCTCATGTGCGCGGCTCCGCGCCGGCGCAATGGCTGGACGATGGATTCCGGCCCCGGATCGAGTCCGGGGCAGGCTCTGCGCCGGAATGACGGAACGCGGGCGGCCAGAGCGCAGGGACGACAACTCTCATCGGCGGGCTCCGGTCTCAGCGAGGCGATCCCAGGTGTGGGCGGTGACGCCGTCGGCGCGGAGCTGGAACTTCTGGACCCGCTCGGAGGCGTTGCGGGGCAGTTCGTCCATCCAGCGGATGTAGCGGGGCACGGCGAAGTGTGCCATCCGGCCGTCGCAGTGCGCGATCAGTTCGTCCTCACCCAGGGTGCGGCCCGGCTTGAGCACCACGCAGGCCAGCACCTCCTCCTCGCTCAACTCCGAGGGCACGCCGACAACGGCGGCCTCCAGCACCGCGGGATGGCGGGTGATGGACTGTTCCACCTCATAGGAGCTGATGTTCTCGCCGCGGCGCCGCACGCAGTCCTTCACCCGGTCGATGAAGGTGAGGTAACCGTCGGCGTCCACCACACCCCGGTCGCCGGTGTGGAACCAGCCCCCTCGCCAGGACTCCGCGGTGGCCTCGCTCATGTCGTAGTAGCCGCTGAAGGTGGCGTGGTTCGGCCGGGCCCGCACGACGATCTCCCCAGGGGTATCCGGCGGCACCTCGCTGTCGGACTCGTCCACGATGCGCATGTCGTACAGGCCCGACGGCCGCCCGGCGGTGCCGATCCGGCGGTCCGCCCCCTCGACGGCCGCCATGCCGTTCTGGGTGACGATGGGCACCTCGGTGGAGCCGTAGACCTCGGTGAGACGCAGGTTGAACCGCTCCTCGAACGGTTCCCAGATGTCCGGCGGGCAGGGCGCCCCGAAGCCGCGCCGAACCGGGTGGTCGGCGTCGTCGGGCCGGGCCGACTGCTTCCAGAGCATCATGAGCAGGGCACCCATGTAGTTGAAGGCGGTGACGCCTTTCGCCCGGCAGGTGTCCCAGAAGCCGCCGGCACTGAAGCGCTGCTCCAGCACGCAGCGGGCGCCGGCCTCCATGGCAACCGTCACTGTGGTGTAGCGGGCGTTGATGTGGAACAGCGGGAAGGCTGTGTAGAGCACGTCTTCGGGGCCGTAACCCATGAGCCAGCGGGTCTGGCGGGTGAGGGTGAGGTTGGCGCCGTGGCTCAGCATCGCCCCCTTGGGCGGGCCGGTGGTGCCGGAGGTGTAGAGGATCACGGCGGTGTCGGTCGGTTCGAGATCCGGCAGGCGCGGCGGCGCCTCCCCGTAGAGCGACGGCAGCTCATGCACCGCCACGCCGGGGCCGAACGACGGCGCGCCGGGTTCGGAGCCCCCGGGGCGGTGGAGGACAACGTGGCACAACTCGGGCAGCTCGGGCATCACTTCGGCCAGCCGGTCGGCGAACTCGATGTCGCACACCACCGCCTGCGAACGGGACTGGCCCAGCACGTAGGCGAGCCCGTCGCCGCGCTGCGCCACGTTCACCGGCACGTCGACGATGCCGGCACGGGCCATGGCGAACCAGGCGTCCACGCAGGCCAGGCTGTTGCGCATGATGACCGCGGCGCGGTCGCCTGCGTGCAGACCCACCTCCGCCGCCAGACCGCCCGCCAGGCGGTCCGCATCACCGTCGAGCACGGCGTAGGACTTGGCCGTGCCCATGACCTCGATCGCCTCACGATCGCCGTGGCGCTCGGCGCAGGCCCGCAGCCACGGCCCGAGGACCATGGGCCCATCCAGGTGTGGATTCCGGCCTTCGCCGGAATGACGGGTCGGGGACACGCCTTCGCCGGACTGACGGGTTGGAGACACCGGACGCGTCTTCAGGTGAGGTCCAGTTCCGTGCACAACTGCTCCTGCAGGCGGAACTTCTGGATCTTCGTGGCCGAGATGGGCCACTCCTGCACGAACCGCACGTAGCGCGGAACCTTGAATGAGGCAATCTGCCCCTTGCAGTAGGAGATCAGCTCGCCCTCGGCCACTTCGGCGCCGGGCATGAGCTCCACGAAGGCGGCCGGCACCTCCACGTAGCGCTCGTCGGGTATGCCCACGACCTGGGCGATCGCCACCGCCTCGTGGGTCTGCAGGTAGGACTCGATCTCCACGGCGGCCACGTTCTCGCCGCCCACCTTCAGCATGTCCTTGACCCGGCCGAGGTAGCCGACCCGCCCGTCGGCGTCCATCCGCCCGATGTCGCCGGTGTTGAACCAGCCCTCGTCGTCGAAGCACTCCGCCGTCTTGACGGGATCCTTGTAGTAGCCCTCGAAGACGTTGAAGCCCCGGCACCAGATCTCGCCCCGCTCCCAGACCGGCACCACGTCGCCACTCTCGAAGTCGCGGATCTGCACCTCGATGCCCCGGAAGGGCCGCCCCGAGGTGGTCGAGCGCACCTCCGGCGGGTCGTCGGGGGCGGTGACTCGGTGAGCCCGTAGGCGTTCATGTGCGCCATGTCGGGAAGCATGCGATGGATGTCCTCGAGGGCGGCCGGTGCGGCCACGTTGTTCATGAGGCGGATGCTGCTGATGGCAGCCGGATCCCAGTCGGGGTGGTTCAACATGACCGTCGTGACGGTGGGGAACGTGGAGAAGCAGATGGTGGCGCGCTCGTCACGCAGCTGGCCGATGGCCACCGCCGGATCGAAATGGGTGAGCGTCACGTAGGAGGCGCCCGCCTCGATGCAGCCGATCAACGGCAGGATCGAACTCATGTGGAACAGCGGCAGCGGATCCCAGAACACGTCGCTGTCGGTGAGTTCGAAGCGCTCGCAGCCCACCGAGCTGGTGCGCACGAGCTGCTCGTGGGTCATCGGGCAGCCCTTGGGCTCGGCGGTTGTGCCCGACGTGTAGATCATCATGGCGATGCCGCGCAGAGCCACTCGGCTGCGCAACAGGTGCACGGACTCGAGGCTCACCCCCTCGGCGGCGGCCTCGAAGCCGGCCCGGTCGATCATCCCCGGCGGCGAGGAGTTGCCGAGCAGCACGACGCTGCGCAACTCGGGGACGGCGTCGAGGCCCAGATCCGCGACATCAGCAGCGTCGGCCAGGCCGGGTATGCAGCCGTGCAGGATCGCCACGTAGTCGCTGTGCTGGTCGATGATGTCGCTGGTCACGAGAAGGCGCAGGTCGGCATCCCGAGCCAGGTAGGACAGTTCGCGTCCCTTGAAGCGGGAGTTGATGGGCACCACGGGAGCACCGATGAGCGCCGCGCCGAACATGACCTCCAGGAAGTCCATGCAGTTGGGCATGAGGATGCCGACGTGGTCGCCGGGCCGCACACCGAGTCCCAGCAGCGACCGTGCCGCCCGCTCGGCCGCCGCCAGCAGCGAGCTGAAGGTGTGGCGGGTCTCGGGGAAGACGACGGCGTCGCTGTCGGGGTGCAGGGCCGCCGCCCGCACGACGAGGTCACCGAACGTGGTGACCTCCACCCACTCTCGCTCCGTGAAGCTCATGGCTGTCTCCTCGCTGCGGCTCGGCTCTTTGAGATTGCCGTGCACATGGCCGCCGCGCCAATCCCTCCGCTGAACACTGGATTCCGACATCCGCCGGAAAGACGGAAGGACAAGTCGCGCAGCACTCGGTCTACTGCTACGCCGGCGCCGGAGAACGTAACTGACGCCGCAGGTCGGCGCTGTCGAACCACTGGCTGAGGCGGCGAATGCGACCGTCGACCACGTCGAACACGTCCACCGCCTCGAAGACGATCTCTGCACCGGTGTCGCTGCGCCCCTCGAAGTGGATCTCGGCCACGACCACCTCGCCGTCGCAGATGAGCCGGGTCGGGATGTCGGAGTGCTCGGGGTAGCGGCCGAAGACGGCGTCGAAGAACGCCACGACCGACTCGATCCCCTGGCGCGGCCGCGACATGCAGGCCGTCAGCTCGATCTCGGGGTGCAGCACCTGGCGCAGCGCGTCGAAGTCCCCGGCGTTGACCGCGGCGAAGTAGCGCTCGACGACAGCACGGGACGACGGCTCCGGCGGCCCGCCAGTCGCGCCCGGTGTGGGGGTGGGTGACGTGTTCATGAGCGGCTCCTCAAGATGTTCTTGACCTCACCCAGCGCCTTGAACGACCAGCCTGCCAGGTCGGGGTCCCCGAACGGCGTGATGTTCCACATGACGAGATGGCGCAGCCCGGCGGCGTGATAGCCGGCCAC
>JAGWAK010000116.1:5002-5767 GCA_021296435.1 Acidimicrobiia bacterium
CGTCGATCACCCGCAGTGCCTCGGGGCGTGAGAGTGACGCCGGCACCAGTTCGTGGAAGCCCTCCGGCGGCTCGACGCCTAGGGACTCGAAGACCTCCGCGGGAAGCATCACCATGAGGGCGCGCACCATGGGGGCCTCCTGCAGGCGCCGCAGGGAGGCCTCGTCGGGCGCCACCAGCACGTACGCCAGCAGCCCGGGTGTGACCGCCCCGGCATCGCGGCCGGCTTCCACGGAGGCCTGGCGGATGGTCCCGAGCGCCTCGCCGTAGCGCTGGGGCGAGAGCTTGGTGGGGAGCCAGCCGTCGGCCAGGCGGCCCGTGATGCCGAGCATGCGGGGGCCGTGGGCTGCGGTCCACAGCGGCGGCGGTCGGTCGGAGTACGGGGTGAGGCCCAGCACCGCGTCCTTCAGGCGGAAGTACTTCCCCTCGTAGTCCACCGGGCCGTCGGCGCCCCACAGCAGCCGGATCACCTCGATGCCCTCGGCGAGGCGGCCCACCGGGCGGGAGAAGTCCACGCCGTAGGGCACCACGTTCATGCGCTCGCCCGAGCCGAGCCCGAGGATGGCCCGGCCCTGCGTGAGGTGGTCGAGCGTGAGGGCCATGTTGGCGACCATGGCCGGGTGGCGGCGCAGCAGGTCGGTGACCACCACGCCCACCTTGATGCGGCTGGTCTGCGAACCCACCGCCGCCATCATCAGCAGCGGGTCGAAGTAGGTGTGCGGGCTGGGCTGCACCTCGGCGAACGGGGTCATGTCGGGCGTCCAGA
>JAGWAK010000021.1 GCA_021296435.1 Acidimicrobiia bacterium
CACCCAGCCCACCACGTCGTTGGCCATGCCCACCGCCACGGTGATCTGGCCGAAGTCGCGCCGCATGAGCCCCAGGTCGGAGAGGATCTTGGCCACCACCGCCAGCGCCGAGACGCTGACGGCCAGGGCCACGAACAGAAGGAAGGTGCTGCGTGTGGCGTCGGGGCCGAGGAACTCCCCCGGGATCAGCCAGCCCACGATGCTGCCGGCGCCCGCCGGCACCAGCATGCTCCCGAGGGCCACCAGCACCGCCGGCCGTCCCAGCTTGGTGATGAGGCCAAGATCGGTCTCGAAGCCGGCCAAGACCAGCAAGAGCGCCACGCCGATCCAGCTGACCGTCAGCAGCGCGGCGGCCTGCTCAGCGCCGGCGGGCAGGAACCACTCGAACTGCTCGGGCCAGTAGTGCCCGAACACCGTCGGGCCCAGGACCACGCCGGCCCCCAACTCGCCGATCACCCGCGGCAACCCCAACTGCACCATCACCCAGCCGAGGGTGCGGGCGCCGACCACCAGGGCCAGCAGCTGCACCCAGAAGACCAGCAGGTCGTACTCGGCGTGTGCCAGATCAGCGGTAGCGGCGAACATGAGCTAGTTCCGGCTCACACGGCGCACCCGGGTGGCGGCCCACCGGGAACACAGGTCGCGCCGCCCGGCACTGGATTCCGGCGTTCGCCGGAATGACGGTGGAGGCGAGCCGCGGGACACGGCCATCGACCCGCCAACCCGAACCGCACTCAACGCCCCGCCGGAATGACGGCGGACAGGAGTCGCAGGACGGCCTACCGCTGGTGTCCTCGGCCTCACAGGTCGAAGTCCACCACGAGCGGGGCGTGGTCGGAGGGCTTGGTGCCTTTGCGGGCGTTGCGATCCACGACGATGCCACCGGCCCGGCCCGCCAGCGTCTCGGTGGCCAGCACGTGGTCGATGCGCATGCCCTGGCGCTTGTGGAAGCGGCCCGCCTGGTAGTCCCAGAAGGTGTAGAGGCCGTCGACGCCGGGGTAGCGCTCCCGGAACACGTCCACCAGCCCCCAGTCGCAGACCGCCTGCCAGGCGGTCCGTTCCGGCTCGGTGACGTGGGTGGACTCGGCGAACACCTCGATGTCCCACACGTCGCGGTCCTCGGGCGCCACGTTGAAGTCTCCCGCCACCACCACGTTGCCACCGGGGTCGCAGACCGCCTCGAGGTGGGCGCGCAGCCGGCCGAACCAGGCCAGCTTGTACCGGTAGTGGTCGTGGCCCACCTCCCGACCGTTGGGCACGTACACGCTGGCCACCCGCACCCCGCCGCAGGTGGCCCACACGACGCGGGCGTCCGGATCCTCACCCGCCCCGTCGGCGAACCCGGCGGCGGCATCCTCCAGGCCCAGGCGGCTGCAGATCGCCACCCCGTTCCAGCGACCCTCGCCGTGATGCACGCACTCGTACCCCAGCGCCTCGAAGGCCAGATGCGGGAAATCCCCGGTCGCAAGCTTGGTCTCCTGCAGGCACACCACGTCAGGCTCCACGGCAGCCAGCCAGGGCTCCACCCGCTCCATGCGGGCCCGCAGCGAGTTCACGTTCCACGTCACCAGCCGCACGGCCGCAGGCTAGCCCGCAGCACCACCCGGAACCGGCCCCGCCGGGACCACCGTGAACAGCATCGGTGCCGACTCGCAGGCCGGACAAGCACACTCGTAGACTCGCATCGTGGCGTCGGACGAGGCTCCACCCTCCGCCTTCCCGACCGGCCAGAATGCCTGGCTGATCGAGGAGATGTTCGCCCGCTACCAGGCGGACCCCGAATCGGTCAGCGCCGGCTGGCGCGACTTCTTCGCCGACTACCGCTCGCACATCCCCGAGGCGGCACCCCCCGAGGCCGAGCCCCCGGCACCACCCGCAGGTCCCGCCGCCGTGCCCACCCGCAGCGACCTGGCCCCGATCACCGAACTGCCCCCCGAGGGCGAGCGACTGCGCGGCCCCGGCGCCCGCCTCGCCGCCAACATGGAGGCCAGCCTGGCCGTGCCGGTGGCCACCAGCTTCCGGGAGGTCCCGGCCAAGCTGCTGGAAGTCAACCGCATGGTGATCAACGGCCACCTGGGCCGCACCCGGGGCGCCAGGATCAGCTACACACACCTCATCGCCTACGCCGTGGTGCGGGCGGTCGCCGATCACAACCCGGAGATGAACACCTCGTTCCATCACGGCCCCGACGGCAAGCCGAGAGTGGTGCACCATCCCCACATGGGCCTGGGGCTTGCCGTGGATCACGAGCGCTCCGACGGCTCCCGCACGCTGCTGGTGCCGTGCCTGCGCCACGCCGAGGAACTGGGCTTCCGGGACTTCGTCGAGGCCTACGACGAGCTGATCCGGCGCACCCGCGGCAACCGCCTCACCGCCGACGACTTCGCCGGCACCACCGTCACGCTCACCAACCCGGGGATGCTGGGCACCCGCTGGTCGGTGCCCCGGCTCATGACGGGCCAGGGGCTCATCGTGGGGGTCGGGGCCATCGACTACCCGGCTGCGTTCCAGGGGGCCGACCCGCACACGCTGGCGGGTTGGGGGGTCTCCAAGGTGGTGGTGCTGTCATCGACCTACGACCACCGCATCATCCAGGGAGCCCAGTCGGGCGACTTCCTGGCCACGGTGCACGACCTGCTCATCGGCGAGCACGACTTCTACCACGACATCTTCCGGGACCTGGACGTGCCCTACAAGGAGGTGGAGTGGCACCGGGACGTCATGGGGGCCGACTCCACCTCGGCCATGGCCGTCAAGCAGTCGCAGGTGGACGCCCTCATCGCCGCCCACCGCGACCGGGGCCACCTCATAGCCGAGCTGGACCCCCTGGCGCTGAACGAGCCCGACCTGCACCAGGACCTCGACCCTGCCGGCCACGGGCTCACCATCTGGGACCTCGACCGGGAATTCGAGGTGAACGAAGCCAACGGGCTGGCGGCCGCCGCCGGGGGCCGTGACCGTCTGCCGCTGCGGGAGATCCTGCGGCTGCTGCGCAACGCCTACTGCCGGACCCTCGGCGTGGACTACACCCACATCCTGGATCCCGCCGAGAAGCGCTGGATCCGCGAGCACGTGGAGGGGCCCCAGCCGGAACTGGGCCACGACGACAAGCTCCGCATCCTGGACCGGCTGAATGCGGCGGAGGCGCTGGAGCGGTTCCTGGGCACCCGCTACGTGGGTCAGAAGCGCTTCGGCCTCGAGGGCGCCGAGAGCGTCATCCCCACCATCGACGCCATCCTGAGCGAGGCAGCCGACACCGGCATGCACTCGGCGATCATGGGCATGGCCCACCGGGGCCGGTTGAACGTGCTGGTCAACATCGTGGGCAAGTCCTACGGCCAGCTCTTCCGGGAGTTCGAGGGCGCCATCGATCCCGACGCGGTGCAGGGCTCGGGCGATGTGAAGTACCACCTGGGGATGAGCGGCAAGTTCACCAGCCTCGCCGGGAACCCGCTGCGGGTGGACCTGGCCGCCAACCCGTCGCACCTGGAGGCCGTGGGCCCGGTGGTGGTTGGCATGACCAAGGCCCGCATGGACCGCCTCGAGACCGAGGGCGCAACAGAGTGCGCTCTGGCGCCGGCCACCGACGACGACAGCGACGACGCAGCCGCCCCGGACGGGTCCCCACCCGAGGGGGAAACGGTGCGGGCACCAGGCACGCGGGCGATGCCCGGAGCCTGTACCACCAGCGTGCTGGCACTGGTCATGCACGGCGACGCCGCTTTCGCCGGCCAGGGCGTGGTGACCGAGACGCTGAACATGTCCCAGCTGGACGGCTACTCGGTCGGCGGCACGATCCACCTGGTCATCAACAACCAGGTGGGGTTCACCGCCACCGCCAGCGAGGGCCGCTCCAGCCCCTACCCCACCGACGTGGCCCGCATGATCCAGGCGCCGATCCTGCACGTCAACGGCGACGACCCCGAGGCCTGCGTGCGCGCCGGGCGCCTGGCGTTCGACTACCGCCAGCGCTGGGGCAAGGACGTCGTGATCGACCTGTGGTGCTACCGCCGCCACGGCCACAACGAGAGCGACGACCCCAGCGTCACCCAGCCGATCATGTACAACCGCATCGCCGAGCACCGCCCGGTGCGCAAGGGCTACGTCGAGCGCCTCATGCTGCAGGACGAGATCAGCATGGACACCGCCACCGCAGCACTCGATGATTTCGACAAGATGCTCGCCGAGGCCCTGGACGCCACCCGGGCGCAGCTCCCCGACGGGCAGTCCATGGCTCTCCCACCCAAGCCGCCGAGCGGCGACCTGCCCGACATCGACACGACCGTCGGCGTCGCCGAGTTGCAGGACATCTACGACGCACTGAGCGTCCTTCCGGAGGGATTCTCGCTGCACCCCCGGGTGGCCAAGCACCTGCAGGCCCGTGACCGGATGTACACCGGCGCCGAGACCGACTGGGCGCTGGCGGAGGCACTGGCGCTCGGCACGCTGGTTCGTCAGGGCGTCTCGGTGCGCCTGACCGGCCAGGATTCCTGCCGGGGCACGTTCTCCCAGCGCCACAGCACCTTGGTGGACAACGTCACCGGCGCCGAGCACACACCGCTGGAGGCGCTGTGCGCGCCCCGCACCCGCCTGTGGATCTACGACTCGTTGCTGTCGGAGTACGCCGCCCTGGGCTTCGAGTACGGCTACTCGGTGGGCGACCCGCGGACGCTGGTGCTGTGGGAGGCGCAGTTCGGGGACTTCGCCAACGGCGCGCAGATCATCATCGACCAGTTCCTGGTTGCCGCCCACGACAAATGGCGCCAGCGCAGCGGGCTGGTGCTGCTGCTGCCTCACGGCCTCGAGGGCCAAGGCCCGGAACACTCCTCGGCCCGCATCGAGCGGTTCCTGGCCCTGGCGGCGGAGGACAACCTGACCCTCGCCCAGCCGACCACGGCGGCCCAGTACTTCCACCTGCTGCGGCGCCAAGCGCTGTGGGATCTGGGCCGACCCCTCGTGGTGTTCAGCCCGAAGTCGCTGCTCCGTGCCCGCCCGGCCCGCTCCACCTTGGGGGACTTCGCCGAGGGCTCCTTCGAGGCGGTGATCAACGACCCGGCGCCGCCGTCTCTGGTCGACCGGGTGGTGCTGTGCAGCGGCAAGGTCGGCCACGAAGCCCTGGCGAAGCGGGACTCGCTGGGGGCGCCGACGGCGGTCGTGCGCGTCGAGCAGCTGTACCCGTGGCCCGAGCCCGAGATCGCCGAGGTGCTGGCGCGCTATCCCGATGCCGGTGAGGTCGTCTGGCTGCAGGACGAGCCGCGCAACATGGGCGCCTGGAGCTTCGCCCGCAATCGCCTCGCTGAGGTTCCGGGCGGAATCCGGCTGCTCGGCGTGAGTCGCCCCGAGTCCGCCAGCCCCGCAACCGGCTCGCGCCAGATCCACCTGCAGGAGCAAACACAACTCCTCAACGCCGCCTTCGCCTCCGCCGACGCGATCGAGATGCTGACGGGCTGACGAGTTGACGGGCTGACGGGCTGAGCGGCTGACCGGGCTGAGGAGCTGAGGGGCCGCCAGGCTGAGGGGCTGACAGGGCTGAGAGGCGGAGAGACTGACCGGCTGACCGGCTGACCGGCTGACCGGCTGAGAGGCTGACCGGCTGAGGGGGCTAGCCGGCCAGGACCCCCCGCAGCGGCAGCTCGACAAGACCGCGGAACGCCACATTCGGATGCCAGCGATTCTCGAAACCGTCGGCCAGAGTTAGCTCGGCGAATCGCTCCAGCAGCATCTCGAAGGCGATGCGCCCCTCGAGGCGGGCCAGGGCGGCGCCGATGCAGTAGTGCGGGCCGCCTCCGAAGCTCATCGGGAAGACGTCGGGGCGGGTCACGTCCAGTTCGTCGGGGCGATCCCAATCTGCGGGGTCACGGTTGGCCGAGCCCAGGAACGCGGTGACCGGGGTGCCCTTGGGGATCTCCCGGCCGCCGATGTTGATGTCACAGGTGGTGATGCGACGCACCCGCTGCACGGGGCTGTCGTAGCGCAGCAACTCCTCCACCGCGCCCGGCAGCAGTTCGGGCCGCCGCCGCAGCAGGTCGAGCTGATCGGGATGGCGCAGCAGCGCCAGCGTGCCGTTGCCGATGAGGTTCGTGGTGGTCTCGTGGCCGGCGAACAGCAGGTTGATGGAGGTTGCCATCAGTTCGTCCTCGGCAAGCCGCTCGCCCTCGTCCACCGCCGCCACGAGGTCGCTCAGCAGATCGTCCCGGGGTCGCTGGCGGCGCTCGGCCACCAGGCCGCGGAGGTAGGCCCGGAACTCCGCCAATGCCGTGTCGAGTTCCCTGGCCAGGTGCGGATGGGCGACCGAGGATCCGGTGTAGGCCACGACCGCCTTCGACCAGCGCTTGAGGTCAGCGTGATCGCTCTCGCCCACGCCGTACAGCTCCCCGATCATCGCCACCGGCAGCGGGTAGGCCAGACCGGCGATCAGGTCGAAGCTCACCTGGCCGGCGGCGCCCTGCCCGGGGTGGCCGTCCCCGTGGCGGCTGTCCCCCTGGCGGCCGTCCCCGTGGCGGCTTTCGCCGTTGCGGCTGTCCCTCTGGCGGCCGTCGCTGTTGCGGCCGGCCCAATTGTCGCCGGCCGGTTCGCCGGGCCCGCCATCGCCGCCTCCCTCGCAGACGTCGTCCAGCAGGCGGCCGGTGACGGCGCGCACGCGCCCCTCCAGCGTGGCGATGCGCCGGGGGGTGAAGGCTTTCGACAGCAGCCGGCGCAGCCGGGTGTGCACGGGCGGGTCCGTGGTGGAGATGTTCACCGTCCGGAAGTGGTCGATGACAGTGGGGATCTCCGGGCGCAGGTCCTCCGGGAGCTGGCTCATGAAGAAGCTGTCCCAGCCGACGCTGGAGAAGATCTCCCACTGGCGGGCCACCTCGACGACCAGTTCGCCGCGGGCAACCAGCCACTGACCGAAGTAGGGGCTCCAGTAGACCGGCGCCTCGTCGCGCAGGCGGGCATAGACGGGATACGGGTCGGTGGTGAACGACGGCGGGTGCAGCGCCTGTTCGATCGCCGCGTCGCCGTCGGCCAGAGTTCCCGGCCCCAGGTCAGGCGGGCCCACCACGGTCGCCGAGGTCATCGGCTCAGAGTAGTTCAGCTCCGCAACTCCCCCTCAGTCCAGGCGACTCCGGCCGGATCCGTTCCGGTCCCCCATGAGCGCAGCCCGGTATCCCGCTGCGGGGGGCCGTTCCGGCCGAGGCCCCGCTGCGGGAATCCCTTGCAGGCGGAGCCGGCTTCCGGGCGTCGGTACGATGCGGTGCGTGGGTCGCCTTGCCGAGTTGATCGCCGCCTCGGCCGGCGCACTCTCCCGGGCTACCGGGCGCGGCGGCGGCACCAGCCTGCCGGGCATGGTGCTGAACAGGCTCGAGCCCGGCGCGCTCGCCCGGCTCGGCGGCGGGCTGGGGGGCGGTGCCGTCTACATCTCGGCGACCAACGGCAAGACCACCACTGCCCGCCTGCTGAGCGCCTGCCTGCGCGCCGACGGCCGTGTCGTCACCGCCAACGCCGCCGGCGCCAACCTGGCCAGCGGGGTGACCGCGGCGCTGCTGGCCCGGGAGCGCAGCAAGCGCACCCAGAGGGACAGCGGTTGGACCGGCAGGTGGCGCCGCGGGCGGACCAGCGGGCCGAGCTGGCTGCGTCGCCGTGGCGCGGCGAACGATCACGGACATCCCGAATCACCCCGAACGACTAGCGGCCGCGCTCACCGGGCATCCCGTGGCACCGGCGCCGACCCCGGACGTCCGGAGTCACGCTGCGGGGGCATCGGCGTCTTCGAGGTGGACGAGGCGGCGCTGGCGCCGATCGCCGGTGCACTGCAGCCCCGGGCCGTGCTACTCATGAACCTGTTCCGGGACCAGCTGGATCGCTACGGCGAGCTGGAGACCATCGCCGAGCGCTGGGGCGAGTTGGCCCGCAGCCGCAGCCTGGGGCCGGCCACCACCCTGGTGCTGAACGCCGACGACCCTGCACTGGCCCGCCTCGGCTCGCTCCGGAACACCGAGCCCATGTTCCAGCCGTACTGGCCCAAGGGGGCGCCGGAAGCCGCTGAGATGGATCCGCTCGACCCGACGGCACGCCGGCCGTTCCTGCCGCCGGCGCTGGAGCGCATCGGCGCCAACCCGCCGAACGTGGTGCTATTCGGCATCGACGACCCGGCGGTGGGGCGCCCCGACCTGCCTCACGCCGCCGACACCGTGCGCTGCGGCAACTGCGGCAACCCGCTGAGCCATGACCTGGTGACGGTGGGGCACCTGGGGCACTGGCGCTGCGAGAGTTGCGGTCTGCAACGGCCCCGGCCCCACATCAGCGCCCGCCGCGTTCAACTCGACGGCCTGGATCGGCTGACACTGACCATCGGCGGCCTCGATCCAACCAACGGGACCGACGGGACCGACAGGGCTGGCGGGACCAGCGGGATCGACAGGCCCGACGGGACAAGCGGGACCGATCGGGCCGACCGGACCGATAGAACCGACGGGACCGACGGGACCGACGGGACCGACGGGGCGGTCGAGGTCGACGAGTCAGCCCGGCCGCACGCGATCGGCGAGGCACTCGACGCCAACGGCGCCGGAATCGAGATCGAAGTGACCGCAGCGCTGGGGGGTCTGCACAACGCCTACAACGTGACCGCGGCGGTTGCCGCGGCCGCCGCGCTCGGCGTGCCCCCCGAGACCATCCGGGCGGGCATCGCCGGGGTGCAGGCGGCGTTCGGCCGGGCCGAGCAAGTGAGCCTCGAGGGGCGCACGCTGAGACTCCTCCTGGCCAAGAACCCCACCGGCGCCAACGAGAACATCCGCTGCCTGCTGGACGAGCCCGGGCCGCTGAACCTGCTGGTGGTGCTCAACGACCGCACCGCCGATGGGCGCGACCCGTCGTGGATCTGGGACGTGGACTACGAGCCCCTCTGGGATCGTGCCGGCAGCGTGACCCTGGCCGGCGACCGTTGCTGGGAGTTGGCGCTGCGTTTCTCCTACGGCGGTCTGGACCCGGCGCGCTTCGAGGTGCGCGAGAGCTTGCCCGAGGCGTTGGACCATGCCGTGGCCGCCACCCCGACCGGCGGCGTGCTGTATGCGCTGCCCACCTACACCGCCCTGCTGGACCTGCGGGCCGAGCTGGTGGGCCGCGGCGCCACCCACGACTTCTGGCACGAATCATGAGCGCACCGACCCAGCGCCGGCGCCAATGTTTCCCGCCCGGCACGACCTGGGATCGCCACACCGCCGCAGCAAGCGGGTCAGCCCGCGGAGCCGGCACAGTCGAACGCCCGGGCGCCGCCGGACGGCCCGGCGCCACGCCGAATCACCCATGAGCACCCCCACCGTGCGGCTCTGGCACCTGTACCCGCGGGAGATGAACATCTACGCCGACCGGGGCAACATCGCCGTGCTCGGCGCCCGGCTGCGCCGGCGCGGCCTGGACCTGGCGCTGCGGGAAGGCGGACCCGGCGAGGTGGTCCCCGGCGACGGCGTGGACCTCGTGTACCTCGGCGGCGGCCAGGACCGCGACCAGCTGAACGTGGCCGCCGATCTCGCCGCCACCAAGGCCGCCGACCTGCGCGCCCTGCTGGGCGGCGGCGCCGTGGGGCTGTTCGTGTGCGGGGGCTACCAACTCGCCGGGCACCGCTACCGCACCGCCGGCGGCGAGCTGGTCGCGGGACTCGGCGTCCTGGACATCGAGACCACCGCGGGCCCCGACCGGCTGATCGGCGACATCGTGCTGCGATCCGACCTGGGGCCCGGGGACGAGCCGGACCGGCTGGTGGGCTACGAGAACCACGCCGGGCGCACCACCCTGGGGGCCGGCGCCGCACCGCTCGGACGGGTGGTCAAGGGCCACGGCAACAACGGCCGGGACCGCAGCGAGGGCGCCGTGGCCGACCGCACCGTCGGCACCTACCTGCACGGTCCGCTGCTGCCGAAGAACCCCTGGCTGGCCGACCTGCTGCTGGGTTGGGCACTGGAGCACCGCTACCGCCGACCCTTCGACCTGGAGCCGCTGGACGATCACCTGGAGCAGGCCGCCCACAGGGCGGCGCTCGCCCGCGCCAACAACCCCCGCCGCTGAGATGCCTACCGCCGGCACCGCTCCCGACACTCCCGACGATCGCGCCGGCGCCAGCGAGGAAGATCACCGGCTGGCCACCAAGTTGGCGACCCGGGCCGGGGTGCTGCTCATCGAGCTGCGACGGGAGTACGGCTTCGATGTCAGCAACGAAGCCAGCGGCGCGGGTCCGGCCGTCGCCGACGCGCTGCGAGCCCAGGGCGACCGCTTGGCGCACGAGTTCCTGGCCGGAGCGCTCGCCGAAGCCCGGCCCGGCGACGCCGTGCTTTCTGAGGAGGCCCCCGATGACCATCGCCGCCTGCACGCCGACCGGGTCTGGATCGTCGATCCGCTCGACGGCACCCGCCAGTTCGGCGAGGCAGGGCGCAGCGACTGGGCCGTGCACGTGGCTCTGGTGATCGGCGGCGTCCCGGTGGCGGGCGCGGTGGCCCTACCTGCCGAGGGCATCACGCTGAGCACCGCCGATCCCCACTTGCTGCCGTCGCTGCCGCCGGCGACATCGGAGGGTCGGGCCGGCAGGCGCCGGCGGGTGATCGCCAGCCGCAGCCGCCCCGGTTCCGACGCCCGGGTGGTGGCCGCAGCGCTCGATGCCGAGCTCGTCGCGCTCGGTTCGGTCGGCGCCAAGGTTGCGCAGGTGATACGCGGCCGTGTGGACGCCTATGTGCACTCCGGGGGCCAGTCGGAGTGGGACTCCGCTGCACCTGTGGCCGTGGCGCTGGCCTGCGGCCTGCACGCCTCCCGCCTCGACGGCCGTCCCTTGCGGTACAACCAGCCCGACGTGGAACTTCCCGACCTGCTCATCTGCCGCCCCGAGATTGCCGAGGCGGCGCTCGCCGCGGCCGCCCATCTCGGCACGCCGTCGAGCCGACCAGGCTGAAGGCCGTGCGCATCGTCGTCGCCCGCTGCACCGTCGACTACGAGGGCCGGCTCGCCGCCCACCTCCCCGAGGCGGTGCGCCTCATCATGGTCAAGGCCGACGGCAGCATCGCGGTCCATGCCGACGGTGGCGCCTACAAGCCCCTCAACTGGATGAACCCGCCCAACACCCTCAGCGAGGACCCTGAGAGTTGGACGGTCACCAACCCCAAGGGTGAGAAGCTGGTCATCAACATCGCCGAGGTGCTGTCCGACGTGTCCCACGACCTCGGGAGCGACCCCGGCCTGCGCAAGGACGGCGTCGAGGCGCACCTGCAGGAGCTGCTGGCGGCGGACCCCGCGGTGCTGGAGGAGGGCTACCGGCTGGTGCGCCGCGAGTACCCCACCGCCGTCGGGCCGGTCGACCTGCTGTGCCGCGACGCGGACGGCGCCGCGGTCGCGGTGGAGGTGAAGCGGCGCGGCGAGACCGCCGGAGTGGAGCAGCTCAGCCGCTACCTGGAGTTCCTGAACGCCGATCCGGCGCTGCACCCCGTGCAGGGGTTGCTGGTGGCCGAGGAGATCAAGCCGCAGGCGCGGGTCCTGGCCGACGCCCGGGGGATCCGCTGCAAGGTGGTGGACTACAGCGCGCTGCGCGGCGCCCGGCCCGAGGATCTGAGGCTGTTCTAGCCAGACTTCTCGCCGGACTTCTCGCCGGACTTGTCCCCGGATGCGACGGGCCGGTTCCTGGAATCGGCCACCCCGGCCCGGTCTTTCCGTCTCTTTGAAAGCCGCGGCCACCGGTACCCTGAGGGCATAGCCACACCTGAGATGCCGCACCCCTACGAGGGGTCTCCGGGCGGCTACGAGCCCCGGCGTCCGCGCTACGGGCGGATCTTCCTGATCCTGCTGGGTGCCCTGTTGATGGGCTTCCTGGGGGTGTACATCGCTGATGTGGTGGTGCGCTCGGGCAACTCGGTTCCGAACGTGTCTCTCGAGGGTGTCGACGTGGGCGGGCTCTCCGAGGAGGAGATCCGCAGCGAGGTCCAGAAGCTGTCCACGGAGTACGCCAACCGGAATCTGCCGCTGCTCACGCCCGCCGGAACCGTGGCAGCGACCGCCGGCCAGCTGGGTTTCGCCCTCGACGTGGAGGCCAATGTCGCCGCCGCCCTGGCCGCCGGGCAGACAGGCGCCTCCCCCATCGCCTGGGCCTCCTCATTCTTCGGCGAGAACAACCTGCGCGCCATCGTGACCTGGGACGAGGTCGTGGCGCAGCAGTTCAGCGAGGGTGTTCAGCCGGTGCTCATCCGGGAAGCCGCGCCGGCCCGCCTGGAGCTGCGCGACGGCGCCTTCGTGGTGGAGCCGGGCGTCACCGGGCTGATGGTCACACCCGCCGACATCCGGGCGGCGGTGCGCCAGACAGCGGCGGAGCGCGTCCTGCCCGAGGTGATCGTGGTGGAGCCCTCCTCGTTCGCACCGCCGGTCACCGCCTTCGACCTGCAGGCCACCGCGGATGACGTGAACGCCCGCACGGCGCGGGGCCTCACCGTCTACGTGGAGGACACCATCCGGGACTTCCTCCCGGCCGAGGTGCGCAGCTGGCTCACCGTGACCCCCGGAAACCCGCCCGCCATCGACATCGACAACGCCTTCGTGACCGAGGTGATCGAGACCCGCCTGTCGAACGTGGCCGTGGCTGGCCACGGCGGCAGGTTCGACGTCGTCGACGGCGTGCCCGTGGCCCTCGACGCCCGGCCCGGCCGGCGCTGCTGCGCGCCCAACGCCGGGGAGACGGCACTGACCGCCCTGCAGTCCGGCAATCACGAGATCCACCTGCACCTCACCGACGTACCGGGCAGCGAGGGCGACCTGATCGCCGAGACCGGCATCCGCGAGCTCGTCGGCGAGTTCACCACGTACTTCACACCCGGCCAGACCAGGGTCACCAACATCCGCCGCATCGGCGAACTGGTGCAGGGAGCGATCATCGCGCCCGGCGAGAGGTGGTCGGTGAACGACTACGTGGGGCGCCGCACCGAGGCGAAAGGCTTCGTGCCCGGCGGGGTGATCTACCTGGGCAAGTTCCAAAAGGACGTCGGCGGCGGCGTCTCGCAGTTCGCCACCACGCTGTTCAACGCGGCCTTCTTCGCGGGCCTGGACTTCGGGGAGTACCAGGCGCACTCCATCTACCTCAGCCGTTACCCGTACGGCCGTGAGGCCACGATCTCCTACCCGCACCCCGACCTGCAACTCATCAACAACACGCCTTACTCGGTGCTGCTGTGGCCGACGAGCACCGAGGACTCGATCACGGTGCGGATCTACAGCACCCTGCACATGACCGTCACCCAGAGTGACCAGTGGGAGGAGCCCGAGGACCTCTGCGTGGAGGTTTTCACCGAGCGCACCCGCGCCTTCGCCGACGGCACCTCCACGACCGACATCGTGAAGGCGCTCTACCAGCCGGCCGAGGGCCTGAACTGCCAGGGCGAGCCCTTCGTGCCCCCGCCGGACTGCGCGCCCGGCACCGGGGCCGTGGACACCGACAACGACGGCTGGGTGGAGTCCTGCCGGGCGCTGTGTCCGGTGCCTGAGCCTGCCGGCGAGGGGGCCGGCACCGAGAGCACCACCGGCGGGGAGGCGGCGGCCGACGCGGAGAACTGCATCCCCGTGTGCAGCGCGGTGCCAGAGGTCGAGGACAGCAGCGACGCCGAGGAACCACCCCCCTGCATTCCACTCTGCGGCCCCGAGGACACCGACGCCTCCCCGGGCAGCTGCGCCCGACCGGGGGACATCCCCGGTGGGCCCGCAGACCCCGAGGCGTCACCTGCCGGTGATGAGCCCGGCGACGAGTCCGGCGACTCAACGGTGATCGAACCCGAACAGGGCCCCGTCGACGCCGAGGCGGAGACCGAGGCCCAGCCCATCGACGACGCATGAAACCGCTCGTCGCCGATGTGGCCGTCGTGGGGGCCGGACCAGCCGGTGCCGCCGCCGCCATCGGGCTGGCGCGCGCCGGTCAGCAGGTCGTGGTGGTGGACCGCACGTCCTTCCCGCGGGACAAGTACTGCGGCGACGGACTCACCACCGGGGCGCTGCGGCTGCTGGAGCATCTCGGACTCGACCCGTCGTCGGTGTCCTCCTGGCAGGCGGCACCGAGCCTGGTGATCCGCGCCCCCTCGGGCCTGGAGGTGGCCTACCCGTTCAGCCGGCTCGGCCAGTACGCCGCCACCGCCAGGCGCAGCCATCTCGACGCCGCGCTCGTGAGCCTGGCCCGGCAGGCAGGCGCCGAGGTGCTCGACGGCTGCGCCTGCGAGGGCGTGACCGTCGACGCCGACCGGGTGGTGCTGAAGGTCGCCGGGGTCGGTGCGCTCCACGCCCGCTACGCGATCGCCGCCGACGGCATGTGGTCTCCGGTGCGCCGCATGCTTGGGCTGTCGCTGCCGGCCTACCGGGGTGACTGGTGCGCCTTCCGCCAGTACTACTCCGACGTGGGGCCGCAGGCCGCCGGTGCGCTACGGGTGTGGTTCGAGCCCGAGATCCTGCCCGGCTACGTGTGGTCGTTCCCGCTGCCGGGAGGCGCCGCCAACGTGGGCTTCGGCGTGTCGCGTGCCACGCACCGCAGCGGCAGCCTGGCCCGACTGTGGCACGAGTTGCGCAGCCGGCCCCACATCGCCGCCGTTCTGGGGCCCGGGGCGACCCCCACCGATCGGCCCCGGGCCTGGCCGATCCCCACCCGCCTGGGTGAGCTGCCCCTGGCCGCCGAGCGCGTGCTGTTCTGCGGCGACGCCGCCGGTGTGGGCGATCCGATGACCGGCGAGGGCATCGGCCAGGCGCTGCTGAGCGGGCTGCTGGCCGCGGAGGCGATGACCGAGGCGGGCCCGCACGACGACTCCGCTGCCCGGGAGCTCTACCGGTCGGGCGTGGCGCGCCACCTGCAGCGGGACTTCCACTTCACCCGCCTGCTGGGGCGGGCCCTGCGCAATCCGACGGGCTGCAACATGGCGGTGGGGATCTCCGGGGCGACGCCCTGGACGCGCCGCAACTTCGCTCGCTGGCTGTTCGAGGACTACCCCCGCGCCCTGGTTCTCACCCCCGACCGCTGGCAACGGGGCGCGCTCGGGGGCGGGGCCTTCGGGGATCGCCCCCGGGGGGTCACCCCGGGCTGAGTCCCCCAGCCCCGGCAATCGAGGTGTGGTTCAGGCAGGCCTCGGCACCACGCCGCGGCCCATCGGATGGACTTCACCGGCGCCGTATCCCTCGGGAGGGTCGTCCAGGCCGTTCGCCCGCAACTCGGCGGTGGCCTCCTCGTCGACCTCGTAGCCGGACTCGGTCTCGATCAGCACCACCCCGTAGATCTCGGCGGCCAGTTCGGGGCCGAAGTATCCCTCCGAGACGTCGTGCGCCACCGCTTCGGGCGCCCGATCGCGGGGCGGACCGAACCCGCCGCCGCCGTTCGAGGAGTACCGCAGCACGTCGCCCTTGCGGATTTGCTCGCCGACCGCGTGCATCCCCAGCCATCGCTCGGAGGTCGTGCCGGGATTCAACACGAGGACGTTGCCCCCGCCGTTGCAGCCTCCCGCCAGACCGAACGGTGTCACTTCCGCCCGATCCCCGTGCATCGTGAGGATCATGTCGCCGGTCGCCTCGAAGGATCGGTCGATCCCGAACCCGCCCCGGTAGGTCCCGTGGCCGGCGGAGGACCCGACGGCCTCACATGACAGGGCCCGGATGGCATTGAGCCGCTCCAGCACCTCGACGGGCTGGTTGGTGGCACCGCCGATGAAGATCATCAACTGGAAACTGTTGCCGTCCTTGTAGCTGCGCGCCCCCTGCCCGCCCTCGTTCCACAGGTACGAGACGAACGGAACGCCGCTGTCGGGGTGGTCGCCGCTGAGGGCCAGGTTGGCCAGGTTGACCGTCGCCGCATGCATCCGAGTGGGGTCGACGGTGGCAAAGGCCTGCGCCCAGCACGCCATGACCGCGGCGGCAACCTTCTCATACGCTCCCGAGGCGAATCCCAGGACCGGCGTGGGGGGCAGCACGTCGACGCACGAGCCGGGCACCGAGATCACCTCGATCGACCTCGTGATCCCGTGGTTCAGGGGCACCAGGTGCGGGAAGCAGTGCATCGTGCCGTCGTAGACCGACGAGAGCAGCGCCGGGCGGGCGA
>JAGWAK010000022.1:0-368 GCA_021296435.1 Acidimicrobiia bacterium
TTCCCCCACGAGCTCTCCGGCGGGATGCGCCAGCGGGTCATGATCGCCATGGCGGTGGCGCTGGAGCCCAAGGTGCTGATCGCCGACGAGCCGCCCACGGCGCTGGACGTCACCGTGCAGGCCCAGGTGCTGGAGACCCTCGCCCGGATCAGCGGTGACCTGAACGGGTCGATCCTGCTCATCACCCACGACTTCGGCGTTGTGGCCTCCGCCGCCGACCGGGTCATGGTGATGTACGCCGGGAAGTTGGTGGAGCAGGGACCGGTGGTCGACGTGTACCGGCGCCCCCGCCATCCCTACACGGCCGGCCTGCTCGCCGCCATGCCCCGCATCGACGACGTGCCGGGCGACCTGTTGCGGATCGCCGG
>JAGWAK010000022.1:382-16074 GCA_021296435.1 Acidimicrobiia bacterium
AACCGGCTGCCGGTTCGCCCCCCGCTGCGGCTTCGCCACCGACGTCTGCGTCGCCGAATCTCCCCAGATGCGGGTCTGGCCGCCGGACAGCGGCGTGACCGTGGCCTGCCACCACACCGAGAGCGTGGCGGCGCCATGAGCGGGCCCTCTTCCCCGGCGATCGCCGCGGCCGATCCAACCGCTCCGCCGGCCGGGCCTCCCCCGCTCCTGGTCGTCGAGGATCTCGTCAAGCGCTTCGGCTCCCGCAAGGGGACGCTGACGGCGGTGGACGGCGTGTCCTTCGATCTCGAGGCCGGCCGCACGCTCGGCCTGGTGGGCGAGTCGGGGTGTGGCAAGTCCACGACGGCGCGGCTGATCCTGCGCCTCCTCGAGCCGACCGCCGGGACGGTCCGCTATCGGGGCCGCGACCTGACGGCCCTGCGGTCGGCGGAGATGCGCCTCGTGCGACGCGAATTGGGCATCGTCTTCCAGGATCCCTATGCCAGCCTCAGTTGGCGATCTTGTTCATCTCCCACGACCTGGCAGTGGTGCGCCACGTCTGTGACCGGGTGGCTGTGATGCACGTCGGGCGGATCGTGGAGATCGGGACCCGCTCGCAGATCTACGGGGATCCTCGACACCCCTACACGCAGGCGCTGCTGTCGGCGGTGCCGCTGCCGGATCCCGATCTCCAGCGCCAACGGCAGCGGGTGCGACTGGAGGGAGACGTGCCCAACCCCCTGAACCTGCCGTCAGGTTGCGCCTTCCGGACTCGCTGCAACCGGGCCGAAGCACGCTGCGCCGACGAGGAGCCCGACCTTGCCCTGCGGGGCTTGGACCACCCGGTGGCCTGCCACTTCGCGGCCGATCTGCCACAGTCGCCTGCGCCGTAGCAGGCTGGTGGGGTGATCGGGAAGCTCTGGATCGCCGGGCTGCGGGCTCTCTGGGCGTCACTGCCTTGGAGCGCCGGGTGGCTGCTGGGCGAGGCGCTGGAGGACGTCTCGGGGGCTTTCGCCACCACCGCCGGTGCCGGCGCCTGGTCCCTGTGGGCGGTGGGCCTCACCGCCCTGCTGGTGCCACACACCACCTCGCTGACCGCGCTGCGGATCCTGGCGCCGGGGGTGCTGGCCGCGGCCTGCTGGGCGGCGGCGGTCACCGGAGCCGGGACGGCCGTGGCGCTGGGCCTGGCCTGCGGCGCGGCGACCGCGATCGGCGCCCTGTCGCCGCTGGTGGGTGACCGGTTCATCGACGCCACCAGCTACGGCCACGAGCGGCGCCTAGCGCTGCGGGCACCGGCGGCGGTGCTGGTCGGCGTGCTGGTGCCGACCTGGGTGCTGACGCTGGGGGGAATGGCGGCGGGCCCGCTGCTGTGGGCGGCGGGCCATTGGGTGCTGGGGCCGCTGGTGACCGTGGCGGGCTGGCTGATCGCCGTGGCAGGGATGCGGGCCCTGCACAGCCTGGCCAGACGCTGGCTGGTGTACGTCCCGGCGGGTCTGGTGCTGCACGATCGCCTGGCTCTGGCCGAGCCGACCCTGTTCCGTCGACCGGTCATCGCCGCCTTCGGGCCGGCGCCCGCCGGCAGCGACGCCCGCGACTTCACCGCCGGCGCCGGCGGGCTGCTGTTCGAACTGCGTCTCGCCGAACCGGTGAGCCTCACACCCGCCCGCTCCGGTGGCGCTCCCGAGAAGGTCGCCGCCCTGCTCGTGGCGCCCACCCGCCCGGCCGCGGTGGTTGCCGAGGCCCGCAGGCGCCGCATCCCCACCCCGGCCGGGTGAGGACAGCACGACCTCAGGCGGCTATCCCGCCCCCCAGCACCTCGTCGCCGTCGTAGAACACCACGCTCTGGCCCGGCGCCACGCGTTGCTGCGGCGCCTGCCAGCACACCCGGGTGCCGTCGAGTGTCGCCGGGCGCGCTGCGCCGTGGGCGCTGGTCTGCACCAGCACCGCCCCCTGCACCGGCCCGGCCGCCCACGCCACCTCGCGCACCTCCTGGTGGTCTCGGCGCAGGTCCGCCCGGTCGCCGAGGGTCACCACGCCCCCGGCCACGTCGACCTCGACCACGTACATCGGGCGTTCCTGCCCGCCCACGCCGAGCCCCTTGCGCTGGCCGAGGGTCACCATCTGCGCCGTCGGGATCTCGCCGAGTTGCCGGCCCGAGGTATCCACCACGCTGGCGGGAGTCGCCTCCAATCGCTCCGACAGGAACGAGCCCCGCTCGCCGCGCTGGATGAAGCAGACGTCGGTGCTGTCGGGCTTGGCGGCGGTGCGCAGACCCAGTTCGGCAGCCAGCGCCCGCACCCGGTCCTTGGTGAGGTCACCGACCGGCAACAGCACCCGGGAAAGGGTGTCCTGGCCCAGCATGTACAGCACGTAGGACTGGTCCTTGGCGGCATCGGCGCCCCTCGCCAGGCGGCGGGTGCCGTCGGGACGGTGCACCACGCGGGCGTGATGGCCCGTGGCGATGGCGTCGAACCCCAGCGCGTCGGCCCGGCGCAGCAGCCTGTCGAACTTGATGTGGCGGTTGCACTCCACGCACGGGTTCGGCGTGCGACCGGCGGCGTGATCGGCCACGTACGGGGCCACCACCCGGCCGGAGAAGTCCTCGCCGAAGTTGAAGACGTGATGGTCGATGCCGAGGGCGTCCGCCGCCCGCCGGGCGTCGATCACGTCGGCCACCGAGCAGCAGCCGGTGTCCGACGGCCCGCCCCACAGCTTCATCGTGACCCCGACCACCTCGTGGCCGTCCTGAGCCAGCAGGGCTGCCGTCACCGAGGAATCCACGCCCCCCGACATCGCCGCCAGGACCTGCATCGTCCGATCCCCGTTCCCGGACCTTGCCTAGGCCGCAGCCCTGCGCAGTTGGGTGACCGCCGGGGGCAGCACCGCCAGAGCGGTCGCCACGTCGGCCTCGCTGCTGGCGGCGCCGAGCGACAGGCGCAGCGACCCCTGCGCCAGCGACCGGGGATAGCCCATGGCGGCGAGCACGTGCGAGGGGTGCTCGGCACCGCTGGCGCACGACGAGGCCGCCGAGGCGTACACCCCGCCTCGCTCGGCCAGGAAGAGCAGGGCCTCGCTCTCGATGCCCTCGAAGCACAGGTGACACGACCCCGCCACCTTCGCCGACCGGTCAACCGGCACCCCGGCGCCGGAGGCGGGGCGTACACCGGACTCGGTGACGCCGTCGACGGCCGCCCGCAGCCCGTCGGCGAGGCGGTCACGCAGCCGGCGGACCCGCTCGACGGTCTCGGCACGCCGGGACACGGTGATCTCCGCCGCCCGACCCATGCCCACGATGCCGGCCACGTTCGGGGTGCCGCCGCGGCGCTCGGCCTCCTGGCCGCCGCCCACGATCTGGGGCTGCAACCGCACGCACTCGCGCACCACCAGGGCGCCGACCCCCTTGGGGCCGCCGAACTTGTGGGCGCTCACCGAGATCAGGTCGGCCGGCGCCGCCCGGGTGGCCACGTCCAGCCAGGGAAAGGCCTGCACGGCGTCGGTGTGCAGCAGCGCCCCGGGTGCATGACGCGCCATCACCTCGGCCACTTCCTCCAGGGACCACACCACGCCGTTCTCGTTGTTGGCCAGCATCACCGACACCAGGCGCACGTCGCCGTCCAGCGCCGCCGCGAGGGCCTCGAGGTCGAGCATCCCCGCCCCGTCCACCCCCACGACGCGCCCGCCCAGCTGCTCTACCGGGCGCAGCACGGCAGGGTGCTCGACGGCACTGCAGACGACCGTTCCGCCGGGCCCGCCCGAGTCGGCGGCGGCGCCGAAAGCAGCCAGGTTGTCGGCCTCGGTGCCGCTGCCACAGAACACGATCTCCCCCGGCCGGGCGCCGAGCGCCTCGGCCAGGATGTCCCGGGCGTCGTCGCTGGCCCGCCGGGCCTCGCGGGCCATGCGGTGCGCCCCGGTGGGGTTGGCGTAACAGCCGTCGAAGAACTCCCCCATCGCCTCGACGACCTCGGGGTGCATCGGCGTGGAGGCAGCATGATCCAGGTAGGCGATCGCCATGGGTCCAGGCTAGGAGGCAGCCGGCCTGCGACGGTGGTGGCAGGCGGCCGCGATCCTCGGGATTCCGGCCTTCGCCGGAAGAACGGGCCGGATGGGCGCGGGATGGAAGAGCGAGTGCGGCCGAATGGCGTGGCATTCGGGCCACGAGTTGACAGGCTGGGGTCGTGGAGGACTACCACCCCCGGACCTACGGTGAGGCTTTCGCCGACGTCTACGACGAGTGGTACTCCGAGGTCACCGACACGACGGCATGCGTGGCCGCGGTCGCCCGGCTGGCGGGCGGTGGACCGGTGCTGGAGATGGGAGCGGGCACGGGGCGCCTGGCGCTGCCGCTGGCAGCCGCCGGCGTGGAGGTGTGGGCCCTGGACGCCTCCCCGGCGATGCTGGCCGCCCTGGCCGCCAAGCCCGGCGGCGAGCGGGTGCTCCCGGTGCTCGGCGACATGGCCCGCCCGCCGCTGCGGCCCGGGGCCGGCTTCGCGGTGGTGCTGTGCGCCTTCAACTCGCTGTTCAACCTGCCCGACGCTGCGGAGCAGCGGCTCTGCCTGCAGGCGGCGGCCACCCTGCTGGCACCCGCCGGGTGCCTGATCGTGGAGACCTCGCTGCCCGGCACCGGCCACGAACCCGGCGAGACCGGGGGAATCGCCACAGAACCCGGGGAATTCCAGGTCGACAGCGTGGACGTGCGAGCCATCGAGTCCGACCGGGTGGTACTCAGCGCCTGGCAACACGATCCGGTGAGCCAGAACATCCGCGGTCAGATGATCGACATCGGCGCCGGCGGGATCCGGCTGCGCCCGTGGCGGCTGCACTACCGCACCGCGGCCCAGCTCGACGCCGCCGCCCGCGACGCCGGGCTGGAACTGGTCGAACGCTGGGCGGACTGGCAAGGCGGGACGTTCGATCCGATCTTCTCGACCGAGCAGATCGCCGTCTACCGGCCCCGCCGCTGAGTACCCGGCGATGAGGCTGCGCGTCGAGATCACGATCGCCGCCCCTCCGGAGGCCGTCTGGGCGCATCTGGAGGACATCGCCTCGCACACCGCGTGGATGGCCGACGCCATCGCAATCGAGTTCCTGACCGATCAGCGCCAGGGTGCCGGGGTGCGCTTCGCCTGCCGGACTCGGGTGGGGCCGCTGCGCACGACCGACCTCATGGAGATCACCGAGTGGTCGCCGCCGAGCCGCATGGGCGTTCGCCACACCGGTGCGGTCTCCGGCGAGGGGCACTTCGAGCTGGCGGCTGAGCACGCGGACCACGCCACCCGGATGGTGTGGCATGAGAACCTGCGATTCCCCTGGTGGCTGGGCGGGCCGCTCGCCGCCGGGGGGGCTCGGCCGGTGCTGCGGCGCATCTGGCGGGGCAATCTCGAGCGCCTCAAGGCCCGCGTGGAGGCGTCCCCGGAGCGCTAGCGGGCCGCGGCGGCCCTCAGATGACCGGGTCGATCCAGGTCGTGGCCGCCAGCAGGCCGGTGAAGAAAAAGAGCCCGGCGAGGCCGATCCCCGCAATCGCGGCCAACCAGCGCGGCACCTTGCCGCGACGATCGGGCGCCAGCAGGATCCAGCTGGCCAGCAGACCGCCGGCGAGGCCGCCGATGTGGCCGCCGATGGAGATGTTCGGGATCAGGAACGTGGTCACCAGGTTCAGCACTAAGAGCCCCATCACCCCGGAATCCCGCGCCCGCCGACCCGTGGCCCGAGAGGCCATGAGGTGCGCCCCCATCAGGCCGAAGACGGCCCCCGAGGCGCCGATCGTGAGCGCCCGCGGCGACACCAGCAGGGCACCCAGGGAGCCCGCCAGCAACGCGGCCAGGTACAGCACGGCGAACCGCACGACGCCCAGGCGCCGCTCGAGCGACGCCCCCAGCAGGCCCAGCAGCAGCACGTTGAAACCCACATGGAGGATGTTGGCGTGCAGGAACCCGCTGGTGAGCAGCCGCCACCACTCCCCACCGACGTCGACAGCCGGACCCCACAGGGCGCCGTTCTCCATGATGTCGCCCAGGCCGCTCCACGCCGACCGCTGCGTGGCGGCGGAGACGACGAACAGCGCCAGGTTGGCCGCCACCAGGACGCCGGTGAGCACGGCGGGACGCTTGGCGAGATTGAAGGCCGCCGGGCCGGATACCACCACCGGCTGCACGCGCCGGCGCCGGGGGGCGGCTGCGGGACGGGACGCGGCGGCGCCGAGCGCCCTCCCGCGGCGGGCGGCGGCCACGCAGTCGGGACAGTGGAACCCGACGGGGGCGATGATCTGGCAATCGGGACAGATCGGCCGCTCGCAACGCTGGCAGCGCACACCGGCGGGACGGCTCGTGTGCCGGTAGCAGACCGGCTCCGATCCTGCCCGGTCACTCACCCCGTCACCCTACCGGGGCCCTGTGGTGCCTCCGGCGCCGCGCCCTCCGCGTGCACGTCGCCGCGAGGCTGCGCCCTCCCGGGGGCTCCCCGGCCCGGCGCTACGCCGACCCGCCGCGGGCGCCGGTTACAGTGAGCGCCGAGCTGCGGAGGCCCCATGATCGCCAACTCGATTCTCGCCCACCAGGGCGGCTGGGACGAGATCCTCATCATCATCGGCCCGATCGCCGCCATCGTCGGGATCGTGGCGCTGGTCCGCCGCCGGCTGCACCGTGAGGCCGAGGAGGCGAAGACCGACGTCGCCTCGCCGACCGGGGGCGACGCCATACCCTCCTAGCCGGCCGGAACCCAGGCGACGTCGGCGCCGAGGGCCCGCAGCTTGCCCACCAGGTCCTCGTGGCCCCGGCTGATGTGGTGGGTGTCTCGCACGATGGTCTCGCCCTCGGCACCCAGCCCGGCCACAACCAGGGCCGCTCCCGCCCTGATGTCGGTGGCCCGCACCGGGGCGCCGGAGAGGTGCTCTTGGCCCCGCACGATGGCGCAGCGGCCCTCCACGCGGATGTCGGCCCCCATGCGCACCAACTCGCCCACGTAACGGAAGCGGTTGGCAAACACGTTCTCGGTCACCAGCCCCACCCCCTCGGCGAGGCTCAGCATGGCCACCAGCAGGGGCTGGTAGTCGGTGGCAACACCCGGGTACGGCAGTGTGACGATCTCGGTGGCCCGCAGCCGGTGTGGCGCCATGGCCCACAACCCGCCCTTGATGGTCGAGGTGCGCAGGTTCATCTCGCCGAGCTTGTCGCAGAGCATCCGCAGGTGGCCCGGCTGGGCGCCGCGCAGGGTGATCTCGCCGCCGGCGATGCCCACCGCCGCCAGGAAGACGGCCGTCTCGATGCGGTCCGGGACGGGGGTGTGATCCACCGGTGCCAGGGGACCTCCCCCGTTGATGGTGATCGTCGGGCTGCCGGCACCTAGCACCTCGGCACCCATGCGGTTCAAGAACGCCGCCAAGTCGGCAATCTCGGGCTCCCGGGCGGCGTTGTCGATGACCGTGCGGCCCTCGGCGGCAGTGGCGGCCATCATGATGTTCTCGGTGGCGCCGACGCTGGGCCACGCCAGGCTCACCTCCTCGCCCTTCAGGACGCTTGCCCGGGCGTGCACGTAGCCGTGGCTCACGTCGATGTCGACGCCGAGACGTTCCAGGGCCGAGAGATGCATGTCGATGGGGCGGGAACCGAAGTCGTCGCCTCCGGGCAGCGCCACCATTGCCTCGCCGCAGCGGGCCAGCAGCGGACCGAGCACGGCGATCGATGCCCGCATCCGGCTCACCAGGTCGTAGGAGGCATGCGGTTGCAGCCGCTCGGGCACCTCCACGTGCAGGACGTCGTCGTCGCTGAATCCCGCCCCGCAGCCGAAGCTTTGCAGCAGGTCGATCATCGTGGTGACATCGGCGATGCGAGGGACTCGCCGCAGCGTGAAGCGGCCCTCCGCCAGCGTGGTGGCCGCCAGGAGTTTCAGGACACTGTTCTTGGCGCCGCCGATCTCCAGCTCCCCCGCGAGGGGGTCGCCGGGCCGCACGCGGATCTCCGCCGGCGCGGGAATGCTGCCCTCCGGCGCGCCAGCTTGGCCGGCCTGCGGGCCGCTGGATTCGGGCGCGGCGGCCTCCCCGGTGGGATCCATCCCCTCAAGTATGCTCGCCCCATGCCCGGGTCTTCGCGATAGGGGCGCGTTTGCCCCGTGTGACCTGCACCGCAGCGTGCAGCCCGGACGAATTGCAGCGCCTGCTCCGGCCTCGCTCCGATGTCGTGGTCGAGGAGTTGGACCCTTCGGCGCCCGGCAGCACTGACTCCGCCGAGGCGCCGGTCGATGTCCCCGCTCCCGAGGCCGTCTTCCGGGCGATCGACGGGCCCTTTGCTCACTACCGGCGCACCGTGCACATCCTGGAGCGCCACGACGAGGAGTCCGTGGTCCGCCAGCACATCTCGTACCGACTCTCGGTGCCGGTGTGGGGATGGTTCATGACGCCGCTGGCCAACCGGGAGCTGCGCCGGCCCCGCAGCGACGGCACGCAACCCTTCTGGGCGCCCGCCGAGCGACTGGACCCTCGCGCCGGGCAGGTTCTGGGGGTGCTGTGCCTGCTGTCGGTGGTGGCCGGCTACCTGGGCACGCTGCTGAGCCAAACCATCACCTTCGCCTTCGACGAATTCGACGCCGGGCTCGCCACTCAGGGCAACACCCTCACCGCGGTGCGCGTGGGCGTGCTGCTGGCCCTGGCACTGGTGGCTCTGGCCGATCGCCGGGGGCGGCGGCCGATGCTGCTGTTCGCCGCTGTCGCCGGCTGTGTGGTGGCGGCCGCCGGCGCAGCCTCGACCGGCGTGTGGACCTACGGCACCAGCCAGATGATCTCCCGCAGCCTTTCCACGGCGATGTTCGTACTGCTGCTGGTGGTCGCCGCCGAGGAAGTTCCCGCCGGGGCGCGGGCCTACGCCGTGTCGGTGCTGACGCTGTCCGCGGGGCTGGGGTCGGGCATGGTGGTGTGGCTGCTGCCCCTGGCCGACCTGGGGCTGCGCGCCTGGCGCATCCTGTTCCTGGCCCCGCTGCTGGCGCTGCCGCTGGTGCTGTTCTGCGCCCGCCGGCTTCCTGAGAGCAGACGCTTTGCGCCGAGCGAGGCTGCCGGTCGGGACGCCTCGAACGTGGTGGCGGCCCGCGCCGGCCGGCCCGGAGTTTCCGACCGCCGACGCCGCCGGGCGAGGCGGCTGCTCCTGCTGGGGTGCGGGGCGCTGCTGTTCAGCCTGTTCGCGGCGCCCGCCTCGCAGTTCCTGAACGAGTTCCTGCGCAGCGAGCGGTCGTTCTCGGCCGGGAACATCAGCGTCTTCCAGCTCTCCATCAACACGCCCGCGGCGATCGGGGTGCTCATCGGCGGACGCTTCTCCGACATCCGGGGCCGGCGCCGGATCGGCGCCTTCGGACTCGCCGCCGGGGCCGCCTTCACGGTGCTGCGCTACGTGGAGGGCGGCTGGCCGATGTGGATGTGGGGCGTTCTGGCGAGCATCTTCGGCGCCGCCAGCGTCCCGGTGATGGGGGCTTTCGGGGCGGAGCTGTTCGGCACGTCGAATCGTGCCGGGTCCAACGGGCTGATCACGGTCATGGGCGTGATCGGCTCCATGATCGGCCTGCAGATCGTGGGCCGCTTCACCGACGCCGGCGGTGAGTTCGGGCACGTCTTCGCCATGATCGCCGGAGCGCCGGTGCTGGTGGCGCTGCTGATCCTGTTCGCCTTCCCCGAGACAGCCTGGCGCGAGTTGGAGGATCTGAACCCCGAGGACGTGGCGGCCGGAGACGTGGGGTCCGAGGACGTGGGGCCTGGGGATCAGGGCGCCTGTCCCCCGCCGCCCGGCTGAGCCCGCTAGCCCCCGGTCGCCTCCAACCAGCTGCGCACAGCGCCGACCACCGCGTCGTCGTCGGCCGGGCGGGTGTCGTGACCGCGGCCGGGGAGCCACACGTGGGTCACCTCACCGGCGATGGCGGCGGTGTGGGTGACGAACTCATCGGGCGTGCCGAACGGGTCGCGGTCGCCGCTGACGAAGAGGCAGGGCACCGCCAGGCGGCCGAAGTGGGTCACCCGCAGGTTCCCCGGTCGGCGGGGTGGGTGCAGCGGGTAGCTCAGCAAGACGAGACCGGCGGCGGGGAGGCCGTCGGCGACCGCCAGCGAGCAGACGCGCCCGCCCATGGAGCGCCCGCCCAGCACGAGGCTCGCCGGATCGATGGACTCCTCTGCGCACATGGCCCCCGCCTGCTCCGCGATGAAGGGCACCAGCCGTTCGGCCCGCGGTGGTGGCCCCCGGCGGCCGCCGCTGCGGTGGGGAAACTCCAGGCGCCGCACCGGCAGCGGGGCCAGCGCACGCTCCAGGGCGACCAGGGTGTGATGGTCGGGGTCGCCGCCGGCGCCGGGTGCCAGAAGCACGCCCCCGGCGGCAGATACGGGTGCGCTCACGACAGCAGGATGCGTCGCGCCTCCACGAGGTCGCTAATCCGCGCACCGGCCTCCCCGTCGGCACCGCCGGTGTCGGGATGCGCGGTTGCCACCAGGCGCCGGAAGCGCTTCTGAACGTCGGCCGCCACGAGCCCGTCGAGCGATTCCAACTCCAGGATCCCCAGAGCCCAGGTTTCGTTCTCGGGCACCGGCGCCGGCGCCGCCCGATGGCCGTCAAGGAAACGCAGCAGCTCGCCGTCGCTGCCGCCGGGCCAGGTGAAGGCGCGCCGCACCGTCGCCAGCACCTCGTGGCGCTTGGATTCGGGCAGGCGGCGGGCGGCGTACACGGCCCCCAGCACGTACTGCGCCGCCGAGCCGCCCCGGTCGCTGAACTCGAATGCCGGCCGGCCGTTGCTCAGACGCACGAGACGGTGCCGGCTGCGGGTCAGTCCGATCCTGTCCTCCTGCAAGCGATGCCGCAGGCGCGGCTGGCGGATGCGCTCGCCGCGTGCGATCTGGCCGATCAGCAGGTGCAGGTCGTCGAGGGAGTCCTCGTCCAGCCCCTCGAGGTGACGGCCCACGACGCCGGCGAGAAGCACGGCGCCGGGTCGCAGCGGGGGATCCAGAGGCAGCTTGCTGTCGCCGACCGCCACCCGCCGGGTGGGCACCACCGCCCGCGAGTGGAACGTCACCAACTCGGCCAGGATCACCGCCCCAAGCTAACCGGCCCGGAGGGCGCTCTCACCGGGAATCAGGCCGCGCGCCTGGCCTCGTGGGGCTGAATTAGCGTCGTCGTGTGGCCGCCTCACCCGCCAGCGACCGCCACGAGTCGAGCCGCCGTGACGGCGCGACCGCTCCGTCGGTCGGCTTCATCGGGTTGGGGAACATGGGGCAGCCGATGTGCCTGCGGCTGCTGCAGGCCGGCCTGCAGGTGGTCGCCCACGACATCGACCCCGCCGCCACCGAGGAGGTCGCCGGTCACGGGGCCCTGGCCGCGGGCTCGGCGCGCGTCTGTGCCGAGGAGGCCGACATCCTGCTCACCTCCCTGCCGGCGCCCCGCCACGTGGAGGCCGTCATGGCCGGCGAGGACGGCGCCCTGAGCGCGCTGCGGCCGGGCGCGGCGTGGGTGGACCTCACGACCGGCAACCCCGAGTCGGTGCGGGAACTGGCCGCGGCGGCTCCCGCCGGCGTGGCCGTCGTCGACTGCCCGGTCACCGGCGCAGTGGACGGGGCGCGCCGGGGCCAACTGACGCTGTTCGCCGGTGGCGACGGCGAGGCCATCGACCAGGTCCGGCCGGTGCTGTCGCATCTCGGCACGATCCTGGAGTGCGGGCCGCTCGGCAGCGGCAGCGTCGTCAAGCTGGTCACCAACCAGCTGTGGTTCGTGGCCGCGGCCGCCCTCGGCGAGGGGTTCGCCGTCGGTCTCGCCAACGGCGTGGAGCTGGGAACGCTCTGGCGGGCGATCCTCGCCAGCGTGGGCGACAGCTTCGTGGCCCGCCACGACGCACCCAGCATCTTCGCCGGCCACTGGGATCCGACCTTCCCTCTGCACATGTGCCTCAAAGATCTGGGTCTGCTCGCCGACCTGGAGACGAACGTCGGAGCCGATCTGCCCGTGACCGCCGGCGCACGGTCAGCGTTCGAGCGTGCCGCCGCCCGCTACGGCGGCGCGGCCGGCGAGATGTGCGTGGCCCGCCGGATCGCCGAGGATGCCGGGCTTTCGATGCGCCTGGACGGCGACTGGGTGCCCCACTGGCAGGCCTGAGGGGCCGAGGAACACCCGATGCCGACAGCCGCTCCCGGCGAGTCCCCCCGGAGCCGCACATGACCGGCGCGCCCGGCCACGCTGCTCGCAGCCTCGGGCTGGCGGACCTGGTGGATCTGGAACGCTTCCCGATCGCCGAGCCGTCCTCCCCGAGGTACGTGGCCACCGTCGACGCCGCACGCCGGGGGTTGCGCAGCCTGGGTTGCGCCGTGCTCGAGGGATTCGTGCGTCCCCAGGCGGTACGGGTTCTGAACGACGAGGTCCTCGAGCGCAAGCACGCCACCCACTACTCCACCGAGATCATCAACCCCTACTTCCACACGACCGTCGACCCCGCCTACCCGGACGATCACGTCGTCAACACCTTCCTGGAGCGCACCAGCGGCTTCATCCCCGGCGACGCCTGGGATCGCGGCTGCGCCACCGACACTCTGTTCCGCGCCCCCGAGGTGGCCCGGCTGCTCGCCGACTGCTTGGAGATCGACGAGTTGCACTGCTACGACGATCCCCTGGCCGGGCTCACCGCCAACATCTGCGACCCCGGCCAGCAATTTACCTGGCACTTCGACACCAACGACTTCGCCGTGACGGTGCTGGTGCAGCCCGCAACCGGCGGCGGCGTCTTCGAATACGCGCCGGACATTCGCTCGGCCGACGACGAGGCGTTCGAGGCGATCGGGTCCGTGCTGGACGGCGACGGGAGCCGCGTGCACTCCCTGCACCTGCGGCCCGGTGATCTGCAGATCTTCCGCGGCCGCCACTCACTGCACCGGGTGACGAGGGTCGCGGCGGACTCCTGCCCCCGCCACGCCGCCATCTTCGCCTACACGCGTGAGCCGGGCGTGATCGGTCGCGTCGCCCGCACCAGGCAGCTCTTCGGCAGGGTCCTGCCCACCCACGAGCAGGCCGAACGCCAGAGAGTCCGCTCCGACACGCTGCTGGACTGACCGGGCCAACGCCGCCCACCCACACCCGTCGTACCGGCGAAGGCCGGAGTCCCGGACCCGGCCGGCAGGCGGTCCGGGGGGTGAGGGTTCTCTACACGAAGTTGTGCAGGATGTCGCGGGTGGTGGTTGCGGCGGTGGCGATCTCGTCCTGCGTGGCGTCGCTGTCCACGATGACCAAGAGCGCCTCCACCTGGTTCAGCACGGCCCGCCATGTGCGCGCCTCGAAGCCGAACGGCAGGGCGAGTTGGCGGATCTCCTCGCTGCCGCGGGCCAGGTTGCGGTTGCCCTTGCGATCGCGGGGGTTGCGCTGCAACCGGTCGCTCGCCACGAACAGCCGGGAGAGCACCTCGTGGGCGTCCACGCCGTCCAGCCCCGGCCCGAACTCGCCGGAATCGCCCTCGCCGTCGTCACCCGCGAGCTTGTCGAACAGGCCGTCGACCCGCGCCTCGTCGGCTGCAGCAACTTCCAGGTCACCGTCCTCGTCGAATCCGTAGGCGATACCGGCGGCGTCGAGTGCGCCGGTGAGGCGCCCCAGGTAGTCGTCGTCGAAGTCACTGAGCTCGTAGGCCACCCGCAACTCGTCTTCGGCCAGCGCCGGGGCGGCGGCGCGGTCGATAGCCCCCACGAAGGTGTCCACCTGCTCCTCGTCGGCCTCCCGCACAACCAGCACCGCACCCTGCCAGGCGTGCGGCAGTCCGGTGCCAAGCAGCAGGCTCTCCATCATCGACCGGGACTGCGAGGAGTACTCGTGCAGGTCGTACTCCAGTTGGTCCTCGTCGGCCTCGCCCACGTCGGCCACGTTGGCCGGCGGTTCGCTCACTGTGGCGACACCGCACTCCACGCAGGACGCAACTTCAGCCGCGTAACCCGCACCGCACTGGAAGCACCACACCTGTGGCTCGGAACCGCCCACACCGCTGCTGCACACAACCATGGCTCCATGCTGACACGCCTGGGCCCGTTCCCCAACACATTCGGGGCCGCCTCCGGTCCCCTGCCCCGTCTCTCAGCCCGCCGATCCCCACCACCACGTCCCCCTTCTGGCCCGCGATGCGTCCCCGGACAGGCCCGAAGCGGTGGGTAAGGTGCGACTGTGGACTTCCAGCCGGGGCGGAACCTGGCGCTCGAACTCGTGCGGGTCACCGAAGCGGCAGCCATTGGAGCTGCTCGCTGGATGGGGCGGGCGGACAAGAACGGGGCCGACGGGGCGGCCGTAGACGGCATGCGCGCCGCGCTGAGCGACGTGCACATGGACGGCATCGTCGTGATCGGCGAGGGCGAGAAGGACGAGGCCCCCATGCTTTACAACGGCGAGCAGGTGGGCGACGGAACGCCGCCGCTGTGCGACGTGGCCGTGGATCCCATCGACGGCACGACGCTCGTCTCGCTCGGGCGCGGGAATGCCCTGGCGGTGATCGCCGTGTCCAACCGCGGCTCCATGTACGACCCCGGGGCGTGCGTGTACATGAACAAGATCGCCGTCGGCCCCAGCGCGGCGGGCACGATCGACATCGAAGCCTCCCCCACGGAGAACCTGAACCGGGTGGCCGACGCCAAGGGCGAGAAGGTGTCCGATCTGAGTGCCGTGATCCTCGACCGGCCGCGCCACGACGACCTCATTGCCGAGGTCCGCGAGGCGGGAGCCCGCATCCGCCTGATCCCCGATGGCGACGTGGCCGGCGCCATCAGCACCGCCTGGCCCGAGTCGGGCGCCGACATCCTCTTCGGCATCGGCGGCACGCCTGAGGGCGTCATCTCGGCGGCTGCCCTCAAGTGCATGGGCGGCGACATGCAGGGGAAGCTCTGGCCCCGCGACGACGCCGAGCGCGCGGCCGCCGTGGCCGACGGCAACGACCTCGACGCCGTCTTGGGCATCGACGACCTGGTCGCCGGCGACAACTGCTTCTTCGCCGCCACCGGTGTTACCAACGGCGACCTGCTGCGGGGCGTCGACTTCCACTCCTGGGGGTTCTCCACGCAGTCGGTGGTGATGCGCTCACGCTCGGGCACCGTTCGCCTCATCAACACCCGTCACCGCCCCACCGGCAGCGACCCCTACGCCTGAGCCGGGCCCCCGGATCTTCCCGCCGGCGGGAACCAGCGCCGGACGGCGAGCGTCGGAACCGATGAGCGGCCGGGTCTCGGGTCGCTGCGCAACCGACGACACGGAGGCTGGCGACGACACGGAGGCTGGATCGATGAACGCCAAGCCCAAGACCACATCCTTGCCGGGCGCCGCCGTCGCGCTGGCAGCGCTGGTCCTGCTGATCGCCGCGAGCTGCGGCGGGACGTCCGAGCCGGAGCCGGTGCCGACGACGGTGGCTCCCCCCGCCCCCACCACCGAGGCCGTGGCGCCCGGGACCCCCACGCCGGCCCCGACCCCGCCGGAACCAACTCCGACACCGCCGCCCGGTTGAAGCCCCGGTGACCGTCACCAGCACGGAGTTGCTCTGGGAAGGATCCGACCTCTACGTGCGCGCCACCTTCGTGATATCCGAACAGGACGGCTGCTACCGCCGGGGCCGCGAGGAAGCCACCGTCGACGGCGCCACCATCAACGTGACAGTCACCGCCTGGGTGCCGGCGCCAACCCCCTGGGCAATCGACTGCTCCAACGAGACCCTCGAGCTCGACGCCATCGCCCACGTAGACGCCCCACTCA
>JAGWAK010000023.1:0-8865 GCA_021296435.1 Acidimicrobiia bacterium
CACGACCACGAACGGGAACTCCAGACCCTTGGCGGCGTGGACGGTCATGATCCGCACGGCGTCGTCGTCGGTCTCGGGAACCAGCGCCTCGACCACCCGGGCACCCTCGCCGCGCTGCATGTCGACCCAGCTGAGGAACGCCCGCAGCGTGCCGCCGGTGGAGTCGGAGAACGCCCGCGCCTGATCCGCGGCGCGCCGCAGCCGGCGCCAGGTGTCGCGGTGGCGATCCTCGGCGAAGGCCAACTCCAGCAGCCGGCGCTCGCGCACCACGCGGTCCACGATCTCCCCTGGGCTGCGCCAGAGCCGCTCGCTGTGCAACTCCTGCATCCGCGCCTTGGCGACTGGGTGTTCGGGTTGCGGGCTCTTGCTCAGGTAATCCCAGGGCCGCTGGGCGCCGCCGCACAGCAGCCGGTAGTCGTACAGGTCGTCGTCGCCGAAGCCGAAAGCCGCCGAGCGCAGCGCCGTCACCACCGCCAGATGGTCCGAGGGGTCGTCGATGGCTCGCAGGGTCGCCAGCAAGTCGGTCTCCGCCCGGGTGGCGTACACGAGGCTGGAGGACTCCACCCGGTACGGAAGGCCCGCCGCCTCGAACGCCCCGATGAGCGGGCCCAGCACGGTGCGAGCCGGGATCAGCACACACACGTCGCTGAGCCGCAGCGGCCGCGTCCCGGACCCATCGCGCACCGGCCAGCTCTCCGCAGCGGCCCGGCGGATCAGGGCGGCCACCTCGCCGAACTCGATGCCGCGCAGCTTCTCGGCGGGGATCCCCCGCGACTCGCCCTCGCCAATACTGCCGGTCCCCAGCAGCAGCACCGGCGCGCCCGCCTCGCCCCTCAGCGGATTGCGAGCAGCCTGCAGGGGGACATAGTCGGGTTGGGATCCGGCGGCCGGTCGGACGAGGCTTCCGAAGACGGCGTTGACCCAGTCCACGATCGCCGGAGATGAGCGCCAGTTGCGGCTGAGCGTCTCGCGGGCTTCGGGGCCGGCCCAGTCCGCCACCTGCAGGTACAGCCCGATGTCGGCCCGCCGGAACCGGTACAGCGACTGCTTCGGGTCGCCCACGAAGAAGAGCGCGCCATCGCCGCCGGTGAGGTTCTGCCAGGACGGTTTCCCGGTCGCCTCAGCGGAATCGTCGCCGGGGTCGCCCGCGGGGTCGCCTCGAGGGTCACCGGAGTCTCCCGCAGGATCACCGGACTGTCCGGTGGGGTCCTCGCAGGCGATCAGCAGGGCCAGCTCCACCTGGATGGGGTCGGTGTCCTGGAACTCGTCGATGAGCAGCCTCTGGTAGCGCCCGCGCAGCGACCGGCGCACGGCCACGCCCCGCTCGGGATGGCGCAGCAGGTTCCGGGCCTGCACCAGTAGGTCGTGGAACACCAGGCGCCCCTGGCGGCGCCGTCGCTCCGCCTCGGCCAGGACGAAGCCCGCCAGGCGGGCCAGCAGCTGTGCCGCACACGCGCGCCCGATGGCATCCAGGCGCATCCCGACCTCAGCGCGCAGCTCCTTCAGGCGCTCACGCACGGCCTCCTTGTCGAAGGACGGATGCCAGTTGGCCTTGCGGCCGAGCGGCCTCGGTCCCCGAGCCAGTTCCTCCAGCAGCACGACGGCCTCCAGGTCGCCGGCCGGCTCGAGGCGGTCTGCCAGCCGGCCTAGGTCCAGGAGGACTTCGCAGAGGGCGTCCGGCCCCGCGGGCAGCGCCTCGGATAGCCGGTCCAGCGGGATGTCGCACCAGCGGCTCTCCGCGGCCAGCTCGCGCATCGGCACGAGCAGATCGGCGAACTCCAGCGCCGGAACCTCGGGCACCTCGGAGAGCAGCGGGATGCGTTCGGCGGCCAGGTCCCAGTTGTCGGCCATGCTCCGGGCCACGGCTCGCAGGTTGGCCAGCCGCATCCCCAGGGCGTCGCCCAGCACCAGCGACCGCTCCATGTGTGGTTCGGCCAGCAACTGCTCCACGAATCGCTCCCAGCCGTCGGCGAACTCCATGTCGGCACCGATCTCGTCGAGCATCTCCAGCCGGGGCGGCAGCCCGGCCTCGGCGGTGTGCTCGCGCAGGATCCGCTGCGCGAACGAGTGCAGCGTGCAGACCGCGGCGCCGTCCAGATCGTCCAGGGCCCGGCGCAAGATCTCGGCCTCCTCCCCGGAGGCCTCCCGGCTCGCCCTGACGAGGTCGCGCCGGAGTCGCTCGCGCAGCTCGGCGGCGGCCTTCTCCGTGAAGGTGATGGCGGCCACGTTGGCCAGCGCCACGCCGCTGCGCACCAGCGCCATGATCCGGGCCACCAGGGCCGTGGTCTTGCCGGTCCCAGCCCCGGCCTCCAGGAAGAGGTCGCGGCCCAGGTCCTCGCCGGCGGCCTGGCGGGCGCGAGCGTCCTCGCCGTGGCCACCACGACCACCGTGGTCGTCGTGCGAGCCGCCAGAACCGGCGCCTGCGAAGCCGGGCTCAGGCGTGCTCACCGCCGCCCTCCTCGACTTGCTCGTCCTCCTCGCGCTGCCCGGTCTGCTCGGCCTGCTCCGCCGGGTAGTCGGCGGGCGGGCCGCCGCCCAGGAGCTCGTACTCCTCGATCGGCAGCAGCTCCCGCGCGCCCACCCGGAGCCAGCTCAGCAGCTCGGGGCTGGCGGCCTTGCGCAGGATCTGCGCGCTGAGCTCGGCGGCCCGCTGGCGGTCGGCGTCGCAGAAGTCGCAGTGCGAGGGATGACTGCGCGGCCGCGGGTAGGCGGGGAAGACACCGCCGGCGATCCCGTCGCAGATGCTCGCCAGGGTCCACTGCGTCTCGGCCTCGATCGGCGCCTCCGGCGGCAGCGGCAGCCAGCGGTAGTCCTCGCCCGCCGTCACGAACCAGTAGCCGACGACGACCTGCGCGTCGGCTCCGGCGATCTGCCGCACGGCCTGGGCGTACAGCGGCAGCTGCAGCCGCGGCAGGGCCTGGCGTTTCGGGCCGCGTCGAGGGCCGGACCCCGCGTAGATCGCCCACGGCTCCTCGCCGAGCCGCTGGTAGGTGTTGCTGCGGCCGGTCTTGTAGTCGACGACCACGAAGGCACCCGCACCGGTGACGTCAATGCGGTCGACCGCGCCGCGCAGGCGGATCGTGCGGCCGTCGCCCAGCGGCACCTCCGCCGGCGGCAGGTTCTCCTCGGCAGGGCGCCGGGGCGGCATGCCGAAGCCCTTCTCGCTGGCCCACGGCACGCAGCCGCCCGTGGCGCGCCACCTCTGCTCGGTGTCCAGGAACGCCAGCAGCTCGCGGCCAATCCGGCTGCGCTCGGGTTCCCAGAAGACCCGCTGACCCACGCGCCCCTGCCCCTCGCGCTCGGCGAACGCCTCGGCCGCGATCTCGCTGAGGCGCCGCCGCTCAGCGTCGCCCCAGGGGGTGTCCGGGTCCGGCGCACCGGCCGCCAGGATCTCGCTGAGGAACCGGTCCAGGATCGAGTGGATCAGGTCACCGCGCTCCAGTGCGGAGATCCGCAACTCCCGCTCCGGCCGGTCAACCGGCTCGACACCCAGCATGTAGCGCATGAAGTAGCCGTGCGGGCAGGTGGCCCACGTCTCCAGCTGCGTGGCCGAGACGGCCCGCCCGCCGCCCGCCGGATCGGCGATGTCGCAGCCCGCCAGGTTCCCGTCGAAGCGCGTGAAGGCGCTGCTGCGCCGCGCCGCCAGCATCGTCACCGCAGGCCCCAGCGGCGCGCCGGGCGCCGCCAGCGGATGCTCATCCAGGGCGCCGCCGCGGTCGCGCTGGTCCAGCAGGACCCGCAGGTCGTACTCCTGCAGCGCCGTCGGGAAGGCGCACGCCCGCAGGGCTGCGGTGGGCGAGGGTACGTCGCTGAAGACGTCTCCGGGCAGCCTCGCCAAGTCGCCGGCACCCAGCAGCGGATCGGCATCACCGGGCTGCAGCGCCTGTGCGGCTTCCAGCAGCCAGCGCGACGGCAACCGGTCGGCGGTGCGGCGCAGGTCGCCGCGCGGGTACAGCAGCGTGCGCTCATCCGCGGCGGTCAGTGTGGCCCGGAAGTGGCGCTGATTCTCGGCGAGGCGGGCCGGGGGCGACTGCAGGGCCTCGGGCACCGCGGCCCGCTCGGTCTCGCTGAGCAGCGGGTCCTCGACCGCCTGGCCGGGGAACACCCCTTCGGCCATCCCCACCACCCAGACGCACTCCAACTCGCTGCCGAGCGCGGCGCCGACCGGACCGGTCAGCAGACCGTGGCCGGTGCGTCCCTGCCGCCCCCTGGCGGTCGCCAACTCGGCCTCCAGGGCGCGCCGGAACCGGGCCAGATCCGGCGCCGGGTCCACGGCGTCCAGGCCGCCGAGACGCTCGAGGCACGCCTCGACGCGCTCGGCGGCGGCTCGCTCGTGCGGCGGCCAGTCACGCTCCCGCCACTCGGCGCCGCCAACCAGGTCGCGGACCGCCCGCTCGGCCCAGCGCGCCAGCCGGCGCCAGGTCGCCAGACCGCTCGCCTCTTCGCCACGAGCCAGGATGTCGGCCATGAAGCGATCCAGGCTGCCGGCTGTGGCGAGGTCGCGCTCGATGTGCGCCCGGCGCCAGTCGCTGTCCTCGCCGAGCCGCTCCAGCTCGGACCGCCGGTTGGCGCAGTAGGCCTCCAGCCGCCGGCCCCACTCACCGGCGCCGTCGATCACCCCGGCGCGGCGGCTGACCCGCTCCCAGGCCGCCACCGGCACCGGCCGCCAGCGCCCGTCCCCTTCCGGGTGCTGCGCGGCACGGATCGGCGCCGCTGCCAGCCAGGCCATCACGTCAGAGCGGTTGTAGCGACGTGCCGGCAGGCCCAGGAGCCCCAGCAGGAAGCGCCCGAGCACGCTCGCGGTCAGCGGGCGCGCCGACGGGCCGCTGAAGGGCAACCCCACCGCCTGCAGTTGGTCGCCCAGCAGGCGGGCGTACGGGTCGTCGCGCCCGTACAGCACCGCCATGCGCTCCAGCGGCACTTCCCGGCGCAGTGCCTCCACCACGCCCCGCAGCGCCGTGCGCACCTCCTCGTCGGGGTCGGGCGCGGCGATGATGCGGGTCGGCGCCGGCTCCGGCACGCCCGGGGGCTGCCATGCCTCGGTACCGACTAGGCGGCGCACCACCGCGGCCACTGGGGCGTCGGCGGCCTCGTCGCCGCAGACGCCGGCCACGACGCTGAACCCCTCGGCCGCGGCGGCCAGGGCGACCAGCAGGTCGAGCACGGCGGAGCCCAGCCGCTGCGGCAGGTACAGCACGATGCGTCCCATCCCGGCGATGTCGGCGATCCGGGGCGGGTCGCCCCCCGGCGCCGTGCCGCCCTGTGGAGCCGACCCACCCGTCGGTCCCGGCACGCCGTCGGACATTCGGTCATGCGGGTCCGCCGGCTCCGCGGCCCCGGATCGGCTCAGCGCGTTGAGCAGCCCCGTCGCCTCCTCCAGCAGGTCGCGCTCGTCGTGGTAGCCCCCGGCCACCAGCCGTCGCCGCACGTACCGGCTGACGGCCACGACGTCGGCGGCTCGCGCCGAGGATTTCGCCAGGGCTCCCAGCTGGCGCTCGCTGAGATCGCGCAGCGTGCGATGTGTCTCGAGCAGGGCGCGCTCGGTGGCCAGATGGTCGCGCACCTCTCCGAACACTCCGGCGGCGGGCGTCTGCAGCACCTGCCGCATGGCTCCCGCCAGCACCGCAGCCGAGGCGGGCCGCAGTCCCCGGGCGGCCAGGGCCTCGCCCGCCAGCCGCTCGGCCAGCTCCCGCAGGGTGACACAGTCCACCCCGATGTGTCCCCGCCTGGCCAGCGCCCGCCTAGTCACGATTGCCAGGCGGTGCTCGCCCACGACCACCGTCACCGGCGCCAGGAAGTGCCCGGCGTCTGCGCGCGCGTCCTCCACGACCTCGCACAGCGCCTCCAGGGTCGGCGCACCGTACGGCGTCAACCGCACCGCCACAGTCACGCCCGCAACTGTAGGGATCCCGTGAGACACCCCCGGCGAGGAACGGCAACTACCGTCCGTGCGGTGAACGGCGGTGCACACGGTGTCGGCTCGAGCAGGCACGCGGGACTTGCCCGCAGAGCAGCCCGCCGGGCGGCGGCGAGCACCCGACACGGCCCGCAAGGCCGGCAGCGGCGATGAGCGTCGAGCGAGCCGACGCCGTGATCATCGGTGCCGGAGTGATCGGCGCCGGGGTCGCCTACGAGTTCACCCGGCGCGGCCTGGCCACGGTGAGCGTGGAGCGGCTGCCGGGTGCCGGCCAGGGGTCCACGAGTGCCTCCAGCGCGGTGGTGCGCTTCAACTACTCCACCCGGGCCGGGGTGGCCATGGCCGTCGAGGGGCTGGGTTACTGGCTGCGATGGCGGGAGCACGTGGCCGCTCCGGCCGGGGCGCTGGTACCGGAGTTCGTGCAGTGCGGGATGCTGGTCTTCAAGGTCCCCGGCTCCAACCACGAGCGGGCCGCCGAGCACTTCGACGCCCTCGGGGTGCCGTATCAGGACCTGGACCGCCATGAGCTCCAGCGCCGCTTCCCGTACCTCGACGCCCGCCGGTTCGGCCCGCCGGCCCGGATGGACGACGAGCGCTTCTGGGCCGAACCGGACGGGTTCGTCGACGGCGCCATCTGGATGCCCGAGGGGGGCTACGTCACCGACCCGATGCTGGCGGCCCGCAACCTGGCCGACGCCGCGGCGGCCGGTGGTGGCACGTTCCTCTACGGCCGCACCGTCACCGGCGTGCTGCGGGACGGCGACCAGGTGGCGGGCGTGGCGCTCGACGACGGGACCGAGGTGCGCGCCCCCGTCGTGGTGAACGTGGCGGGCCCGCACTCGTCGCACATCAACCGCCTGGCCGGCCTGGAGGGCGCCGCTGCGATCTCCACCCGCCCGATGCGCCGCGAGGTTTACGTGGTCCCCGGACCCCAGGGTCTGGACTTCGACGAGGTCGGCTGCGTCATGGGTGATCTGGACTGCGGCTTCTACCTGCGCCCCGAGCGCCCCAACAACATCCTTATCGGCAGCGTCGAGGCGGCCTGCGACGAACTCGAGTGGGTCGAGGACCCCGACGCGGTGCCGTTGACGACGACCCGCACCGAGTTTGAGACCCAGGTGCTGCGGGGCGCCCGGCGGATCCGCAACCTCGGCGTGCCGCATGAGCAGCGGGGCGTCGTCGGCGTCTACGACGTCACCGAGGACTGGCTGCCGATCTACGACCGCACCGACCTCGACGGCTACTACATGGCGATCGGCACCAGCGGCAACCAGTTCAAGAACGCCGCCATCGCCGCCCACTGCATGGCGGAACTGATCACCGAGGTGGAGGCCGGCAGGGACCACGACGCCGACCCGCTCACCGTAAAGGGACCCCACCTGGGCCTGCCCATCGACCTGGCCACCTTCAGCCGCAACCGCCCCCTCGACGCCGCAGCCCCGGTCAACGTCCTGGGCTAGGCGCCGCAAGATGACTCCCAGGGCCAGCTCCGTGTCATGCCGCGAGAACCGGGATCAACTATCCGGCGACTCAAGCCACGTCCCGATCGACGAACCGGGGACTAGGCAGATCGTCCAGCCGGACGGCGACTGCAGCGCGATGCAAGTATCAGTGATTCAACAGTATTTGTCGACTGATTGACGAACAGTTGTTGCCTGCACATCAAGAGTCTGCTAGAGTGCGGGGCACCGGTTAACGGCCCCCGCCACAGCGAGGGTTGAGCTTCCCCAACCGGCTTGCCGACTCCGGTCGGCCCGAAGCCGACGACACCGCGAGCCCTCGGGGAACGACCGATGACCAATCTCACCCTCTTCAGCAGCTCAGACACGCAGCCTGACACGGCGCCAGGCCCGGCTGGGACGACAGCGCCTGTCGAGACGGCGGCAATAGCGGTCGACCTCCTCGACACGCTCGTGACAACGCTGCGTTCGCTCGACGGCGAGTGGCTCGAGGAACGGCTCGGCCTTGTGGGCCGCTGCGAAGCGCGGCTGGCTTCAGTGAAGAGTGACACAGTGTCTGAGTTGGCTCGTCGCGATGGCGAGGCCATGGCCGCCGAGGCGGTGCGCAACCGACTGAAGCAGTCCCGGGGCAGCGCCAAGCGCGACGTGAAATTCGCCGGTCAGCTGGAAGAGCTGCCCGCAACCGCTGAGGCTCTCTCCGAGGGCTCGATCACGGCTCATCACGCACGGATGATCGCCGAAGCCGCCGACGACACCGCCATCGACGAGCCGGAACTGCTTAGCGCCGCAGAGAGTGAGCCAACCGACACCTTCGGTCGCACGCTGCGCGAGCACGTCAACGAACGGACCGCCGATGAGGATCATGTGGCGCGCCGACTGAGGCAGCACAAGCGCCGCGAAGTTTCCATCACCCACCAGCCCGACGGCATGTACAAGCTGTTCGGCCTACTCGATCCCATCGCCGGAGCCCGTGTCGAGACGGCCCTGGCCGCCGCCGCCCGGAAGCTGCGACGGTCCGAGGATCCCAACAACCGCGCCACCGTGCCCCAGCGCTTCGCGGACGCCCTCGAGATGCTCGTGACGCGCTCCGGCAAGGGCGCGAAGCAGAGCACGACACTCCTCGTGATCGCCGACTACGACCTCGTCGCCGGGCAACTCGCCAGCGGGCGATTGGCCGACGGCACCCCGCTCGCGGCCGACGAACTCGTGAGACTGGCTCTGGAGGCCAAGATCCTTCCCGCCCTCTTCGATACCGAGGGCCAGCCGCTCTGGCTGGGGCGCGAGTACCGCGACGCCAGCGACGCCCAGCGCATCGCCCTGGCCGCGAGGGATCGGGGCTGCATCGGCTGCGGCGCCGGCAACAGCTTCTGCCAACCCCACCACATCGAGTTCTGGGAGAACGGCGGTCCCACCAATCTCGACAATTTGTGCCTGCTCTGCAGCCACTGCCACCACACGGAGGTCCACGAGCACGGCGCCCAGATCATC
>JAGWAK010000023.1:8917-24944 GCA_021296435.1 Acidimicrobiia bacterium
AGCATCGGCGCCGTTCGGGCGCATCCAGCGCGGGCGGCACCGTCGCCTACCCACTCAGGCGCTGATTCCGGCCGACGCGACCAGCGGCGCCGAGGAAGACTCGGCGAGCCATAGTGATCGGGGAGAGGGTCGGCGCGGGAGTTGCGACCCCCAGCGCCAGCAATGAAGACCCGGCGAGCGCCGGTGTTCGGGGGAGGCTTGGGCGCGCCGGAACTTCAGCGGGCGCCGAGGGATGCTCTGCGTACCTGGGCGTCGGCCAGTTGCGCTGCGGCTTGCCCTTGGTGGGTGATGCGGCCCATCTCGATGACGTAGCCCCGATGGCTGGCTTCGAGGCCCTTGCGGGCATTCTGCTCGATCATGAGGACCGTCAGGCCGATCTCGCGGTTTAGGCGGTCGATGGCGGCGAAGAACTGACGGGTGATGATCGGAGCCAGGCCTGCCGAGGGCTCGTGCATCAGCATCAGGGTCAACAGCGTGGCATTGGACGTGCCACCCACACGCATCCGACCACCACCGCGAGCAGCGTCAGAACAAGCGCTGCAACAGCCGGCCGCGCACACAGCTGCGCACGCTTCTCGCTCTCCGGCTTGCTCCCCGACCGGCCTCACGCGCGTGTCGCCGACCTGGGAGAATCACCCAGGTTGCGCAGGTACGCCACGGCCGCCACGCCGGCCAGCGCGGCGCCGAACAGGCCGCTGTAGTGGCTGAGGAACTGAAAGTCCTGCCACGCCACGACCGCACCCCCGGCCACTCCGGCGACGCTCCCCGAGGCCGTCATCAGCAGGTCGGCTGCTCCCTGCACCGGGACGCGGTCGGCGGCCGACACGACGGCGGTGAACAGAGCAGTACCAGCAACGAGACAGCAATTCCAGCCGAGGCCCACCCCGAACATGCCGACGAACATGCCCCAGGCCACGTCAGGGGGCGTGTGCGCGGCGATCTCCGCCCCACCGAAGCTGATCACCCCGCCGGCGACGATCATGGGCACCGGCCCCAAACGGTCCGTCACCCATCCCACCAGGGGTGCCAGTGCGTACATCCCCACAATGTGGATGGAGATCACGAACCCGATGAGATCCAGGCTCTGGTCACCGTCGGTCATGTGCAGCGGCGTCATGACCATCGTCGCCACCATGACGCTCTGTCCCACCATCATCGCCAACGTGGCCAGGCGGACCGCTGGGAGCCGGAAGATCAGGCGGATCGAGCGAGCGAGGTTGCCGCCGGTCCGGGCCGTCTCGGCACCGCCGCCGAGCCGTCTTGCCACCAGCAGCGGGTCGGGTCGCAGGCCGCGATCCGACAGCAGCGCCGCCAGGATGAACGCCGCCGCGGCAAAGAGGTACGGGCCGGACAACTCGTCGAGGCCCACAGCGGTGGCCACCGTCGTCGCAGGGCCCAGCGCCAGCGTGGGACCCAGGATGGCACCGACCGTGGTGGCACCGACCAGGAGCCCAATGGTCCGGGCCCTGTGCGCGGGCACCGCCAGGTCGACGACCGCGAACCGAGCCGCCAGGGTGCAGGCATTGCCCGTTCCGACAGCGGCAAAGCCGATGACGACGAGCGCGTAGGCGTCCGTTTGGCCCCCCAGCATCGCCACGATCGCTCCGGCCAGCGCCAAGAAGTACCCCGAGCGCAGACCCACCCGCCGGCCGCTGCGGTTCATGAGTTTCGCCATCGGCACCGCCACCAGGGCTGAACCGATGGTCAATCCACTGGCGGCCAGGCCGCTGAGCGTCTCGTTGCCGGTGATCCTCTCGGCGAGCACCGCGGCGACGCTGAACGCCCCGGCCGTGCCCGCTCCACCCACCGACACGACGGCCATCAACACGCGCAACGTGCGCCGCTGAATGTCCTGGACATCGCGGCCGGTCGTCGGATCCTGCCGAGCAACCAGCGGCGGCGCTGCGCCGGGATCCGAAGCGCCGGAGCCGGTGGCCGCCTGGTTCGCGCTCTCCGACGGCCCCGTCACGGGTCCAGACTAGGCGCCTGCGACCAGCGGGCCCGCATTGGAGATGCCGCCGAACCGCCGGCGCAGGACCCCGTGGCCCATCCCGGTAGAGTCACCGCCGTGCAGTGGACAGAACCCCCAGCCATGACTCTCGATCCGGCGTTGCGCTACTCGGCGACGCTCGACACCACGTGCGGCAGCATCGAACTGGACCTCCAGGCCGAGCGCTCCCCACTGGCGGTCAACAGCTTCGTCTTCCTGGCCCAGCAGGGCTACTACGACAACTGTCCCGTACACCGGGTGGTGCCGGGATTCGTGGTGCAGGCCGGTGACCCCACCGGAACCGGACGTGGCGGCCCCGGCTACCGATTCGCCGACGAACTCGAAGGGCGCGGCCAGTACCGGGAGGGCACTCTGGCGATGGCCAATGCCGGCCCCAACACCAACGGGTCGCAGTTCTTCATCTGCCTGGGGAGCGTGAACCTGCCGCACTCCTACACCATCTTCGGCCAGGTCACCGCCGGAATGGACGCCGTGCACGCCTTCGCGGCGCTACCTCGGCGCGGTGAGCAGCCGAAGGGCGACGCCAAGATCCGCTCGGTGGCGATCAGCACCGAACCCATAGCCGGCGCCTGAGCCCGCCGGCGGGGCAGGACGCCGTCAGGTTTGCAGGCCCCCGATCACCAGCCGGCTGAACTCCCTCCCGATCTGCGCGGCGCTGGCCGGCCCGTCGGGGCGGTACCAGAACGCCATGGAGTTCATCATGCCGATGATGCCGATGCCGGCAAGTCGAGGGTTGATCTGGGACTTGATCTCCCCGGAGCGCTGGCCGCGGCGGATCTGTGAGATCAGGAACCTGCTGTAGACGTCAGCCGCTTCGCGGATCGTCTCCTGGCGTTCCTCTGAGAGCGCCCGGAACTCCCTGAAGAACACCGAGGACTGCACGAACGTGGAGGCGAAGACTCTGGCGTGCCCCTGGAGGAGCGCCTCGATGAGCTCGAGCGCGCTGCCCTCACGCTGCTCCAACTCCTCGATGACGCCGAGCGCCGCGTCGTAGGCCTCCTTGATGACACTGAAGAGAAGATCCTCTTTGGTGTCGATGTAGTAATAGAGGCTGCCCTTGAGGATCCCAACTTCCTCAGCGATCTCCTGAATAGAGGTCGCTTCATAGCCCTTCTCGTTGAAGATCCGCGCGGCGACGTCGATGACCTCTTGGCGTCGACGCTTGGAGGGCCTGGGTGTCCCGGTGGCGGCCTCGGCCATTGACAACTCCTCAAACAACTGTTGGGTTGGCGGATCGGCGCTAGATTGTAGGCCAGCACCGAACCGTACAACAGGGCACTCCCCTCGCAGGTTGTACGAGGCGAGCCCAGCCGGTCCGCGGGTACTGTGCCGGGAACGGTTGGGCGCACCTCGGGCGAACCGGCGGGCCGCCCGGCACAGAGTCAACTATGAGTCTCCCCGACAACCCTTTCCCCGGCGGAGCCGAGTCGCACGACGACGAGGACTCGCCACGCGCCCGAGCCGAGGCGCAGTGGCGGGCCGCATTCGAAGCCGCCCCGCTGCGCGACGGCACCTTCGAGACCATGTCCGGCATCCCGCTGGCAGCGGTGCACGGGGATCCGCCCTACCCCGGTCAGTTCCCGTACACGCGGGGCATCTACCCCTCGATGTACCGCTCACGGCTGTGGACGATGCGGCTCTTCGCCGGCATGGGCACCGCGGCAGACACCAACCAGCGCTTCAAGAGGCTCCTGGAAGCCGGAGGCACGGGGCTGTCGACGGCCTTCGACATGCCCACGCTCATGGGGCGCGACTCCGATCATCCCTGGGCGGTCGGCGAGGTGGGCCGGGCCGGCGTCGCAGTCGACACGATCGCCGACATGGAGGACCTCTTCGCCGGCATCGACCTGGGCGGCGTGAGCACGTCGATGACCATCAACGGGCCCGCCAACATCCTCATGGCCATGTACATCGTGACCGGCGAGCGCGGCGGCACCGAACGCGCCCGGCTCAGCGGCACCATCCAGAACGACATCCTGAAGGAGTACCAGGCGCAGAAGGAGTACATCTTCCCGCCGCGCCCCTCGGTGCGGCTGGTGACCGACCTCATCGGGTTCACCACCGCCGAGATGCCGCGCTGGCATCCCGTGTCCATCAGCGGCTACCACATCCGCGAGGCCGGCTCCACGGCCGCCCAGGAACTGGCCTTCACCCTCGCCAACGGTTTCGCCTACGTGGAGGCGGCGATGGCCGCCGGGCTGGACGTGGACGACTTCGCCGGCCGCCTGTCGTTCTTCTTCAACAGCCACATCGACTTCTTCGAGGAGATCGGCAAGTACCGCGCCGCCCGGCGCATCTGGGCGCGCTGGATGCGCGAGCGCTACGGCGCCCGCCAGGAGCGTTCGCTGCAGTTGCGCTTCCACACCCAGACCGCCGGGGTGTCGCTCACCGCCCAGCAGCCCGAGGTGAACATCGCCCGGGTCGCCACCCAAGCGCTGGCGGCGGTCCTCGGCGGCACCCAGAGCCTGCACACCGACAGCTACGACGAGGCGCTCGCCCTGCCCACCGAGCGGGCGGCGCGGATCGCCCTGCGGACCCAGCAGGTCATCGCGCATGAGACCGGCGCCACCAACGTGGCCGACCCGCTGGGCGGCTCCGCTTACGTGGAGTGGATGACCGACGAGATGGAGCGGCGCGCCACCGAGGTGTTCGACCACCTCGACAAGCTCGGCGAGGGGTCGATCCTGGAAGGCGTCTACGAGGGCATCGCCAACGGCTACTTCGTGGGCGAGATCGCCGACAGCGCCTACCGCTTCGAGCGTGAGGTGAACGCCGGGCAGCGGATCATCGTGGGCGTCAACGCCCACACCACCGGCGACGACGGCGAAACCCCCACCCTCTACATCGCTGACGATGTCGAGGACCAGCAGTTGGCGCGCCTTGCCGAGGCGAAGCAGCGGCGCGACGGCGGGGCTGTCGTGGCCGCACTGGAGAGGCTGGCCGCAGACGCCGCCGACCCGACGGTCAACCTCATGGAGCCCATCATCGACTGCGTGCGCGTCGAGGCCACCGAAGGTGAGATCGTGAACGCCCTCGAGGGCGTCTTCGGCACCTACACCGAACCCGCAGTGGTATGAGCGGCCCCGACGGCGACGCTGCCGGCGCCGAGACCGAGCGTCGGCAACCGGTCCGGGTGGTGCTGGCCAAGCTGGGGCTGGACGGCCACGATCGGGGCCTGAAGGTGGTCGCACGCATGCTGCGCGATGCCGGCCTGGAGGTCATCTACCTGGGACTTCGCCAGACCACTGAATCGATCCTGCTCGCCGTCGAGCAGGAGGACGCCGACGTGATCGGCCTCTCGATCCACAACGGTGGCCACCTCACGCTGGCGCCCCGCATGGTGGAGGCCGTGCGCGCCACCGGCACGGATGTACCGGTCGTGGTAGGTGGGATCGTGCCGGACGTAGACCTCGAGCGCCTGGCGGAGGCCGGCGTGTTCGCCGTCTTGGGCCCGGGCGCCTCGGCGGCGGAGGTGGCCCGGACGGTGCGGGCGGCCGCAGCCCGCCGAGCATGACCGCCGGCCCGGCTGCAGGCCCCACGCCCGAGCGTGCCGCGCCGCACCCGGACGGCGAACCCCCCACCGCACCCGGAGACGTCACGGCCCTATTCGAGCGTGCCCGCGGCGGCGACCGGCGGGCACTGGGGCGGCTGCTGACCTACACCGAGCGGGGCGGGCCGCTCGCCGACGCCGTCGCCGTCGCCGCCTGGCCGCTCGCCGGAGCCGCCCACGTGGTGGGCATGACCGGCGCTCCGGGCGTCGGCAAGTCCACCCTCACCGATCGCCTGGCACAGGTTGCCGCCGACGACGGCTGGCGCGTCGCCATCCTGGCGGTGGATCCCTCGTCCCCGCTGACCGGCGGCGCCATCCTCGGCGACAGGGTTCGGATGGGCAGCGCCGCGACGCCCGGCGGACCTTTCGTGCGCTCCATGGCGAGCCGCGGCCAGTCGGGGGGGCTGGCCCTGGCGGCACTGTCGGCGGTCCGGCTGCTCGACGCCGCCGGGCACGACCTGATCATCGTGGAGACCGTGGGTATCGGTCAGGTCGAGGTGGACATCGCCCGCACCGCCGACACCACGATCGTGGCGGTGAGCCCGGGGTGGGGCGACGCCGTGCAGGCCAACAAGGCCGGCCTGCTGGAGATGGCCGACATCTTCGTGGTCAACAAGGCCGACCGGGCCGGGGCCACCGATGCCCGACGCGACCTCGAATACATGCTGGATCTGGGCCATCGCGCCGGCTGGAGGCCACCGGTGGCACTCACCGTCGCCACCACCGGCGAGGGCGCCGACGAACTCTTCAAGCACGTGCAGGATCACCGCCAGCACCTGCGCACCTCCAGCGCCGAAGCGGAGCGGCGTGCCCGGCACGTCGCCGAGGAGGTGCGCCGCCACCTGCACCGCTGGGTGGACCAGTTGGTGGAACAGCCGACCCGGCAGACCGAAGCACTCTTCGCCGAAGTGGCGCAGGGGGATCTGGCTCCGTCGGCGGCGGCACAGCGACTGGCCGGCGAAGTGGGCCAGGTCCCCGAGAGAGACGCGCCCGGCGCCGACGACGAGCCGGAGGTCTGACGTGCAGGACACCCTGACCGGCGGACCCGACGCGATCGTGCTGACGGGCTGGCAGCAAGCCCGCGAGGCGTACCGGAGCAAGGACCTGCGCCAAGCCATGTACGACGAGGGCGCGGTCATCATGAGGGACTGCCTGCTGGTACTGCACGGCGAGGCCCACAGGCGCCGGCGGCGAGTGGAGAACCGGCTGTTCCGCCGGGAGGTGTTCGCCCACTGGGAACGCCGGGTCCTGGGCGAGACCCTGGATGCGGTGCTGGCGCCCTACATGTCTGCAGGGCGCGCCGACCTGCGGGCGCTCGGCTACCGGGCCGCCATCAGCCTCACCGCCACGATCGCCGGTGTCGACCACGACCCGGCCAACGTGGCCCACACCTCGCGTCTGGAGGACTTCGTCGGCACGTTCAGTGCCGGCGCCACGCTGGCGCACTCCACCCGGGACCCCCAGCAGGTGCGGGCGGAGGTGCGAGAGCAACTCGAGGCATTCCGGGCAGAGATGCTGACCGATTCCCTGGACCGGCGCCGCCGCTCACTGGCCCGACTGGCCGCCGGTGAGATCGCCGAGGACGACCTGCCTCGTGACGTGGCGACGCTGCTGCTCCGCCATCAGGAGGCTCTGGAGATCTCGCCGGCGGTGATCGAGCGGGAGATCTGCTTCTACCTGCAGGCCGGGGCCCACAGCACTGCTGACACCTACACCCACGCCCTGGACGAGATCTTCCGCCGCGCCGAGGCGTACCCCGAGGACCTCCGCCGAGCAGCCACCGATCCCGCCTTCGCTCAGCGCTGCGTGCACGAGTCGTTGCGCCTCAACCCGGCGAGCCCCGTGGCGTGGCGCGAGCCGCTGCGCACCGTGAGCCTGCGTGACGGCACGGTGCTGCCCCAGGGCAGCCGGGTTGTCATCGATCTCGCCACGGTGAACCGCGACCCGGAGGTGTGGGGGCCCGATGCCGGCATCTTCAACCCGCACCGCACGGTTCCCGATGGCGCCAACGCCTGGGGCATCAGCTTCGGCGCGGGCGCTCACGCCTGTATCGGCGCCGAGTTGGACGGTGGCATGGAGATCCTCGGGAAGGGGATGCCCGACGACGATCATCTCTACGGCACGGTGGCGGTGATGGTGACGGTCACGCTCGCCGCCGGCGGCCGAAGAGACCCCCAGAATCCGCCGGTGCAGGATCCCCACACCAAGCGCCCCCACTTCTCGTCATACCCCATCGTCTTCGTGCCCGCCGAGCGCCAGGAGCAGCCATGACAGCCGACCGTTCGCTTCTCGTGACCGGCGGCGCCGCCGGCATCGGCGCCGAGATCGCCCGGCTGGCAGGGTCTGCGGGCTACCGCGTGGGCGTCCTGGACACCGACGGCACCGGCGCGCAGCACGTCGCGGAAGAGATCGACGGCGCCGTGGCGCTAGCCGCCTCGGTCGGCGACGAGGACGAGATCGAGGCCGCCCTCGACAGCTTCGGCACCCCCGAGGTACTCGTCAACAACGCCGGAATCGTGCGCTTCGGCCCGCTGCTGGAACTGCCCGCCGGGGACTTCAGGGCTGTCGTGGATGTGAACCTGGTCGGCACGTTCCTGTGCGGGCGGGCCGCGGCGCGCCGCATGGCCGGCGCCGGGGGCGGGCAGATCGTAAACGTGGCGTCCATGAACGGCATCGCGCCCGGCCCCAACGCCGGCGCCTACGCCTCCACGAAGGCGGGCATCATCATGCTGACCCAGCAGATGGCGCTGGAGTGGTCGCGCTTGGGCGTCCGGGTCAACTGTGTGGCCCCCGGGCTGATCGACGGCGGCATGTCGGCACCCATCAACGCCGACCCGGTGCTGCGGGCCGAGCGCGAGCTGGCCGTGCCGCGAGGCCGGCTCGGTACCACCACCGACATCGCCAAGGCGGTCCTCTGGCTGGCGTCCGCCGACTCCGACTACGTCTGCGGCCAGACGCTGCTGGTCGACGGCGGCATCACCATGTCGATCCTCTCGCACCTGCCGCGGCCGGCCAGCGTGGACGGCGTCGGCGACGCGGCGCGCACGCCCGGACGCTCGGCGGCGTCATGAGACCCGTCGAGGGCATGTCAGTGCTCATCACCGGGGGCGGGTCGGGCATCGGCGAGGGAGCAGCCGAGCACTTCACCGCAGCCGGGGCGTCGGTGACCGTCACCGGCCGCCGGGCCGAGAGGGTGGAGGCGGTGGCGACCCGGCTCGGCGAGCACTGCTGCGCGGTGGCGGGCGACGTGACGGTGGCCACCGACCGCCAACGCATGGTCGAGACGGCTGTGCGCCACGGCGGGGGGCGCCTCGACGTGCTGGTGAACAACGCCGGGAACATGTACCGGGGACCGGTGGAAGAACTCGAAGAGGATCGGCTGCTTGCCCTGTTCCACAGCAACGTGGTGGCGGGCATGATGCTCTGCGGCCTGGCCGTGCCGCACCTGCGCCGCACGCAGGGATGCGTGCTCTTCGTGGGCTCGGTGCACACCAAGCGCAGCTTCCCCGGCGTGGCGCCGTACGCGGCCACCAAGGGCGCCATCGAGACGCTCACCGGCGTCCTGGCAGCCGAACTGGGGCCGCAGGGCATCAGGGTTGGCTGCGTGCGCCCTGGCGCGGTGCTCACCGAGATCAACCAGCGGGCCGGGCTGTTCGACGACGAGCAGGCCGCGGCCCGGTTGGCGGCGATGTCGGGGGCCCACGCCCTCGGGCGCATCGGCACCGCCACCGAGATCGCCGAGGCCTTCGAGTACCTGGCGCGGGCCGAATGGACCACCGGGGAGGTGCTGGTCGTGGACGGCGGCCTGGGTCTCGGGGTCACCCATGACTGAGCTCGTGGGCGATCTCGCCGGGCGCAGCGCCCGGCAGGTCGTCGAGGACCATCTGGATTCCATCGGGACCGGCGACCCTGCCGCCATGGCTGCCGACTACGCCGCCGATGCCGTCTTGGTGCGCGGCGAGGCGTCCTATGTGGGCGCTGCGGTGATCGGCGAGTACTTCGAGTCGGTGCCCCGGCGACTGGCAGGCGGTGAGGTGTCCTTCGGCGAGCGCACCGACCACGGTGATGGTCGCATATCGGTGCGCTGGCGCATCGGTGGTGGGCCGGCCGACGGCACGTCCGGCTGCGACACCTTCACGGTCACAAGCGGCGCCATCTCGCACCAGTCCGTGGCGCTCGACCACGCCGACTTCTGACCCGCCCCGCTGCACGACTCCCTACGATGAGGCGCCGACCATGACCTCCACCACCACGGACCCCGAGAACCCCACCGCGGCCGCGACCCGGACCATCACCGTTGACACCTTCGCCGTGGCACAACAGTGCTACCGCAACCGCGACCTGCGCCAGGGCTCCTACGACGAGGGTGACGTGGTCATGTCCGACGTGGTCATCAACCTGCACGGCGCCGAGCACCGCAACCGTCGGCGCCTGGAGAACCGCCTGTTCCGGCGCGACACCTTCTGGCACTACGAGCAGGACCTCTTTCCGGCCATCTTCGACGAAACCCTGGCACCGCACCTGGCGGCGGGCCGAACCGAACTGGTGCGCTTCAGCCATCAGTTGATGATGAATCTGGCCGCCCTCACCGCCGGCGTGGACCGGCGAGAAGGCACGCCGGAGGAGACCTTCCGCCTCTACGACTACCTCATGCTGTTCATCGAGGGCGCCACGATCGCGCACCACACCGGCGACAAGGCCGCCAAGACGGCCGAGGTGGCCGGCGCGCTGGCAGCGTTCGGCGAGGAGTTCCTCGCTCCGGGCATCGAACGCCGTCGGGCGATCCTGGACCGCATCGCCGCCGGCGGAGCGCCCGAGTCCGAACTGCCCCCCGACGTGCTGAGCGTGCTGGTCCGCAACCAGGACAACCTGGATCTCACACCCGAGATCATCTGCCGGGAGGTGGCCTTCTACATGCTGGCCGGGGCGCACACCAGCGCCACTGCCTTCACACGGGCGATGCACAACATCTTCACCTGGCTCGAGGATCACCCCGAGGCCGCCGAACAGCCGCGCACCGACCGGCTCTTCTGCCAGCGTGCCACGCACGAGACGATCCGGCTGCAGCCCTCCAGCCCCGTGGCGGTGCGCTGGGCCGAGGCCGACTTCGAACTCGCCGACGGCACCGCGGTGCGAACCGGCGACAAGGTCGTCATCGACCTGCCGACGGTGAACCGCGACCCCGCTGTGTTCGGCGATGACGCCGACGACTTCAACCCGCTGCGCGGAGTTCCCGAGGAAGCACACCCGTGGGGCCTCAGCTTCGGGATGGGAATGCACGCCTGCATCGGCCAGGATCTGGCCGCCGGTGTGGTCCTGGACCCGGGCAGCGAGCTGGGTGGCCATCTGTTCGGGGTGACGCCGGTGGCGGTGCAGACCATGTTCGACCACGGCTGCGTCCCCGATCCCGATGATCCCCCCGAGATGGACCCGTCCACGACGCGGCCATACTTCGGCCGCTACCCGGTGATCTTCACCCGCAGCACCTGAGACGAGCCCACGCCACCGGTCCCCCGGCAGCGTGGGCAGCCGGCACGGCCCAAGCGGCAGAACCCGACCGACGAATCCCGACCCACGACCCCACTCGAGAACCACGGAGGAGCACCACATGAGCGTTGCAACCCTGGCACCCAGCACCGACGAACTCGCCGCCTTGACCCCGGAGGACTTCGTGGGTCTCCTGCGGGCCGAACTCACCAAGCCCGGTTGCGGCATGGCCGACCACCCGATCGTGGGTGCCATGGAGGACGGCAGCGTCACAGTCCCGCAGCTGGTGCTGTTCTGCGAGCAGTTTTACCTGCACATCTCGCGGATGCTTCCGTGGATCGGAGCCATCTACGTGAACTGCCCGTTCGAGGACGTGCGCACCACGCTGGTCAAGAACCTGGCCGAGGAGTGCATGGGCATCGAGACCGGCACGAAGGCCCATCCCGAGCTGCTGCTGGAGTGGGGCGCGGCGCTCGGCGGCGACACCGACGCCATGCGCACGGCCGAGCAACTGCCCGCCGGTCGCCGGCTCACGGAGTACTTCGAGTTCATGGGCCTGTGCCGCGACTGGTGCGTGCCGCTGGCCGCCATCGGCATCGGACTGGAGTCATTCGTCCCGGACACGTTCACCCGCATCGTGGCCGCCCAGAAGCAGAACTACGGCATGAGCGAGGAGGACCTGATCTTCTGGACGATGCACATCCTCGCCGACGCCGAGCACGGCGACGAGGGCATCGAGATCGTCTCGGAGTACGCCCGGACCCCCGAGCAGCGCGACGCCGTGTACCACTGCACCCTCGAGACGGGACGCCTCTTCTACGACATGTGGAACGTGTACCGGACCGTTCCGGCGTGATCGACCTGACGCCCGAACAGGAGGCGCTGCGGGAGACCGTCGCCGCGCTCGCCGCCGACCTGTACGAGCCGCAGGCCGCCGGCTGGGACGCCGAGCGCACGCCCTTCCCCGACGCCGAGCGACGCCGGCTGGCCGAGTTGGGTTACATGGGGATGGGCCTGCCACCCGACTACGGGGGTGGCGGCGCCGACCTGCTGGACTCGCTCATCGTCATCGAGGAACTGGCCAAGGCCGCCCCCACGGCGGCGTTCGGGGTGTTCGAGGCCAACACTGGCCCGGCGCGGGTCGTGGATCTCTTCGGCACGGCCGAACAGAAGGCGCGCCTGCTGCCTCCCATCGCTGCCGGCGAGGTGACGATGGCGATCACCATCTCCGAGCCCGACGCCGGTTCGGCCGCCACCGATATGACCACGAGCGCGGAACTGCGGGGCGACCACTACGTCATCAACGGCATGAAGCGCTGGTGCTCGGGGGCGGGGCACGCCGAGCAGTACCTGGTGTACCTGCGCCTGGGCGACGAGCCCGGCGCCCGCTCCATCGGGGCACTGGTGGTCGATCGCGACAGCGATGGGCTGACCTTCGGACCCCCCGAGCGGCTCATGGGCTTCCGGGGAATCCCCTCGGCGGACATGTTCTTCGACGACGTGGCCGTGCCGGCGGAGAACCTGGTCATCGGCGCCGGCGGCTTTGGGCGGCTGTTCACGGCGTTCAGCATCGAGCGGCTCGGCAACGCCACCATGAGCCTCGCCATCGGCCAGGCCTGCCTGGACCTCTGCGCCGCGTACGTCACCGAGCGCCGGCAGTTCGGCAAGGAGATCGTGGAGTTCCAGACGGTGCAGACCGCCCTGGCCGACATGATCCTGCAAGTGGAGGCGGCCCGGCTGCTGATCTACCGGGCGGCGGCGCGGGCGGGCCGCGGCGCGCCCCGGACGCTCGAGGCGTCCATGGCCAAGTGCTTCGCCAACGAGATGGCCAAGAAGGTGGCCGACGTGGCGGTGCAGCTGCACGGCGGCTACGGCTACAGCGAGGAATACGGAATCGAACGGCGCCTGCGGGATTCGCACGGCTGGGCCATCGCCGGCGGCACGCCCACCATCCAGAAGGTGCGGATCGTCTCGGAGTACCTGCAGCGCCGCTTCAACCAGCGGGCCTAGCGGCCAACCTGCCCCAGCCCCTCGCCATCGCAACCCGTCATCCGGCGACGGCACGTCCCAAGCTCCGATCCGGAGCCGGAATCCAGTTGCAGTCCGACTTCTGGCTGCGCTAGCGGTCGGCTCCCAGCAGCACGGCGTTGTGGTACTGGGCGCCCGAACCGGCTCCGGTCACCAGGGCCACCTCGGCGCCGGGCACCTGTGACGGCCCGGCGGTGCCGCGGATCTGGCGCACCGCCTCGACGATCTTCAGCGTCGGGCCGCCCCAGCCCACGTGCGAGTACGCCATGAGGCCCCCGTCGGTGTTGGTGGGGTGCCGGCCGTCGAGCCCGATGCCGGCCTCGGCCAGGTAGTCGACCCCCTCACCCTCGCCGCAGAACCCCAGCGTCTCGAACTGCCGGATCACCTCGAAGGTGTTGATGTCGTAGAGCTCGAAGACGTCCACGTCGTCGGGCCGCAGGCCGGCCATGCCGAAGCTGCGCCGGTAGGCGCCGGCGCCGATCCGGGCCACGTCGTCGTAGCGGGGCGGATCCACGTACTGCTGGCGGTACCACTCCGACCCCCCGCCGAGCACCACCGCCGGCGCCGACGGGCAGTCGCGGGCGCGCGCCAGGCTGGTCACGACCATGGCGGCAGCGCCCTCGGTGGCCAGGCACAGGTCCAGCAGCCGGAACGGCTCGGCCACCGGCGGCGAGGCAAGCACGTCGGCGGGCCGGTAGGGGCCCCGGCCGTACATCACCGCGGCGGGATTGGCCGACCCGGCGTTGCGGATCGTGGCCGGCACCAGCGCCATCCGCTCGGGGTCCGGGGCGTACCGGCGCAGGTACACCTGCGCCACCAGGGCGAACTGCGCGGCGGTGAGCGACCCCCAGCACGAGGTGAACTCGTTGTCGGGCCGGGTGTAGCCAGCGACGGACGCCCCGGCGCCGGACTCCCCCGCCCTGCCCCCGAACACCAGGACCGTCGTGGCTTGGCCGGCCAGGATGGCGCCGGCGGCGTCCAGCAGGCCGGGAGCACCCTGCGGATAGGTGTCCCCCACCCAGTCGAACCCCTTGCCGAGCAGCGCTGTCCAATCCACAGAGCCTGGATGGAAGACGGTGCCGCCGGGACCGGGCCAGCGCGCTGAGATGCCATCCACGTCGTCGAGGCTCATGCCGGCATCTTCGAGCGCCGCGTGCGCCGCCTCCAGGCAAATCTGTACCGAGTTGCCTTGGAGGCTCTTGGCCTGACGTGTCGCCGCGACTCCCGCCACGGCTATGCCCGACAGCGGGTGGCGCCGGGAACCGGAACCGCTCACACCTGGCGCCCCTCGCCCCAGTAGCGCTTGCGGATCTCGTCCTTGGCTATCTTGCCGACGGCGTTCTTCGGCAAGGCGTCGATCAAGTCGACGCGCTCGGGCACCTTGATCGAGGTCAGCTCCGAGTGCCGGCAGTGCTCCCGCAGCTCGTGAGGGCCGACCGCCATCCCCTCCTTGAGCGCCGCCACCGCCACGATGGCCTCGCCCCAGTCGGCATCGGGCACCCCCACCACCGAGCACTCCAGCACAGCCGGGTGGCGGTAGAGCACGTTCTCGATCTCGGTGGGGGCGATGTTCAGCCCGCCCCGGATGATCAGGTTCTTGAGCCTGTCGACGATGTAGATGAAGCCCTCGTCGTCGATCTCGGCCACGTCGCCGGAGTGCATCCAGCCGTCCCGTAGCGACTCGGCCGTGCGCTCGGGGTCCCGGTAGTAGCCCTTCATCACGTAGGGGCCGCCGAAGATGACCTCACCCCGCTCACCGGGTGCCACGTCGTTGCGCTCGCCGTCCACGACGCGCACGTCCACCGCGTAGGACGGCTGGCCGCAGGAGCCCAGCAACTCGGGGCGCTCCGTCAGCCCCCGGTGGTGGTCCTCCTTGCGCAGCATGGTGCCGATGGAGGCGATCTCGGCCATGCCGTAGAGCTGGTTGAAGATGTTCCCGAAGCGACCGACCAACTCCCCGAGGCGCTCCGGCGAGATCGGCGAGGCGCCGTAGCCGAGCGTCACCAGCCCGCCCAGCAGGCCGTCGTGCGCCGGCGGCAGGCGATCCAGCAGGCGCATCAACTGCGTGGGCACCAGGAAGGAGTGGCTGACTCCCTGGCGATCAACCGTCTCGGCAAACCCTCGCGGGTCGAAGCTGCGGCTGTCGCGGAACCCCAGCGCGGCGCCCATGAGCAGCGCCGGCACGATCGTGATGTTGACGCTGGAGTTGTGCGGGATCTGCAGCAGGTAGCGGCTGTGCTGGAAGATCTCGTACTCCAGCGCCGTCACGGTGGCGTGCTGCAGCACCCGGGCGTGGTCGAACAGCACCCCTTTGGGGCGCCCGGTCGTGCCGCTGGTGTAGACGATGCNNNNGTGGCCGGGGGGGTGGGGGTCCCCGCGGCCACGAGCGACCGGTAGGGCTCGTCGTCGATGTCCAGGACCTCCAGGCCGTACTTCTCGGCAGCCTCGACGGTCTGGTGGAGGTGCTCGGTGTCGCAGAGCAGCAACCGCGGCCGGGCGTTGTCGATGATCTGGTCCAATTCAGTCGGGCCGAGCCGGAAGTTGAGCCCCACGTAGATCGCGCCGGACTTGGTGATACCGCCGAGCACCTCGACGACCTCGGGGCGGTTCGCCACGAGCAGCGCCACGCGGCCGCCGGGCTCGATTCCGAAGCGATCTCCGAGCATGTTGGCGATGCGGTTGGTCCGCTCCTCCAGTTCTGCCCAGGTCACATCGCGGCGCTGCGGCCCCACGTCGAACAGCGCGGTCGCGTTCGGGTAGCGCACCGCGTTGCGCCGGAACGCCAAGCCGACGTTCACGGAGTCACCGTCGCGCGCCGTCGGGCCGGCCCCACATTCATGCGGTACGCCGACTCGGGAACCCGGGAGAATGCCGAGTCATCGACAGACGACGCCGCGACTTTCTCCGGAGCATGGATTCCGGCCTCCGCGGGAATGACAGGATGGATGGGG